>JAVMKJ010000109.1:0-97072 GCA_031732855.1 Candidatus Competibacter sp.
CCACCCGCGTCATCAAGGGCAAGTCGATGGTGTCGGAGGAAATGCACCTCAACCATTTCCTGGAAGAGCACGGCATCGAGGCGCTGGAAACCGATCTCGGCGAATACATCATCCAGCTCGACCACGAAACGCCGTCGCACATCATCGTGCCGGCCATTCACAAAAACCGCGACCAGATCGCGCGGCTGTTTCACGAAAAGATCCCCAACACCCCGTACACCGAAGTGGTCGAGGAACTCAACGCCATCGCGCGCCAGGTGCTGCGCGAAAAGTTCTTCGCCGGGGAAGTCGGCGTCAGCGGGGTCAATTTCGCGGTCGCCGAAACCGGCACCCTGTGCCTGGTGGAAAACGAGGGCAACGGCCGGATGTGCACCACCGCGCCGCCGGTGCATATCGCCGTCATGGGCCTGGAAAAGGTGGTGGAACGCCTGGAGGACGTGCCGCCGCTGTTGCGGCTGCTGACCGGTTCGGCCACCGGCCAGATGATCACCACCTATTTCAACATGATCACGTCGCCGCGCAAGCCGGGCGAGAAGGACGGCCCGAAGGAAGTCCATCTGGTGCTGCTCGACAACGGTCGCTCCAAAATCTGGGCCGACCCCGAGTTGCGGCAGACCTTGAAGTGCATCCGCTGCGGCACCTGCCTGAACCATTGTCCGGTGTACACCCGCCTCGGCGGTCATGCCTACGGCTACGTCTATCCCGGTCCCATCGGTTCGATTCTGACCCCGCAACTGGAAGGACTGGACCATGCCGGGACGATGGCGACCGCTTCGACCTTTTGCGGGGCCTGCGAGGAAGTCTGTCCGGTCAGGATTCCCATCGTGGACATTTTGCGCCGCCTGCGCAGCGAGTCCTACAACAAGGTGGATTCGCCGAACGCGGTCAAGGGTCACGGCTACAAGGTCAACGTGGCGGAGAGTCTGACCTGGAAAGGCTGGGCGTCGAGCAACGCGACACCCTGGGTCAACGCCCTGAACGCCAGGCTGCTGGGCCTGCTGGGTCCGTACATGTCCAAGCTGCCGGGGCCGGACATCGTGAAAAAGTGGACGCAATCCCGAACCTTGCCCCAATTCGCCAACAAGAGCCTGCATGCGCTGGCCAAGGAAAAGGGGATCGCCGATGAGTGACGCCCGCGCCAACATTCTCGCCAGACTGCGCGCGGTAGCGCCGCAAGACGCCGTTGCCACGACCGAACCGGTGGCTCCGCCCGAGACCGAACTCAGCCACGCCGACAAGGTGGCGCGACTCAAGCGGCTGATGGAGGCCATGCACGCCGAGGTCGTCGTCACCGACAACCAGCAATGGACCGCCATTCTCAAGGACCTGCTCCGCCAACGTTCGCCAAGCGGCCTGCTGTACGCTCCGACCACCGCGCTCGGCGCTGCCCTGGAGGCAAGCTGGGAAAGCGATCTGCCGCCGCTGGTCGGTTATACCCAGGAGGTGGAGCACTGCAAGGAGCACCTGTTCGCCATCGATGCCAGCATCACCTCGACCAAGGGCGGTCTCGCCGACGTGGGCGCCCTGATTCTGTGGCCCACCCCGCAAGAACCACGATTGATGTCGCTGGCGCCAGCGGTGCATATCGCGGTGCTGGAAGCCGCCCACATCCATGATTCCCTGGCCGAGGCCATCGCCAGCGAACGCTGGCAAGACGGGATGCCGACCAACGTCCTGCTGATCTCTGGTCCGTCCAAGACCGCCGATATCGAATTGGTCCTGACCTTCGGCGTGCACGGACCCAAGGAGTTGATCGTGCTGATTCTGGACGACGAGAGAGGCTAAGACGCGCATGCTAACGGCAGCCTACGAGCAACTTCACCGCGACCTGCAACAATTCATTCCGGCGGCGCGCCTGATCGGCGATCCGCTGCGTACTCTGGCCTATGGAACCGACGCCAGCCTGTACCGCCTGATTCCCAAGCTGGTGGTGCGGGTGGACAGCGAAGACGAGATGCGGCGCATACTGGCTCTGGCGCACCGGCACGGCACGCCGGTGACCTTCCGCGCCGCCGGCACCAGCCTGTCCGGTCAGGCGGTCACCGATTCCGTGTTGCTGCAATTGGGCGATGGCTGGCGGAACTGGCGCATCGGCGCGGACGCGGCGACCATCAGCTTGCAACCGGGGATCATCGGCGGCCACGCCAACCGCTACCTGGCTCCCTACCGGCGCAAGATCGGCCCCGACCCCGCCTCGATCAACTCCTGTTTTATCGGAGGCATCGCCGCCAACAACGCCAGCGGCATGTGTTGCGGCACCGCCCAGAACAGCTACCAGACCCTGAAAAGCATGCGGGTGATGCTGGCGGACGGCGCGGTGCTGGACACCGGTGACTCCGTCAGCCGAGAGGCATTTCGCGCCAGCCACGGCTCTTTGCTGACCCACCTCGCCGAACTCGGCCGGCGCACCCGCGCCGACGCGGCGCTGGCCGAGCGCATCCGCAACAAGTTCAAGATCAAGAACACCTGCGGTTACAGTCTCAACGCCCTGGTGGACTACGAAGACCCCTTCGAAATCCTCCAGCACCTGATGATCGGTTCCGAAGGCACGCTGGGCTTCATCGCCGAGATCACTTACCACACGGTCGAGGAACACACCCACAAGGCCACGGCGCTGATGATCTTCCCCGACATCAGGACCGCGTGCGAAGCCGTGGCGGCGCTGAAAAGCCAGCCGGTGGCGGCGGTGGAATTGATGGATCGCGCCTCACTGCGTTCGGTGGAGAGCAAGCCGGGCATTCCGGTGTACTTCAAGGATCTGCCGGAAACGGCCGCCGCCCTGCTGGTGGAAACGCGGGCGCTGGACTCGACGACCCTCAACGCCCAGGTCGAAGTCATTACCGCCGGCATCGCCGCCATCCCCACCCTGCTCCCGTTCCAGTTCACCGACCGCCCGGAGGAATTCACCCAGTTGTGGGCGATCCGCCAGGGACTGTTCCCCTCGGTCGGTTCGGCGCGGGCCACCGGCACCACCGTCATCATCGAGGATGTCGCGGTTCCCGTGCCCCAGTTGGCGGCGATGACCCTGGATTTGCAGGAACTGTTCGACAAACACGGCTATGCCGGCTCCATCATTTTCGGCCACGCGCTCGAAGGCAATCTGCACTTCGTCATCACCCCCGATTTTTCCAAGCCGGCCGAAACCGAACGCTACAGGAACTTCATGGACGACGTGTGCGGCATGATCGTCCACCGGTACGACGGTTCGCTAAAGGCGGAACACGGCACCGGCCGCAACATCGCCCCGTTCGTCGAACTGGAATGGGGCCAACAGGCCTACCGGTTGATGCGGGAAATCAAGGCGCTGTTCGATCCCCATGACCTGCTGAATCCCGGCGTCATTCTCAACGACGACCCGGAAGCGCACCTCAAGCACATCAAGCCGATGGCCGCCGTCGATCCGCTGGTGGACAAGTGCATCGAGTGCGGCTTCTGCGAGCCGAATTGCCCGTCCCGCGCCCTGACCCTGTCGCCGCGCCAGCGCATCGTCGGCTTGCGCGAAATCGCGCGCCTGCAAGCCGCGGGCGAAGACGCCGGGCGGTTGCGAGCCATCAACGAGTCGTACCCGTATCAGGGAATCGATACCTGCGCCGCCGACAGCCTGTGTTCCCTGACGTGTCCGGTCGGCATCAACACCGGCACGATGATGCTGAAAAAGCGCGGCCAACGGCGCGGCGCGGTCGCGCGCTGGGTCGGCGACCTGGCGGCGAACCATTTTACCGGCGTGACCGCCGCCACCCGCTTGGGTCTGGCCACCGCCAATCTCTCCCATAGGATCTTCGGTACCTGGCTGCAGGGCGGTGTGACCGGGGCCATGCGCAAGCTGTCCGGAGACCGGATTCCACTATGGAATCGCTACCTGCCGACCGCCGGCGCGATGCCCGAGCCGGAAGCGAACGGCGCTTCCGGTCGCCCGCGCGTGGTCTATTTCCCCAGTTGCGCCAGCCGCAGCATGGGGCCGGCCCAAGGCGATCCCGAACGGGACGCCTTGCCGGTGAAAACCGTCGCGCTGCTGCGCAAGGCCGGGTTCGAGGTGGTCCTGCCCGAGAAAAGCGCCGCGCTGTGCTGCGGCCAACCCTTTGCCAGCAAGGGCCTGCCGGAACAGGCCGACGCCAAGCGCAGGGAAGTCGAGCAAGCCCTGCTCGAAGCCAGCCGCGACGGGCAGGACTTCATCGTGTTCGATACCAGCCCCTGCGCGTTGCGGCTGAAGCGGAATCAGGAACAATCCCGACTCAAGTTGTACGACATCACCGAGTTCCTGCACGACGTCGTGCTGGAACGGCTGACTCTCCGCAAGCTGCCGGAAACCGTCGCCATTCATCCCACCTGCAGCACTCTCAACATGGGCTTGCAAGCCAAACTCAAGGCCATCGCCGAGGCGTGCGCCGAGAAAGTCGTCATCCCCGACCGGATTTCCTGCTGCGGCTGGGCCGGGGACAAGGGCTTCACCCACCCGGAACTGAACGCCAGCGCCTTGCGGGATTTGCCGGCGGCGCTGCCGGACGACTGCCAGTCCGGGTACTCCACCAGCCGTACCTGCGAAATCGGTCTGTCCCTGCACGGCGGGCGTTATTACCGTTCCATCGTTTATCTGGTGGATCGCTGCTCGCAGCCTAATACCAGCTAACTTCCCAGCACCTTCAAGATCATTTCAAGGATACCCGCGTGGATGGGTTTGGGGCTTTTTGCGCCCGCGATTTCCCCAACCAGGCTTTCAGGAAGAAAAACAAACGTGTCGTCATCAACCACCATCCGAGGAGAGATCTCTCATGCAGTCCTGGACCCAGGTTTATACGCCGCTGGGCGACAACTTGTGGCTTTCCGCGCTGGTTGCCGCCATCCCGATCATCGTCTTCTTCGTCGCACTGGCCGTCTTGCGGATGAAAGGCCATATCGCCGCGCTGATCACCGTGGCTCTCGCCATTGTTGTCGCCGTATTGGTCTACCAGATGCCGATCTCCATGGCGCTGGCCGCGACGGGTTACGGCTTTTTATACGGTCTATGGCCGATTTCCTGGATCATCGTGGCCGCCGTGTTTCTGTATAAACTCACGGTCAAGACCGGTCAGTTTGAAATCATCCGATCCTCGGTATTATCCATTACCGGCGACCAGCGCTTGCAGATGGTACTGGTCGGCTTCTGTTTCGGCGCCTTTCTGGAAGGGGCGGCGGGATTTGGCGCACCGGTGGCGATCACCGCCGCGTTGCTGGTGGGCCTGGGTTTCAATCCGCTCTACGCCGCCGGCCTGTGCCTGATCGCCAACACCGCGCCGGTAGCGTTCGGCGCCTTGGGAATTCCCATCACGGTCGCCGGCAAGGTCACCGGCACCGACCCGTTTTTAATTGGACAAATGGCGGGCCGGCAACTGCCGCTATTGTCGCTGTTCGTGCCGTTCTGGCTGGTGTTCATCATGGACGGTTGGCGCGGTGTAAAGGACACCTGGCCGGCGGTTTTCGTGGCGGCGGCCGCCTTTGCCCTGACCCAGTATTACACTTCCAACCACTGGGCCTACGAACTGCCCGATATTACTTCCGCACTGGTGAGTCTGGTGGTTCTGTCGCTTTTCCTGCGGTACATGTGGCAACCCAAACAAGCTTTTTCCTTCCAGAGCGCCGGTGCTGGCGCCCACATATCGGCGGATCATCCGCATTCCCAGTACAGCATGGGGCAAATCTTCAAGGCTTGGTCGCCGTTCATCGCGCTCACCATCATGGTGACCATCTGGACGCTGCCGGCATTCAAGGGGCTGTTCGCCAAGGGCGCTCTGCTGGAGTCGTTTGTGATCAGTTTCCCGATCCCCGGTCTGGACAAGCTGGTGATGAAGACCATGCCAATTGTGAACAAGCTCACCCCCTACGATGCAGTTTACAAATTGGATGTACTGTCGGCGACGGGAACCTCGATTCTGCTGGCCGCGGTCATCAGCGCCCTCATTCTTGGTGTCAACATCAAGATGTTCTTTACGACGCTGGGGGAAACTTTTGTGGAGTTGGCCAAACCGATTTTCACCATCGGTCTGGTGCTGGGCTTTGCGTTCGTCGCCAACTATTCGGGCGCTTCCTCAACGCTGGGTCTGGCCTTCGCGGCGACGGGCGTGCTGTTCCCGTTCTTCTCGCCCTTCCTGGGCTGGCTCGGCGTTTTCCTCACCGGCTCCGATACGTCGAGCAACGCCCTGTTCGCGAACTTGCAACAAGTGACCGCCAATCAAATCGGCGTCAATCCGGTGCTGACCATTGCGGCGAACACCACCGGCGGCGTCACCGGCAAGATGATTTCGCCGCAATCCATCGCGGTAGCCTGCGCGGCGGCGGGATTGGTGGGCAAGGAATCGGATCTGTTTCGCTTTACGCTAAAACACAGTCTGTTCTTTGCCACCATCATCGGCATCATCACCTACGTGCAGGCGTATTACCTGCAATGGATGGTCCCGGTAGCGGCGCAAGTAGCGCGCTAGGCGTCTTGTCTCGCTTAATACTCGTAGCCGTCACTTGAAAGAATCACGACGGTTCACGCCCGATCCGATCAGAGCGATTCATCGAGAGGGCCGGCGCGGAATCCGCATCGACCCTTTCTCCGTAAAGTTTCCCGGCAATGCCGTTGCCACGCCCGAGCAGCATATGCGTTGAATGTCCCCATCACGATCAAGCACCCGCTCGGCGACATCTTAACGCGGATCATGGCCACGGCGGCGGTTCAGCCGCCGCTCCAGCCGCCGGAACAACCGCGCCAGCCCGAAACACAGCAGGAAATACAGCGCCGCCACCGTCAGCCACACTTCGAACACCCGGCCCGAGGATACCGCCAGCTCGGTGCCGGCGAAGGTCATCTCCTGGATGGAAATCAGCGAAATCAGCGATGAATCCTTGACCAGCGAGATGAACTGCCCCGCCAGCGGCGGAATCATCTTTTGTATCGCCTGCGGCAACACCACCTCGCCCATCGTCTGTCCGGCATCCATGCCCAGGGCTTGGGCCGCCTCCCACTGCCCTTTCGGTACCGCCTCGATGCCGGCGCGGACGATCTCGGTGACGTAGGCGCCTTCGAACAACGCCAGACAGATCAGCCCGGACAGGAAATTCGGGAGCAACTCCGGGGGGCCGAACAAAAACGCCAGCACCCTCAAGGTCTCCGGCCCCGCATCGGCGATCCGACTCTCCACGTCCAGCACCGGCATCAACTGACCGCTGATGAAAAAATAGAAGATGAAGATGAACACCAGCGGCGGCAAGTTGCGAATCAGTTCGACGTAGGTTCGGCTCAGCAGGCGTGGAAACAGGCCCCGCGCCACCCGGCACACGCCCATCACCCCGCCGATCAGCGCCGCCAGCAGCCCGCCCCACAGCGCCAACCGCACCGTCACCAGCAATCCCTGCCCCAGCAGGTTCAGCACCCAGACGCCCCGAGTGGAGTCGTAGCGGGCGAAATAGCCGGGAATCAGCCGCCAGTCCCAGTTGTAATGGAAATGGCTTTGCGCCCGGTGCAGCACGTAGCCGATCAGCCCGAGCACCACGGCCAGGATCAGCGCGTCCAGCCAGCCGAAGCGAAGCTTGTGAGGTGGCACGATTCAGCCGCGTTCCCCGCCGCGCACCGGCAAACGACGTTCCAGCCAGCCGACCAGCAGCGACAGGCTGGCAGTCAGCGCCAGATACAGCGCCGCCACGGTGAACCACAGCTCGAAAGTCATGAAGGTATCGGCGATGAGGTTGCGACCCTCGGTGGTCAGATCGGCCACCGCGATCACGCTGACCAGCGCCGAATGCTTGATCAGCGACACCCCCAGCCCGGTCAGCGGCGGCAGCACCAGACGAATGGCCTGCGGCAGGATGATGCAACGATAGACGGCGTACCGCGCCAGGCCGAGAGCATTCGCCGCCTCCCACTGGCCGGGCGGAATGGCCTCGATGCCGGCGCGGAAGATTTCCGCCGCGAACGCGCCCTCGAAAATGGCCAGCGCCAGCACCGCCGCCACGAACCGGTCCATATCCAGGATCGGCGCCAACACGAAATAGACCAGATAGAGTTGCACCAGCATCGGGGTATTGCGGACGATTTCCACGTAAACCCGCGCCACCGCGTGCCCGGCCCACGAGGTCGAGCGCTGCAACAACGCCGCCGTCAGCCCGAACACCACCGTCAGCACCAAGCTCCAGCCGGTCAGTTCCAGCGTCACTCCCAGCCCGCGCAACAGCGGACCTGAATGGAATACCCCGTCCTCGAACCGGTAGAGGTACTGCGGCACCCGGTACCACTGCCAGTTGTAATGCAGCGTCCCGGCACCCTCCACGATGACCCAGCCCAGCCCGGCCAGCAGGGCGAAAAATGCCAGAGTGTCCAGTACGGGACGTCCGTACCCGCTTAAACGAGGGATCGCGACCTTGCTCATGACCGGCAAGCATATCCATCGCGCCGCCGGCTGTCATGGGGCGATCCGGTCCGGTTCACGACCGCCCCTTGGGGGATATCCATCCCTCGCCATCATGCTGATTCGCGGTACCGATCCACCCGCAATCCCATATCCGCCTCGTCGACCCAAACCGGGGCGCGACGCCCCATGACGCGCTCCGCCTGATCTCCAGACAGCGGCCGCCCCAACAAATAGCCTTGGAACGCATCGCAGCCGAGACCGTACAGATAATTGAGTTGCTCCCGCGTTTCCACTCCTTCCGCGACGACCTTGAGATCGAGGGTATGAGCCAGCGCGACCACGGCGCTGCAAATCACGGCATCATTCTGATCGGTCGCGATATTGTTGACGAAGGAGCGATCCAGTTTCAGGCACTGGACCGGCAACAGTTTCAGATAGCCGAGCGAGGAAAAGCCGGTGCCGAAGTCGTCGAGGGCCAGATGAACGCCCATCGCCCGTAACCGTTTCAATATCGTAATAGCGGTCTGCGGATTCTCCATCGCCACGCTCTCGGTCAATTCCAGCTCCAGGTCGCCCGGATCGAGATTAGCGCCGGCCAGTATTCTCGCCAACCGTTCGGGAAATCGCTCGTCGCGCAACTGATGGATCGATACATTGACCGCAACGCGGGCAGCGTTCGCTCCGGATTCGCGCCACCGACGCAACTGGCGTAGCGCCTGACGCAATACCCAGTCGCCCAGATCGGCCATCATGCCGATTTCCTCGGCGACGGGAATAAATCGGGCCGGCGGCATCAGACCTTCCACCGGATGAATCCAGCGCAACAGCGCCTCGGCGACGAAGGCGCGACCGCTCGCGGCATCGAACTGGGGCTGGAAATGCAGGACGAATTGCTCCGCGCCCAGCGCCTGCCGGAGATGATTTTCCAACAGCAGGCGTTCCCGGACCGATTCGTTCATGCGGGCGGTGAAAAACTGGTAGTTGTTACGACCGCTCGCCTTGGCATGGTACATGGCCGCGTCGGCGTTTTTCATCAGGACATCCGCCGTGTCGCCATCGCTGGGAAACAGCGCGATCCCGATGCTGGGGGTGGAATGGAGTTCGTGGCCCTCGACCTGATAGGTTTGGCCGAGAATATCCTGAATCCTTTCGGTCGCGTAGGCGACATAACCGGCATTCTCCACCCCCACGAGCACGACGACGAATTCATCCCCGCCGAGGCGAGCCACGACATCGCTTTGCCGCACGACGCCCTCCAGCCGACGGGCGATCTCGACCAGCAACCCATCGCCGAAGCGATGGCCGAGAGTGTCGTTGATGATCTTGAAACGGTCCATGTCGATAAAGAGCACGGCCACGCCGATTTTGTCGCGGAGTGCCCAACTCAGCGCCTGTTCGAGCCGCGTCTTCAGGTGCAGGCGATTCGGCAGTCCGGTCAGAGGGTCGTGGTAGGCAATCTGACGAATGCGTTCCTCCGTCTCCTGCTGCAAGCGCAAGCGGGTTTCGCTGGCGTGCAGCGCCGCGTCGCGCTCGGCGATGGCTTTCTGGAAGCTGGCCAGCGCCCGCGCCATCGCCGCCACTTCATCGTCGCCGCGCAACAATACCGGATCGAGGTATTGCCTGCCCAGGGCGTCCGGCTGATCGACCACCTGTCGCGAGGCCACGAGCATCGCATGGGTGATTGTTTTGATGGGGTCCAGCACGGTCCGGCGAACGAACCGGTAAACGCCGAAGAGAGCCAGCAAAATCGTCAGCGCCGCCGCCGCCAGCAGCACAACCTGCGCATCGCCGACCTGCCTGGCTGAAAGCGAAACCCGCTCCCCTGCCTGAGCCACCAGACTGTCGACCAGCGACGATGCCATCTCGACGGTCGCCATCAACAGCAACCGGATTTGTTCGACCTGTCGAGTCACTTCCCCGTTGCGGCGCAATTCATTCTGGCGCGAGGCGCCCAAGGCGTTCTCACCGCTCATCGTGGTTTCGTACCCGGTCGTAGCCGCCGCCAGGGCGACCGTCGCTTCCCCCGGCGGCAGCAACCGATACAGAGACAGGCGTTTGATCACCACTTCAGCATCGGCCTGGTGGCGAGCCAAGCGCTCCAAATCGATTTCAACCAGGATTTGCTTGGCGATTTCCAGCAGTTCGCGGCTGTCGGTTAGGATGTCCTGTACCGTAGCCAACCAGCCCAGATCCTTGTCCAGCAGTTGATCGAGACGCTGCCGCAATTGGTCGGGCGCTGCCTCGGCCACGTCGACGGCAAGCGTGCGCGCCACCCGCGCCCGCAACCGCGCCTCCGCCTCGGTGGCGGCGGCAAAATGGCGGGCATGCGCCGTCTCCACCTGCTTCCAGCCGGCTTCGCGGCCGGCGGTGGCGGCGGCGCGCGTCAGAACCAATGCATCCAGTTGACGGACGCCGTGTTCGATCATTTCCAGTTTAAACAACAGGCTGGCCATTTGCTCGCGCTGGAACGGCGCGATGCTGTTCCGGGCTTCAAGGGCGGTGGTATCCTCGCGCAGCTCCCGAACCAGCCGATCCAGCGCCCGCCGGGCATCGTTACCCCCGTTCTCCCGAGCGGCGGAAGCCAGCGCCGGCAGATAAAGCAGCATTTCCTCGGCACGGGTCTGGAGGTGACGGGCCAGCACAACATCGGTAAGGTAAACTGAAGCCAGTTCGTGTGTTTGCCGTTGCAGGCGCGCCAGGGAAGAATAGGCGTAGCCGGTTAGCGCCACGGTGATCGTCAGCAGAACCGCCACCACGGCGGCGATGCGGAAGCGGATGGTGGAGGGCGGCTTGGCAACGCGAGGGGGCGATTCGTCCACGGGAGTCCTGTCGTCGGTCACGAACTCAATTCGGCGGGCGGCAGTCCGTTTCCGCCTTCAGCGCAAGGCTTGAATACGATCGTACAGCGCGCCGCCCCAGGGAAAATAGTCGCTGTGGTGGAAGGGCTGCAATGCAGCGGCCAGCGCGACGCGATCGACCTCATTAAAAGTGGCGCCCTGATCGCGCAAGGTTTGCCGCAGTTCCAGTTCTTCCTGGCGCACGCTCTGGGTCACCCGCCGCGCTGCTTCGCCGAAAATGCGCGCCAGGATCACCTGGTCCGGCGCGGACAAGGCGTTCCAGCGCTTCGCGTCCATGACAATCAACTGGGCGTCCATGATATGACCGGTCAAATTGATCACCGGCGAAACCTCGTAAAAGCGCATCGCCCGAATCGCCGGCAGCGGATTTTCCTGGGCGTCGACGATCTTCGCCTTCAGCGCCTGGTAGGTTTCCTTGAACGGAATCGGAACCGGCCGTGCTTCCAGGGCGCGGAACGTGAGAATCATGGTCGGGATGTTCGGCACGCGGATGACCAGTCCCTTGAAATCCTCCAATGAATGCAGCGGAGAATTCGTCGTGACATGGCGCTCTCCGTAGTAGGCCAAGCCGAACGTCTTGAGTCCGGTTTTCTGTTCCATGTCCGCCACCAAATCCTGGAACAGCGGGCTGTCGCGGAAGGCCAGCCAGTGCTCGAAATCGCGGAAAACATAGGGTCCCGCGCCGATAGCCAGCGGCGGATAGAGATTCAGAAGATGTCCGAAGCTCAGATAGGCCATGTTGGCCGTGCCGTTCTTGAAACCCTCGACCACCTCGGCATCGGTCTTGCCGATCTGCCCGCGCGGAAAAACCTGCAATTGGTAACGCCCTCCCGTCTGACTCTCGATCTGGTTCGCCGCCCACAGGATTCCCTGGTGGTGGGCGGTCGAATCATCGAGAATGTGGCCGAAAACGAGTGTTTCGGCATGACTCAGCAACGCGACGGCACACCCCAGCACGGCGATTATGTGTTGAAACAGAGGGAGCGGTGATTTTCGCATAATTGCACCATTTTGGTATGGGTTTTCAATTCAGAATCTTCGCTTTCCGGCGTTCCCGCGTCGGTGGGAATCCGGCAATCCATAAAAAAGACCGGATACCCTTACGGCCATGACGACCGATCACCCAAAACTGGCTTCAAACATCCGGCCGCATCCCGACTTCACACAACTGCCAGCGCCGCCACGGCCAGAACTTGCGGCGGCGGCCGATCGGCCACGCGGAGTCCAGCAACCAGGATGCTCGCCTTGTCGCGGGCGACGGATTTCTTCCTGGCCGCCGCCAGTCGTTCCAGTTCGCGCCGAGCGTTTGGATCGTGCACGGTCCGCCGCGTTTCCTCCAGAATGCCGGCGAGCCGGTCCAGCACCAGGGACAGCTTGCGGGGCGAGAACTCCGTCACGCCGCCGCCGATGACCTGCTCCAGCGCCAATAACACCGTCGCCCGCCCCGCCTCCCCGGTCGCGCCCAGCGACGCCAGTGCCTGATCCAGTTGCGCGAAGCCCTGTTCCGTGATCCTGATTTGACCGGCCAGCGTTCCGGCGACATCGGCGGGCGTGACGCGGCCATCGCGCAGCCCCTGCGCGAGCAGATCGACGCACCCTTCCCGCTGCGGGGTTTGAATCGCGAGCAAGCCGCGCGCCAGCCGATCCAGATGCGGGCGGATATCCACTTGCGGCAGCCTGCCCTGCGCCATCAGGCTCAGGGTCACGTCGCGGTAGAAATCCTCCTTGCGGCCCTGGCGGCACAGCCCGGCCTCGAACAGGCGTTGCGCCAGCGGCGGAAACCGGAAGACCTGATCCGCGACCAGGTCGGGCGTCGCGAAATAGCGGGTATCGGCGAGCAGATACGGCCACAGGAATGGGTAGGACGTATCCTGACCCAGATAGGATGGAAACGAGGAGTACAGTTGCCCGACCAGCGCGTCGGTCACGGGCTGGGGCGCGAACAACAACTCCGTCAGCAGGGTGGCTTTCAGTTGCGATTCCTGAAACATCCGGCTGAACCAGCCCCGCGCCGAGGACAACCGCTCCAGCAGTCGGGGCGCGCGGCCGGCAATGCCCGCATCGCTCAAACCGAACCGGCAGCGCAGCGCGGCGACAAACAGCCGAAACGCGACGTTCTCGGCGGCATCGGGATCATGGTGGAAGACTTTGACGCGCAAGGTATCCACCAGACCGCCATCCGTAAAGCCGCTCGACAGGGCATGGAACAGCGGCTCGGTCGGCGGGTGTTTGTCGCAGCGCTGCAACCACCTTTCGAGCGCGGCTTCCGCTTCGGCGGTGGGCGCCAGGGCCAGAACCAGGGCATCGGCGAACGTCGCATCGAGCTTGGCGATCCCCGAAATCAGCCGATTCCAGGCTTCGGCCCGCTGCTCCGGCAGCGCCGGCAAGCGATACAGCGCCGCGCCGAGTTCGTCGGCATCGAGCAAACGCGGCGGGAGCGCGTTGAAGCGGTCGGCGAACACCGCCGGCGTCAACCAGCCCGCCGCGTGGGTCGGGAGAGACAGCAAGGTCTTGTGGCCGGCGGCGATCAGGGCTGCCACATGCTCTAATCGTCGCCGCTGGGCCGGTTTGAACTGGCTGTCGAGCAACTGCCCGCCCCGGCTGTTTTTCGGAAAAGTCGGCAACGCCTCGCCGCGCCAAGCCCGGACCAAAAACAGCGCCGGCAGTTCTCCGCCCCGACCCCACCACGCGGACCCTTCCAGCGATCCTTGCTGCCATTCGCCCAATTGATCCAGCACCGGCGCCAGGATGGCGCTGACCCGCTCGGAACGGGCCGAACCGGCGAAGCGCAGCAGACCCGCGAAGATGCGCTCGTAGTCGGCTTGGGTGAACACGCGATTCCGCGTCCGCGCGATGTCCAGCGCCAAGGCTTCCGCCGTCTCGTGCAACGCGAAATCGGGCGGCGACAGCGCGGACGAATGGTCGGGAACGGTCGCCGCCAGCTCGCTGCATTGGCCGGTCGCAAGATAATGTTCCAGAAACGCCAGCCGGCGGTGCGACGGCGAGTCGGCGGGATCGGTTTCCGCCCGTTGCCGGATCGCGTCCACCGCCGCCAACAGGTCGGAATGTCGATCAGGGCTTTCTTCATCGACACCGTCCGATGGAACTGCGGGACGTTCGGCGAGCAAGTGGGCGATGGGCGTCAGTTCGACGGGAGGCAGCAGCGCCGCCGCGCTTTGCAATTGCGTCAGCGTAGCCTCGTCGAACCGTTGCGGCTGGATTGCCCCGAGCCAGCGCAGCAGATCGGCGCGCAGCGCGACATGAGGGCTGCTCAGGCCGTTCGCGACCGCGTTCAAGATAGATGCGGTCAGTTCGGGCTTGGCCTTGAACTGTTTTTTGAGCAGGCGCAGGGCCGATTTGGCGAGCGTCTGCATCGGGTTTTGCAACGCATATCCCAGTACTCCAACCAGTTCCGTTTGATCGGCTTCCTCCAGAAAATGCCGTTCCACGATGCCGAACGCCAGCTTGCCGGCCGCCGGCGCGGGGGCGTTGAGCATCGTGATGAATTCCCCGGCATGAAGCCGGATTTCGGCGTCGGTCGGCGCCAGGCGGCCGAACAGGTCGATCCAGCATTTGGCGACGTGGGGACGCAGAGGACTTTGCAGTTTTTGCAAGATCAGCGCCAGAAAATCGGCGCGCGGCAGGTTGCCCTCGGCGATCCGGCGGATCAGCGTATCGACCACTCTCGCGTCCAGCAACGGCTCGAAAAAACCTTCCTGCGCGGGCGGTTCATAATCCAGCCCGGCCAGAATCATGGCGGAGTCGAAGCCTTTCAGGGCGTGGCTGAAAAAACCGTCGCGACGCATGGCCATGCCGAGCCAAGGCGCCAGCGCGTCCTCCCATTCGGGATGCTGCTGGCGCGCTTCCAACATCAATCGTGCCACGCCCCGATCGCCGCCGGTGAACCGCGCCCGACTCAACACCTGCTCGAACACCCGCGCTACAGCGTCGCCGATCCACGGTTCCGGCCGATCCAGCAACACCCGCCCCACATACAGAACGAACTTCTGCGTCCGCACCGGTTGCCGGGAACTGGCCTTGAACGCGCCCGCCACGCCACCTTTGCCCGCCAGCCCCGCCATCAGCAGATTCAAGCGGCTGTAGAAGGACATCAAGGCGCCATAAGCGCGCTGTTGAAACAGGCCACCCTGCAACGCCTGCGGATTGTTGAGCGCCCCCGGCGCGGCCAACGTGGTCGCTCGATCGCGCAGAAATTCAACCGGGTCTTCCCGGATGGCTCGATACAGGTCGGCAAGCTTGGCGGGCCGCGCATCCTGCTCGAAACGGCAGGCGCGGTTCAACACCTTGAACAACTCGCCGAATTGCTCGAACAGCACCTTGCGCTGCTCGGCGGTCAGCGGTCGCAGCAGGTCGCGCAGTCGGTCGTCGTCGCCCTCGAACAGTTCGCGCAGCAGGGTTTGAAACCGCTCGTCGCTCACGACGCCTGCTCCGCCGCCAAGCGCAGCGCCAACAGATGCTTGCAGGGGCCGCGCCGCAGTTCGTGCCGCTGTATCCAGGGGCAGGTGCAGCGGCCCTCGCGCAAATAGCCCTGCCCGTCCACCTGCAACGCGACCTGGTAATAGCCGCTTTCGCCACGCACCCAGCCGCTGGCGATCAATTCACCGTCGCGCCGCTCGCGATGCTCGATCTCGACCGATTGTTTCGCCAATAGAGTTCGGGAACCCTGAAGCCGTCCGGGCTGACTTTTGGCGTCCACCAGAAACGGCAACTGGCGGTAAAAATAGCGGTCGCGATCCCGGTCGAAGCCCAGCAATCCCTGTTGGGCCAGCCGGTCCACGATTTCGGTGGCGCGCGGCAGTGACAAGTCCTGATGCTGGGCCAAATCGGCGATGGTGAAATGGTTGAGGCTGTGGGCGGCGACGCGGGCCAGCGCCAGATCGACCTCGTCGATGTCCGCCGCGCTCAACTGGCGCAGCGCGTCGCCGTCGCCGGAAAAGCCATGCGCCGCCGCGCCCGACAGCCCCAGCGTGAACTGGGCCGCGCCGGTGTCCGCCACCCACAGCGAAGCGCCGGTCGCTTCGGTTTGATAAACCCGCAACACCTGCAAATCGGGCAGGATGGATTGCAGCAGTCGCAATCGATGACCGTCGGCGACGGCGACGAACCCACCCTTGCCGGCGGGCTGGCGATGGAGGACCTCCGGCTTGTGGCGCTTCGGGACCAGAAACAGCACGCCCCGGGTGCTGGCGGGAATCTGGGTGAGCAACTGGCCGGCGGTCAGGCGATCCAACTCGAACAGCGGCTGGGCCTGGCGATGCACTGCCTGCACTTGCAGGAAACCCTTGATCCAGCGCTCCGGCAATTTGACCTTGTGTTCGACCGCCTCGCCCCGTTGCGACTGGAGCTTGATCGACTGTTCGCCCATCTCGAAGTAGGCCGGCTTGCCGGGCCGCAGTTGCGCCAGATGGTTCAGAAAGGCGCCGTTGAAATCGACGTTGGTGGTGCCGTTGCGGTTGAAGGCGCCGTCCGCGAAGGCGTTCTCGGTGAGATCGGCGCGGGCGTAGACGCTGGCGCAACTGGAGAAGCATTCCAGCCGCAACAGTTGATGGCCCGAGGTGATGACCGGATCCAACAGGCGCCACAGGTCGGGCCGGTAGAAACGGGCTTCCACCGTCTGCCGCAAGCCGAGCAGCAAATTGCGGAAGATCAGCGGTTGGGCGATCTGGCCGGAGAAAATGGCGGGAAGGGCGGCGTCGGTTTGCCGGTCCTCGACCAGTTCGGTGGACGCCATGAAGACCAGCACGAGGCCGGTCTGGGCGTCGATGAGGCTGGGCTGGCGGTAGCGGGTGACGAAGTCCATGGAAGCAACCTGTCCTAATTTGTGTTGATGCCCAAGAGGTTCAAAACTAACTTTTTGATTATAGAAACCTACTCGCGAGCAGGCATCCGCCGGGAGAAGATTTTCGCCGAACGATCCCACCATTCGCCCGGAAGAATAAAATAAGGGCATTCCACCTCCAGGCCCCGCCCATGATCCGCAAGAAACTGCCTCTCGGCATCCAGACGTTCGCCAAGTTGCGCGAAGACGACTGCTATTACGTCGACAAGACCGGTTTCGCCCTGCAACTGATCCAGTCCGGCACGCATTACTTCCTCTCCCGCCCGCGCCGCTTCGGCAAGTCGCTGTTCCTCGACACCTTGGCCGAGCTGTTCGCCGGGAACGAGTCGCTGTTTCGGGGGTTGTATGTCCACGACCGCTGGGATTGGGAGAAACGCTACCCGATCATCCGGTTCAGCTTCGGTGGCGGAGTGGTGCAAAACCTGGAAGATCTGGAGCGCAAGATTCGGGAACAACTCCACATCAACCAGGCCGCCTTGGGCCTGAGCTGCACCGAACCGGGGATCGAAGGCTGTTTCGCGGAACTGATTCGCCAGGCCCACGCCGCCACCGCCCAGCGCGTGGTCGTGCTGGTGGACGAATACGACAAGCCGATCCTGGATAATCTGACTCGCCCGGATACGGCCCGGATCGTCCGCGACGGGCTGCGGAACCTGTATTCGGTGATCAAGGATTCGGATGCCCACATCCGCTTCGCTTTCCTCACCGGGGTGAGCAAGTTCAGCAAGGTGAGTTTATTTTCCGGGTTGAACAACCTGAACGACATCACCGTGGACGCCAGCTATTCCGCGATCTGTGGCTACACCGACGCCGATCTCGACGCGGTGTTCTCCCCGGAGCTGGCCGGGCTGGATCGCGAGCGGATTCGCCATTGGTACAACGGTTACAACTGGACCGGCGAGGCAGTCTACAACCCGTTCGACGTACTGTTGCTGTTCGAAAAGCGCCAGTTTCGGCCCTGGTGGTTCGAGACCGGCACGCCGACCTTTCTGATCGACTTGCTCACCGAGCGCCAGGCCTGGCTGCCAACCCTCGGCCAACTGGAAACCGACGCCGCGCTGCTGTCGACCTTCGACGTGGACCGGATTTCGACGGAGGCGCTGCTGTTTCAAACCGGCTATCTCACCATCGACCTGGAGGAAGAGATCAGCGGCAGCTATTTCTACCGGCTGCGCTATCCGAACCACGAGGTGTACCAAAGCCTGAACATCGCGCTGCTGGCGGCATGGACGCCCGAGAACCAGGCCGACGTCCAGCATCGCAAATCGCTGTACCGGCTTCTGCTGGCCAACGACTTCGCCGGGCTGGAACGGCTGTTCACCGCCTTCTTCGCCGGCATCCCCGCCGACTGGTATCGCAACAATCCCATCGCCCGCTACGAAGGCTATTACGCCAGCGTGTTCTACGCCTACTTCGCCTCGCTGGGGCTGGACATGACGTCGGAGGACGCCAGTTGCCAGGGCCGCCTGGATCTGGCGGTACGGTTCAACGGTCAGATTTATCTGTTCGAGTTCAAGGTGGTGGAACTGGTCCCCGAAGGCCAAGCCCTGCGGCAAATCAAGGAGCGGGGTTATGCCGACAAATATCGGGCGGAGGGCCAGCCGATCCATCTGATCGGCGTGGAGTTCAGCCGGGAGCAGCGCCGGGTGGTGCGGTTCGAGGTGGAGACGGTCGCGCCGTAGCCGATCAAACCGCCCGCCACACCACCCGCTCCAAGCCGATGCCCACCACGGCGAACGCCCGCAGGTCGGTCAAGCCGTAGCGTTCCCGCAGCGTCGCGCCATAGCGGCGCGCCTGCTCCCCGGCTTCGTCCAGTTTCGCCGCCACCGCCGGGAGGGCACCCAGTTGCTCGCGCGTTCTCTCCCGCACCTGTTCGCCGGTTAGTTCCAAGTCTTTCAGGCTCAGATACTTGAACTCCAAGAGAAGGTCGAGGGCCTGGAACCGCCGCATGTCGGGCCGGACGATCAGGCTCAAATCAACGTAACCGCGATCCATTTCCAGTTCCGACACCATCATGTACAGCCGGTCGTTGAACAACAGCGTCAGAAACGCGATCTTGACCGCCAGTTCGTTGCTCCAGCGGTAATCGCGATTGGAGAGGACCTGGAAATATCGTTGCTCGATGAAATCGCACAAGGGCGCTAAATTCCCGCTCAGGTAGAAAGTTTCCGCATTCCGCTGGAGGGTCTCCCGATCCTCGTAGGTCGGCAGCCACAGATCCTGCAAACGCTCCACGTACAGCGACCGGGCGACCAGATTGGGGATTTTCAACACCCATTTGCCCAGGACGCCCTGGCCGGCCAAGGTCAACACCCCGAAGTAGTACAGCAGGGAGGCCATGAACGGCTGATCCTTGACCGCGTTCAGCATGTCCTGCACGCCGAAGCGCCGGGCCAGTTGCGGGACGGTCACCACGTCGTCGCCGCTCAAGGCGTCGATCAGCAGCGCCTCGCCGTGCGGCAGGCGGGCGATGTACGTCAGCTTGTTGCGATCCATCGCCAGATTTTCGTCCAGCAGCGGGTCGGGGTATTCGCCGTGGTTTTGCAGGTATTTGAGGAAGTAGAGGCTCAGAGTCGGGTTGTACAGGCTCTCGCGGGCCTTGGCGCTGAAGCGATAGCCGTTGTAGAAGGTGCGCATCGTCTCCAGCGCCGCGTCGGCCGACCACGCGCCGCCTTCGCCGGCCATCCGCGCCAGCACGGCGGCGATTTCCGCTTCGGTGAAGCCGCACAGGTCGTTGAACAGCGGTTCCAGGTAGATGTTCTCGCCGACGTTGTAGCCGCTGGTCATGTCGCTCATGACGACGGGCGAGACGCCGGTGATGAACGCTCGATCCAGACCTTGCCCGCCCGCCGCCGCCTTGACCGCCTTGAATACGGTTTTCAGCAATCCTTCGCCGTACAGCAGGGCTTCGTAATGGCCCCGCCCCTGCCCCGCCATCAGCACTTCGTTGGCGAAGTTGTCGTATTCGTCGATCAGCAGGTAGAGGCGATGGTCGGAGAGCCGGATCGCGGTGAGCAGGGAGCCGAAGGAGTAAATGGCGTCGTCTTCGCGGATGTCGACGTCGAGCTGGTAATCCTTCGCGCAGCGCCGAATGCATAAATTGATGTGCCGATGCAGGGCCGCTTCGATGTCCTTCACCTCGCCTTGCGCCTTCACCAGCGAGAAATCCCACTTCATCACGAAATACTGGTTGTGCAGCGGCGTGGGATTTTGGCCGATGACCAGCGACCCGAACAGCGCCTCAAATTGACTGGCCCGATTCATGTCGTAATAGTGTTCCAGCATCGACAGCAGCAGGCTTTTGCCGAAGCGGCGCGGGCGGATGAAGATCAGTTGATCCCCCGCCGCTTCCAGCAACGGAATCCGGCCAGTTCGATCCTGATAAAAGTAATTACCGAGGATCATCTTGCTGAAGTCGCTCAAACCATAGGGAAATTTCATGGCGTTGCCTGCTTCCGATGTAACCGTTTATTCCCCCTTTGAAAAAGGGGGGTGAGGGGGGATTTCCGGCCCCCCTTTCAAAAAAGGGGAAGCACCCTACCGCGCTGGTCGTCTGGCGGATCGTCGCCAGCACCCTGTCGATGAAGGCGTCCGGCACCCCCCTCATGGAACAGGTCGGCCATCGAGCAGGTACAGTAGATCGTGGGTTTCCGGCGGCCGAGCGGCTGGTCGAAGCGCTCCTCGTGCAGGGTCAACGGGAAGCCGCGCGCGTAACCCGGCGCCCTCATCGCGTGCGGCCGGAGCGCCATCATCTCCGCGTAGCAGTGCTTGCAGGACGCCAACACCTTTGGTGCGGCCGGTCACCGGGTTTCAGGTCTACTCGGTCCATTCGATGCGGGCTTTTTTGCGTCATGGGCGAAAAAGCTCCAGAAAGCCCGCCATTCGCCTGTTGTCCAAATATAACCTAATAGGTTAATATTCTGATCATGGAAAAATGGACGCCGCACTGCAAGCTGTCGGTCGTGAAGGCGCTGATCGACGCCGGCAAGGTGCGCGCCACACTGTCGGCGGTGGCGGGAGCCGCCGCGTTGGGGTTCGACTTCGAGGCGATGGTCGGCCTCGTCAGGGGCCTCAGGACCGCCGATTATTACAAGAGCATGACCGCTTACCACGATCACCGAATCTGGCAGGACGTGTACCGAACGGCCACGCCCGCCGGAGAAGTCTACCTGAAACTGACGGTCATCGACGAAGTGCTCATCGTGTCCTTCAAGGAGCTGTAAGCCATGATCTGTCCGGTTTGCGGGGCGGCGGCGTTGGTGGCGGATACCCGCGACCTGCCGTATGTCTACAAGGGCGAATCCACGATGCTTCCCGTCGTGACGGGCGGGTTTTGCCCCGCGTGCGGCGAGATGGTGCTCGACGCGGCCGAAGCGGACCGCCTCAGCCGGTTGATGCTGGAATTCAACCGGCAGGTGAACGCCGCGACGGTCGATCCGCGCTTTATCGCACGCGTGCGCAAAAATCTGGCGCTCGACCAACGCGAGGCTGCCGCCCTGTTCGGGGGTGGCGTCAACGCCTTCTCGCGCTACGAGAACGGCAAAACCCGCCCGCCGTTGGCGCTGGTCAAGCTCTTCCATCTGCTGGACCGCCATCCCGACTTGCTGGATGAAATTCGGACGACCTAACCAGATGGTGGTCGGGTCGGGCACGCTGGCGGGCTGGGGCGCGGATTTTCCGAGTTACAAGAGCTGGGTGCTGGATGATGAATCCTTCACTCCATTTTCAGTGGATTGCCCTGAACCACGACCACCGGTCGGCGCAATCCGGGGCCAGACCCAGCGGGCTCTGGCAGCTCCGCCCACCAGACCTCCCCCTGCCGAACCTCTACCACTCGGCGCGCTCGAACACCCGGCGCGCCGCCGCCGCCAACAGCGGATCGGGTCGGGTTTCGTCGAGCCGTTCGACGACCCGGTCCATGGCTTCGGTCACCTCGTCTGGGGCATGTCGCGCCAGGTATTCGGCCAAGGCTTCGGCATAAAGTTGGCTGCGGGACTTCCGCGTCCGCTTCGCCTGTCGCTCCGCGGCGAGAAAGAGTTTATCAGGTAGGGAGATCGCCGTTTTCATACCAAAAGTATGACCACGAGGACGCCGCATCACAAGTTCGCCCACCTCGTTCGCGTCTACGCCACTTCCCGCCGTTCCACCAATTCCCAGCCATGATACACCAACAACACGCCGTGCAACCGGGTCGAACCGGCCCGGCGGCGCAGATCGGCATCGGCCAGGTAGCGGCGCAATTGCGCTTCGCCGTCGGCGATCAGGGCCGCCCGCCGCTCCGGCGCGTCCTCCCCGCGCCGCAGGTATTTCAGTTCGATCAGATAACTGTGCCGCAGGTCGGGGTACTTCATCAGGAACGGTTCGAGGAACAGATCGGGAAAGCCCTTGCCGGCCTCGCGTTCGCTGCGGGTGAGATAGAAGGGCAACACGTTGAGATAGGCCAGCAGAAAACCCTGGATCACCTTCTCGCCCTGGAGGTAATCGCGGACGCTGGTCTGCTCGGCGACCTGCTGGGCCAGATAGTCGAAGAATCCCGCCCATTCGCCCCGATAGGCCAAGGCGACCAGATGATCCTGCAACAGCCACAGGGCCGGGGCGAAGACATTCACCTCCCAGTAGGCATCGCGCAGGTAGCTGTAATGCAACTGCCAGATGGTCTCGTTAGGCACGATCAGCCGCGCCCGGCCTTCCTTCATGCCGCCGTGAGTGAGCAGACCCAGGTGATACAGCAGGGAAAT
Source organism: Candidatus Competibacter sp. (assembly GCA_031732855.1). Taxonomy (GTDB): domain Bacteria; phylum Pseudomonadota; class Gammaproteobacteria; order Competibacterales; family Competibacteraceae; genus JAVMKJ01. The sequence continues at coordinate 22,823 of JAVMKJ010000109.1, forward strand.
GAAATGCTGCGGTTCGGTCAACCGGGCGACCGGGAAGCTGCCGATGATCGGACCGTGGGCTTCGCCCTCTTCCAGCACCGCCTTCAGCCTGGCGAAATTGCCGTTCAGGCTCTGGCCCATCTGCACCAGATAGCGCAACTTCGAGTAGTCGGTGCGGACGTTGATGTCGATCAGTTCGTCCGGCGCCTGGCCCCGCTCGTACAGGGCCAGGGCGAAATACAGCACCATGTCGCTGTTGAACACGCTCCGCTCGGATCGCGGATCGAAGCGATAGCCGTCGTACCACTGCGTCAGGAGCGGCCACAGGGCGGCGCTGTCCGGGGCGCCGGGGCGTTCGCTGATCGCGGCGAAATGATCGATCAGGGTCCGGGTTTCATCCTCCGTAAACCCCGCCATGTCCGCGAAGACCGGCTCCAGCGTCAGATTGCGCAGAATGTTGAACCCGGAGGTCACGTCGTCCAGCACCAGCGGCGACACCCCGGTCAGATACAGCCGCTTCAACCCGGAACCGCTTTGCCCGGTGGCGCCCTTGAGCAGGGTGAAAAAGTGCTTGAAGAATCCCCCGCCGTGCGTCAACCGCTGGTAGGACTCCCGCCCTTCCGCCGCCAGCAGGTTGTTGGCGACGTGATCGTATTCGTCGATGAACAGATAGAAAGGCAATTGCTCGTCGGCCATGACTTGCAACAAATGACCGAAGCGCAAATTGAAATTCGGCTGGCGGCGGATATCGGCGACTCGATCCTCCGGCAAACAGTCGGCGTAACGATGCAAAAAACCGTCGAGCGCGATGGAACCGTGGCCGTCGAACGACGCTTCGACCCGGTCGCTCTGGGCGAAGACCATCGAAAAATCCAGCCGCAGCACCAGGTATTGCCCCTGTTCCGGCGTGGGGTGGTCGTAAATCCACGTTCCCTCGAACAACCGTTCGAATTGACCGCGCCGGTTCCGGTCGTAGTAGCACTCCAGCATCGACACCAGCAGCGACTTGCCGAACCGTCGGGGGCGGAGGAAGCCCAGGAACGACCCGACCCGTTCCAGCCGGGGAATGAACGGGGTCTTGTCGACGTAGTAGCTTTCGTCGGTTCGCACCCGCACGAAATCGGCGAGGCCGTAGGGGATAGGCGAAGCATTGGGTTTCATGGGCTTGGATAACAACCGTGGCGCGATGGCGGAACAGCTTGGCCGGTTTGCCAAAAACCGTCAAATGACCGGTGGAAAACCCGGTCACCGGTCACCGTTCGGAACCGGCGCGGTTGCCCGATGGCGGATCGTTCGCTATACCTTGAGCGAAGCGCCCCCTGCCGAGGACATTCCGTCATGAAAAACCGTTTGTTGGCCGCGATCACCACCGCCATCCTGCTGCTCGCCGTCCTGCTGCCCCCCCTGGCCCGCGCTCAGAGCGCCAACCAGCAACTCGCCGCCGCCAGCGTCGTGGAAACCATCAAGAAACGCGGTTCGATCCGGGTCGGCCTGTCCACCTTCGTCCCGTGGGCGATGCGCGACAAGAACGGCGAGCTGGTCGGCTACGAAATCGACGTCGCCAAGCAGTTGGCCGAGGACATGAAGGTCAAGGCCGAGTTCGTGCCCACCGCCTGGGACGGCATCATTCCCGCCCTGCTGGCCGGCAAGTTCGACCTGATCATCGGCGGCATGACCATCACCCCGGAACGCAACCTGACCGTCAATTTCACCCTGCCCTACGCCAATTCGGGCATCCACCTGGTCGCCAACAAGGAACTCGCGGCTGGTTTCAAATCCCTGGCGGACTTCGACAAACCCGAGGTAGTGCTGGCCGTGCGGCGCGGCGCGACTCCCGCCACCGCCGCCAGGCGCCTGATGCCCAAGGCCACGCTGCGGCAGTTCGACGAAGACGCACTCGCTTTGCAGGAAGTGTTGAACGGCAAGGCCCACGCCTTCGTCAGCAGCACCCCGACTCCGGCCTTCGAGGCGCTCAAGCACCCCGACAAGCTGTACCTGCCGATCCCCGAGCCGTTCGTGCAGGGCGCGGAGGGTTTCGCGCTGCGCAAGGGCGACCCCGACGCCCTGAACTTCTTCAACAACTGGATCCTGCTGCGCCAGCAGGACGGCTGGCTGAAGGAACGCCACGATTACTGGTTCAAGACCCGCGACTGGGCCGGACAAGCAGTCGAATGACGGTAACCGCTTGCTCCCCTCGCCCGACGGCGGGAGAGGGGCTGGGGGAGAGGGCTTCCCATTCAACGACTCACCCCCCTCACCAACCGGGAGGACTCCGATCATGGTTCATACGCTCCTGGGATACGTGCTGCTACCGCTCGCGTTATGGCTGGGCATTGCTTCGGCATGGGCGGCGGATCCATCCGACGTTCTCGCCCGCGCCCTGCTGGGCACCGCGCACGACTGGCCGTTCCCGGGTCAGTGGAAATCCTACGATGTCTACGCCTACGACACGCTCAAGAATCACGACTTCCAGAGACCCTACCAGAACGCGCTCAATCAATTGCCGGCCGCCGTCAAGCAAAGCGACGGGCCATGGCTGGCGCCGATGAAAATGACCTCCACCCCCAACCGATTCCTGAGAACGCCGCAGGGCGAGTTCGTCTACGTCAGCGGCTGCAAGCCGCACGATTGCGGCAACAGCGTCGGCGTGGTGTTCGAGCCCGCCACCGGCAGGCTGGCGCTGCTGCTGGAGAAGCCGAACGGTTCCCCCGCCGGCGAGCGCGAGCGGCGCTGGCTGGTCGGCGACCATACCCTGGCGATGGTGGCCCTGGTGAAGGCCGTTCGCGCCGCCGAAAAGATCGGCCAGAACCGGCTCCCCCTGCCCGCCGACAAGCTCTCCAAGGCGGCGGCATTGCTCGGACCCTGAGCGTCCCCCCATCATGATGGCCCTCTCGGAGGCGCTGATCGTCCTGCTGTTGATCCTCCTCAACGGTTTTTTCGCCATGGCCGAACTGGCGGTGGTGTCCTCGCGCAAGGCCCGGTTGCGACAGATGGCGGACGCCGGACAATGGGGCGCGGCCACGGCCCTGCGGCTGGCCGAAAACCCTGGCCGGTTCCTGTCGACCGTTCAGATCGGCATCACCCTGATCGGCATCTTCGCCGGCGCCTTCGGCGGCGCGACCCTGGCGGAAGAGCTGGATGTCTGGCTGGCGACCACCTTTCCCCCCCTCGTCCCCCACAGCTCCCAACTGGCGCTGGGACTGGTGGTGGCGTCGATGACCTACCTGTCGCTGATCGTGGGCGAACTGGTGCCGAAACACTTGGCCCTGCGCGATCCGGAACGGCTGGCGGCGGCGGTCGCCTGGCCGATGGGGGTGATGGCCTGGATCGGCGCGCCCCTGGTCTGGTTGCTCGACTGTTCCACTCACGCCGTCCTGCGACTGTTCGGCAGGAGTTCGGTCTCCAAACAGCGCATCACCGACGAGGAAATCAAAGCCCTGCTGGCCGAGGCCGCCGCCACCGGGGTGGTGGAACGCGCCGAGCAGGCGATGATCAGCGGCGTCATGCGGCTGGCCGACCGACCGGTCGGAGCGGTCATGACCCCTCGCACCGCGATCATGTGGCTCGATCTGGACGATCCGCCGGAGGTATTGCTGAACGCGATCCGAACCAGCCGCTTCTCCCGTTTTCCGGCCGGACGCGGCGCCATCGACGAGATTCAGGGCGTGGTCCGGGCCAAGGACCTGCTCGACGGCTATCTCGCCGGCCAGGCGCCGAATTTCGGCGCCCTGCTGCGGGAAGCGCCGGTCGTGCACGAGAGTACCCATGCCCTGCGGGTGCTGGATTTGATCAAGCAATCGCCGGCGCGGCTGGCGCTGGTCCGCGACGAATATGGCGGTCTGGAAGGACTGGTGACCCTGACCGATCTGATGGAAGCCATCGTCGGCGACCTCGCGGAACCCCGCGAACCGGCCGAGCCGCTGGTGGTGCGACGGGAGGATGGTTCCTGGCTGATCGACGGCGCACTGCCCGCCGACGAATTGCGGGATTTGCCAAGCCTGCGGGGAATCCCGGTCGAGGGCGACTATTACACCCTCGCCGGGCTGGTGCTGGCGCGGCTGGGCGAGGTGCCGGCGACCGGCCAGTGGTTCGACTGGGGCGGCTATCGCTTCGAGGTGGTGGACATGGACGGTCAGCGAATCGACAAGGTTCTCGTCAGCCCGAAATCGGCCGCTCCGCCGGGTTGACGCCTTCCACCACCCTCACCCCCCACCCTTTTCCCGCAAGCGGGGGGAACGAGCGGTTATCCCGATGGAAACCCGCGCCGTTTTCCGAAAATTTTCTTATGCTCGATAGACCGAACCGAGAGATACGAACATGCGACGCTTCCTGCTGGCTTTCATCGGCATCGGCCTGCTGCTGTACGGTCTGGTCTACCTGCCGCCGGTAAGGGATGGGGTGATCGCCCCCTTTACCGATGGGCTGACCGCGGCGGCGGGCGGGTTGATCACCCTGTTCGGCGGGCAGGTCTGGATACAGGGCAACGTGCTGTCCATTCCCGGCTTCAGCGTGCGCATCCTCGACCTGTGCAACGGCGTCGAGGCGACTCTGCTGTTGTGGGTCGCCATGCTGGCTTTTCCCGCGCCGTGGCGTCACCGGCTGTGGGGTCTGCTCCTCGGCGCGCTGGGCGTACAGGCGCTGAACCTGCTGAGAATCGTCAGCCTGGTGTATCTGGGGGTGTGGAAACCCACCTGGTTTTACTGGGTCCACTGGTACGTCTGGGATGCGCTGATCCTGGTGGACGTGCTGCTGATCTTCCTGTTGTGGCTGCGCCGGTTGCCGGTGTCGATGGAGACGCATGCGCCGGCCGCTTGATCCGCTGCTGCGTCTGTTGCTGGGCGCGGCGCTGTGCCTGCCGTTGTGTCTGGGGTTGTGGTGGTGGCTGGCGCGGGAACCCCTCATCAACGGACTGGCGAAGGCGGTTAACCTCGTCGGTCCGTGGTTGTGGCCGGAAACCGTGCTGGACGTCGGCTTGCGGGATCATCGTGGCCTGATCGTCGCCCTGTTGCCGCCGCTGACGGACTCGGCTCGACCGTTCGTGGTCCTGCCGCTGCCGCTCGGTCGCCCGACCGTGATCCTGCCGCTGTTCTGGGGGCTGACCCTGGCCACGCCGGGGCGGGCGTTGCTCCGCCGGCTGCTGTTCGGCACCCTGCTCTTGTTGCCGGTGGTGTTCGCCATGATCCTGTTGTACGCACAGTTTCAACTCGCGCTGTACCGAACCCACCTGCCGGTATTGACCGAAACGCCGCCCGCCGACTTCGCCCTGGCCTTGCCGGATTCGCCGGTGCCGTACTATCTGTGGGGGCTGGGCCGGCAGTTGGCGGTCCTGGTGCTGCCGGTGGTCGCGCCCCTGCTGGCCTGGTTGCTGTTGCACCGATCCTTCCTGCGCGCGGTGATCGCCGGCGGGCTGTTGCAACGCATGGCCCGCTCCCCGCGGATCCCATCGCCGCCGCCGCTGGACCCCGAGCGATGAGCGTGCGTTTCCTCGGTCCCCTGCTGCTGCTCGGCGTGCTGCTGCTCGGCTGCGACCCCCGGCAGAACCAGCACCGGATCGCGATGCGGTACCTGTATCAGGGCGACTATCGGGCGGCGGCCCTGATGCTGTTTTCGCTGGCCGAAAACGGCCATGCCCCGTCCCAGTTCCGGCTGGGGTCGCTGCATCGACTGGGTTTGGGCGTGCCGCGCGATCCAGCCCTGGCGGTCTACTGGTTCGACAAAGCCGCCCGGCAGGAGGACGTGGGGGGTCAATACTGGCTGGCCGAGTGCTACCGGCGGGGCGAAGGGGTGCCCGTTTCGCCGGAACTGGCCTTTCAATGGTTCCACCGGCTGGCCGAACGGGGATACGCGCCGGCCCAGTACCAGGTCGCCCTGGCCTACGCGAATGGAAGCGGCGTCGCCCGCGACGAGCGGGAGGCGGTGGACTGGCTGCAACGGGCCAGCGCCGGTGGCCATGCTGACGCGGCCCGCCGGCTGGCGCAGGCGTATCGGAACGGCGAACTGGGTCTGCCGCGCGACCCGCGCCTCGCCGAGGAGTGGGAACGGAAAACCCGGCCGGCGCGGTTTTGATACACGATAGCCCTACAATCGAACGATGGGTCCGCATGGAAACGACGTGCAACAACAGGAAACCGGCAGGAGACAAAACCGATGTCCGCGCAAATCCAACCTCGTTGGCTGTCCGTGAATGACTATCTCGCCCTTGAGGACCGCAGCGAAATCAAGCACGAGTACCTCAACGGCGAAATTTACGCCATGGCCGGCGTCGGTTAGCCGACTCTTTCAGACCACCGCCTCCCACGCCGGATAATCCACGTACCCCTTCTCACCGCCCTGATAGAACGTATCCGGATTGGGCACGTTCAGCGGAGCGCCGCGCCGGAATCGTTCCGGCAGATCCGGGTTGGCGATGAACAGCTTGCCAAACACCACGGCATCGCAACGATCCTCCGCCAGCCACGCCTCGGCCCGGTTCCGATCAAACCCGCCGTTGGACAGCAGCGGGGCCTGACACAACGGCCGGAAATGCCCCGCCACGTCGGCCAGCGCGCCCACCGCGCCGTCCAACTGATTCGGCAGAAACGGCTCGGTGAGGTGAACATAGGCGAGCCGGTAATCGTTGGCGCGGCGGATCAGATGCTCGAACATCGGCACGGTGTCTTCATCCACCACCATGCCGTGCATCCCGTTCATCATCGGGTTGAGGCGGATGCCGACCCGGTCGAGCGGCAGTTCCCGGCCCACCGCCTCCAGCACCTCGAACAAAAATCGGCCCCGGTTTTCGTGGGAACCACCGTATTCGTCGGCGCGGGTGTTGGAACAGCGGGCAAAAAACTGATGGAACAGATAACCGTTGGAAGAATGAATTTCGATCCCGTCGAACCCGGCGGCCACCGCGTTACGGGCGGCGCGTCGGAAATCCTCGACGATGCCGGCGATTTCTTCCCGGCTCAGGGCGCAGGGCGTTACGGTCGGCTTCAAACCCTCGCCGGAAAACATCCGCCAGTTCGGATCGATCGCCGAAGGCGCGACCGGCGGCTGGCCATCATGGAAATCCGGCAGGGACAGCCGGCCGCAGTGCCACAACTGACAGACGATCAAACCGCCGGCCTGATGCACGGCGTCCGTGACCGGCCGCCAACCGGCGGTCTGGGCATCGGACCAGATGCCGGGGGTGTAGGGGTAGCCGCGCGCTTGGGGCGACACGATTGTCCCCTCGGAGATGATCAGTCCCGCGCCGACGCGCTGCGCGTAATAGCGCGCCATCAACGCGGTGGGGACCGTGCCCGGATTATCGGCCCGACAGCGAGTCAGCGGAGCCATGACGACGCGGTTCTTCAACGACAACGCCCCCAACCGAACGGGAGCAAGCAGTTTCGATTCCATGGATTGCGACCTTATAAAAAGATTGGCTGGAGCGAATCTCGATCCCCCGCGACCGCGACTGGCAGGCCAGTGCGGATGACTTCGAGTCGTCATTCTATACTGTGACTTCGGGGCGACCATCGCGCAACGATGCCAGCGCCTCCAGAAGCGCGTCAATGCTGGAAACGAACGTCACTCCGACATGAAGATCCCAATTGCTCTTCTCAACGACCTGCGGGGCGGCCTCGTCGCCGCCGCCGTGGTGCTCCCCCAGGCCACCGCCCTGGGCGTGACCGTGTTCGCGCCCCACCTCGGCGCGGCGGCGGGCGCACTGGCCGGACTGAGCGGCGCCATCATCCTGCTCCTGATCTCGGGCGCCGGCGGCGGCACGGTCGGCCTCATCAGCGGACCGACCGGCCCCAGCATGGCCCTGCTCGCCGGCACGGCGGTCGTGCTCGCCGCCGCCGGTGTCGCCCCCGCCGGCATCGTCCCCGCCCTGCTGGCCGTGACCGTCCTGGCCGGCCTGTTCCAATTGCTGATCGCGCTCGCCGGCGGCGGCCGGCTGATGAAGTTCGTCCCCTACCCGGTCATCGCCGGCCTCACCACCGGCACCGGCCTGCTGATGATCAAGTCCCAGCTCAAACCCCTGCTCGGCGTCGCCCACGACGGGTTCTGGGCAAACTGGCACTGGCTGCCGGTTGCCGTCGCGATCGCCGCCTTCGGCATCACCCGCTACGCTCAGCGCCTGTTGCCGTTCGTTCCCGGTCCGATCGCCGGCTTGATCGGCGCCACGGCATTGTTCCAAGTCATCCTTCCTTTCGCCGACCAACCTTCCACCCCGGCCCACTGGGTCATCGGTACCCTGCCGGGGTTGTCCGGACTCCGTCCGCACCTCGACGCATTCCTCGTCCGTTCCCATCTCCCCTGGATGCTGATCCTCCAAGCAGCCTTCGCGCTGGCGGTTTTGTCCTCGCTGAACACCCTGCTGACTTCGGTTCTGGCCGACACCACCACCGGCCTGCGCCACAACGCTCGCCGCGAGCTGCTGGCCCAGAGCATCGGTCAGATCGCCGTCGGGCTGATTGGTGCCATGGCCGGATCGGCCAGCATGGGCGGCACCGCCGCCGCGGTTCGGGCCGGCGCCCGCCGCTGGGCCGCACCCGCCGCCGGCATCCTCCTGCTCTCGATGCTGCTGTTCGCCGGCCCGGTCGGGCAATGGCTGCCGACCAGCGCCCTGGCCGGCATCATCATGGCCTCGGCCATCAACCTGCTGGAGCCGGATATCGTGGCCTGGGCCCGCCGCCGCCGGACCCGGCTGGATGCGGCGGTCGCCCTGCTGGTCACCGGGGTTACGGTCGGCTACGACCTGATGATGGCCGTGCTGGTCGGACTGGCCATCGCCATCCTGCTGTTCATCCGCGAACAGAGCCGGGTGCCGGTCATCCACAGCCGCCTGACCGCCATCGAACGTCCCTCGGTCCGGCAACGGCCGGTGGAGCAGGTCGAACTGCTGGCCCGTCACGGCGACCGGATCGTCATGTACCAGTTGCGGGGCACTCTGTTTTTCGCCAAGACGGACCAGCTTTTCGAGGAAATGCTGCCGGATCTCGACCGACCGGCCTGGGTGATCCTGCACCTGCGCCGGGTGATCCACATCGATCTGTCCAGCGTGCGCCTGCTGCAACAAATCGCGGCGCGACTGGAAGCCCACGGTGGCGAGTTGTTGTTCTGCGACGTCCGGGAAGATTTGGGCCTGGGTCGGGACGTGGAGCGTACCCTGCGCCGGATGAGCCTGAACCACCGGCAATTGAAGGTCAAAACCTTCGTCGCCGCCGATCAGGCCCTGGAATACGCCGAAAACGCCTTGCTGAACGCGCTGGGACTGGCGCCGAACCTGCTGGAACAGCGCTTTTCCCTGGACGAAACCGACCTGTGTCGCGAAATGAAGCCAGCAGAAATCGCCGGGCTTGCCGCGGTGCTGCGACCGCGCGAGCTGGCCAGCGGCGAGCGGCTGTTCGCGGCCGGCGACCTCGGGTCGGAGTTGTTTCTGGTGCTGCGGGGCCGGGTGGACATCCGCCTGCCCGCCGCGGCCTACCGGTTCAAGCGGCTCGCCATCTACGGGCCGGGCACCGTGTTCGGGGAGGTCGCTTTCCTCGACCCCGGCCCGCGCACGGCCGAAGCGGTGGCGGTTCGACCCAGCGAACTGCTGGCGCTGAACTGGGCCGATTTCAACCTGCTGCGGGAATCCCATCCGGACGCCGCCATCGCGCTGCTACTCGCGCTGGGACGGCTGGAAAGCCGCACCCTGCGCTGGAGCGCCAGGGAAATCCAGCGGCTGATTCAGTGGTAGAAGGACGGTTCCGGCCGGACGCTTAACCCACCCGGAAATACGCCTCGCGCTCCGGCAGGTCGATGCCGGTCAAACGCAACGGCAGCACGCTGTCCGGGGTCAAGCTGTCGGCCACCTTCACCCGCGTCTCCAGCGCCAGTTCGGGAATCAGCGCCACGCCACGCGGCATCCGCTTTTCCACCAGCACGCCCTCGCCCTGCCAGCCCGGATGCTGTTGGAGATAAACCACCGTCCAATGCTCGCGGGACAGTCGCTCGGCCCGCCGTACCCCCACCGCCGCCGCTTCCGCCGCTCCGACCCGCTCGATGATCGCCTGGGCCTCCAGCGGATCGCCGCCCCGCAGAAACGCCCGCAACTGCTGGTGGGCGACCAGATCCAGATAGCGCCGTAACGGACTGGTCACTTGGGCGTAAACGTCCAGCCCCAGGCCGCCATGCGGGCCGGGCTGGCTGCTGTACTGGCGCGGTCGCAGTCCGCGCCGCAGGGCATGCATCGCCGCCAGTCCGACCGGCTCCCGGTCGGACACCTCCACCGCCACATCCTGGGTGGTGAACGGAAACGCCAGCCCGCGCTCCAGCGCGAACCGGGCCGCCGCCTCCCCGGCCATCACCATCGCCTCGGTCACCAGCATCCGACTGCGCAGGCGAGGCAGCGGCTTGATGTCCACCCGGCCGTCGCTGACCCGCATCTTCACTTCCGGCAAATCGATGAAGATCGCCCCGCTGGCGCGGCGGCGGGCCTGGTGGCGCTGCGCGAGTTCGTACAGGCCGCGGAACGGCTCCTCGTCCAGTCGCGTTTCCGCTTCTCCGTAACTCAATCGCCGCACCCGCACCCGACTCGGCGCGATTTCCACGTCGGTCACGATGCCGTCGGCATCCAGCGTCAGGCCAAACGACAGCGCCGGCGTGATGTCGGTCAACCCCAGGCCCAGGCGCGGGATCGCCTCCTCCGGCAGCATCGGGATGGTAGTTTCCGGCAAATACAGCGTCGCTCCCCGTGCCCGCGCTTCCAGATCGGCGGGACTGCCGGGCGACGCCAGGGCCGCCGCGTCGGCGACATGCACCCACAAGCGGTTGCCGTCCAGGCTGATCGCGTCGTCGGGATCGAGGTTGCCCTCGTCGTCGATGGCATAGGCCGGCAGGCCGGTCAAATCCAGCCGGGGTTCGTCCGGCAACACAGGCAGACTCACGTCCGGGGGGGCCAGCAATGCTCCGATCCGACGCGGCCATGGATTCACCATTTCGTCCCAGTGTCGCAGCCGCAACAGCAGGGCGTGCGCGCTTTGCGGATTCTGATCGCAGTCGAGCGCCTGCAACACCCGGCTCTGCTCGCGCTGGCTCCAGGCCACTTCCTCGATTTCGCGCAGATAGGGTGCATCCTCCGGCGCGCATCGTCCCGCCCGCGCCCGCTGGAGAAAACCGTTCCACGCCTCCCGCTCGACCGCCTTCGTCTCCCGGACCGCCCGCTCCCGTTCCACCTCCGCCAGCGGTCGGGCGCTGATCGCCTCCGGCGTGCCCTGGAAATACAGACCCTCATTCACCAGCCGCCAGGTGGCCCAGGCGGTCGCCGGCGTATAGGCGCCGTAGACCAGATCGGCCAGTTCCGGCATGGTGGTTTGCCCCCCCTCCAGCAATTCGCAGGCCGCCTCGACCTCGCCCGCCGGTACGTCCCCCAGCTCGCGCGGAGAGCGCAGCGGACCGGGATGCAGCAACAGCACGTCCTTGGGGCGAACCCGCAACGAACGGCCGTCCTCCAGCTCGATGTCCAGCTTGTCGCCCAACGCGGCGACCCGGGCAGGACCGTTCTTGTACAGCACCAGACTGTTTTGCGGGATATTCATCGGTCTCCGGGAGGGCGTAGAGCGGGCGACAAGCGGGTATGATAGCAAAGGTTGCCGGCAACCCCGCCGCAGCCACGACCGATCCTCGATCTTCATCGCTTTCGCCATGAACCCCGCCATCCCCTGCTGGGCGCGCTGGCGGTGGACTTCGCATTGAGCGAGGACCGCCGGTTGTGCCAGTTGCACGACATTCGGGCGACCGCCATCGACGCGGGCAACCGGAAGATATGGATCAACCCGACCGCTGATTTTCATCCGTCCCCGCCGCTTCGGCAAATTCATCGAAACCCGCTATTTCCCGGTGCTCTCCATTCGAGACTATCGCTGGACCAACGAACTGCTGGCCAAGATGGCTTTTCTGACCCTGCTGTTCAACGACCGCCTGTACATGATGGTCTCGAAACTCGAAGCAGATCACGGCTACGTGGATCTGAGCCTGATCGTGCGCCCCGACCTGCGGCGGTTTCAGGCGCTCGATCTGGTGCTGGAGTTCAATTATCTGGGGCTGAAGGAACTGGGCTTGACCGGGGAACAGACGCGCGAGAAGACCCGCGAGGAGTTGGCGGTCCTGCCAGCGGTGGCGGCGAAACTGGACGAGACCGAGGAACAGGGCCGGCGCTATGGGGCGACGTTGCGGAACCGCTACGGTCTGACCGACCCGCGCGCCGTCGTGGCGCTGGGCGTGGAGCGGCTGGTCTGGCGAGCGTTGGAGTGAGTCAGTTACCGGGGCGCGGCAACCCGCAACCCGCGAAAATATCGGTTCGCCGCCGGGAAAAACCCTATTATAATTGGCGAACTTAAAGTCAGCGGTTCGCGGCTTTAGCACAACCCGAAACAAAATTAACAAAATTGAAAAAAATCAGCGACTTGGTATTGATTTCCCGAATCACCGGCACCAAGGTTCGCGCTTTGTGTCGCCCGGAGTTTCGCTTTCGCGCCGCGCGCGATGGTATGCCGCTCGCAGCGCTCGTCTACCCACCCTCAGCCCGGTTCCCCGGGCTCCGATGGCCCGTCCTCCAGTCTTTTGGCGCCGTTGGTTCGCTACCGGCGTCCGCATCAGTAAGGAGAGAGCGTTTATGCATGACATCATCAATCAACTAGAACAAAAACGAGCCGCCGCCCGTCTTGGCGGAGGGCAGCGCCGCATCGACGCCCAGCACAAGCGGGGCAAGCTCAGCGCCCGCGAGCGCATCGAAGTGTTGCTCGATCCGGGCAGTTTCGAAGAGTGGGACATGTTCGTCGAGCATCGCTGTACCGATTTCGGCATGGCCGATACCAGCACGCCGGGCGACGGCGTCGTCACCGGTTACGGCACCGTGAACGGCCGGCTGGTGTTCGTGTTCAGCCAGGACTTCACCGTGTTCGGCGGCTCGCTGTCCGAAGCGCACGCCGAAAAAATGTGCAAGATCATGGATCACGCCATCAAGGTCGGCGCGCCGGTCATCGGTTTGAACGACTCCGGCGGCGCCCGCATCCAGGAAGGCGTCGCCTCGCTGGCTGGCTACGCCAACGTGTTCCAGCGCAACGTGATGGCCTCCGGCGTCATTCCGCAGATTTCCGTCATCATGGGACCGTGCGCCGGCGGCGCGGTCTATTCGCCGGCGATGACCGACTTCATCTTCATGGTCAAGGACACTTCCTACATGTTCGTGACCGGCCCCGATGTGGTGAAAACCGTCACCCACGAGGAAGTCACGGCCGAGGAACTCGGCGGCGCCATCACCCACTCCACCAAGTCGGGCGTCTGCGACCGAGCCTTCGAGAACGACATCGAAGCCCTGCTGATGCTGCGGCGCTTCATCAATTTCCTGCCGCCCAACAACAAGGAAAAACCGCCGTTCAGGCCCACGCCCGATCCGGCGGATCGCCAGGATTACTCGCTCGACACGCTGATCCCCGACAATCCCAACAAACCCTACGACATGAAGGAGCTGATCCTCAAGGTCGTGGACGACGTGGATTTTTTCGAGGTTCAGCCCGAAAACGCCAAAAACATCATCGTCGGTTTCGCCCGCATGGACGGCTGGCCGGTCGGCATCGTCGCCAACCAGCCGATAGTGCTGGCGGGCTGCCTGGACATCAAGTCCTCGATCAAAGCCGCTCGTTTCGTGCGCTTCTGCGACGCCTTCAACATCCCGATCATCACCTTCGTGGACGTTCCCGGCTTCATGCCCGGCACCGCGCAGGAATACGGCGGCATCATCAAGCACGGCGCCAAACTGCTCTACGCCTACGCCGAATGCACCGTGCCCAAGGTCACCATCATCACCCGCAAGGCCTACGGTGGCGCCTACGACGTGATGAGTTCCAAGCACCTGCGCGGCGACGTCAACTTCGCCTGGCCTTCCGCCGAAATCGCGGTGATGGGACCCAAGGGCGCGGTGGAAATCATCTTCCGCCAGGATCTTGGCGATGCCGCCAAGATCGCCGAGCGCACCGAGGAATACCGCAAGAAATTCGCCAACCCGTTCATCGCGGGCCACCGCGGGTTCATCGACGACGTGATCATGCCCCACGGCACCCGCCAGCGCATCTGCCGTTCCCTGGCGATGCTGCGGGACAAGGAACTCGAAAATCCGTGGCGCAAGCACGGCAACATTCCGCTGTAAAGGGTGGGACGCATGTTCAAGAAAATTCTCATCGCCAATCGCGGCGAAATCGCTTGCCGCGTGATCAAAACCGCCCGCAAGATGGGCATCAAGACCGTCGCCGTCTACTCCGAGGCCGACAAGGACGCGCTGCACGTCGAACTGGCCGACGAGGCCGTATTCATCGGCCCGCCGCCCACCGCTCAGAGCTATCTGGTCATCGACCGCATCTTGCAAGCCTGCAAGGACACCGGCGCTGAAGCCGTGCACCCCGGCTACGGCTTCCTGTCCGAGCGGCCGGCCTTTTGCGAAGCTTTGGAAAAAGAAGGGATCGTGTTCATCGGCCCGAAGGTGAAAGCCATCGACGCCATGGGCGACAAGATCACCTCGAAGAAGCTGGCCAAGGAAGCCGGGGTCAGCACCGTGCCGGGCTACACCGAGGTCATCAAGGACACCAGGGAGGCCGTGGAAATCGCCTCGGGCATCGGCTATCCGGTGATGATCAAGGCCAGCGCCGGCGGCGGCGGCAAGGGCATGCGCGTCGCCTGGAACGACGCCGAGTGCGCCGACGGCTTCGAGCGCGCCACCAACGAAGCCCGTTCCTCCTTCGGCGACGAGCGCGTGTTCATCGAGAAATACATCGAGGAACCGCGCCACATCGAAATCCAGGTATTGGGTGACAGCCACGGCAACATCGTCTACCTGGGCGAGCGCGAATGCTCGCTGCAACGCCGCCACCAGAAGGTGATCGAGGAAGCGCCTTCCCCCTTCCTGGACGAAGCGACGCGGAAAGCGATGGGCGAACAGGCGGTGGCCCTGGCGCGGGCGGTGGACTATCAGTCGGCCGGCACGGTCGAGTTCATCGTCGACGCCAAGCGTAACTTCTATTTCCTGGAGATGAACACCCGCTTGCAGGTGGAGCATCCGGTCACCGAGTACATCACCGGGCTGGACCTGGTGGAGCAGATGATCCGGGTCGCCGCCGGCGAAAAGCTGAGCTTTACCCAGGAGGACGTCAAACTCAAGGGTTGGGCCATTGAGTCCCGCGTCTACGCCGAAGACCCGTTCCGCAACTTCCTGCCCTCCATCGGCCGGCTGGTCAAGTACCTGCCGCCCCAGGAAAGCGAGGTGGTGCGAGTCGACACGGGTGTCTACGAAGGCGGCGAAGTGTCGATGTACTACGACCCGATGATCGCCAAGCTGATCACGTACGGCTCGACCCGCGATCGCGCCATCGCGCACATGCGGGACGCGCTCAACGAGTTCTTTATCCGCGGCGTCCAGCACAACATCAGCTTCCTGGCGGCGCTGATGGTCCACACCCGGTTCATGACCGGGCGGATCAGCACCAACATGATCGCCGAGGAATACCCGCACGGCTTCCACGCTTCCGACGTGCCGCACGACGACCCGGCCCTGCTCATCTCGGTGGCCGCCTTCATCCACCGCCGCTACATGGATCGCGCCGCCCAAACCAGCGGCCAGTTGCTGGGTCACGAGCGCAAGGTCGGCAACGACTGGGTGGTGCTCATGGGCGGCCAGCAGCACCCGGTGCACGTGGACCCCGCCGAAGGTGGTTACGACGTGGTCTACATGGGTGAGACCTACCTGGTCCGCAGCGAATGGCAGTTCGGGCAACCCCTCTTCAAGGGTACTCTGAACGGGACCGAGATCTGCATTCAGGTGGAACGCCGCGACATGATCTATCGGCTGTTCCACTGGGGCTCGCAGGCGGACATGATGGTGTTGTCGCCACGGGTGGCCGACTTGCAGGCGCTGATGCCGGTGAAAGCGCCGCCCGATTTGTCCAAGTTCCTGCTGTCGCCGATGCCGGGCCTGCTGACCAAGGTCGCGGTCCAGGTCGGTCAGGAGGTCAAGGCCGGCGAGGAACTGGCCGTCATCGAGGCCATGAAGATGGAGAACGTGCTGCGCGCCGAGCAGGATGCCAAGGTCGCCAAGATCATGGCGGTGCCCGGCGACAGCCTGGCGGTGGATCAGGCGATCATCGAGTTCGACTGACCGCGCGCCCATGACCGAGGGGTGGTCCGACCGCCCCCGGCGTCACCCAGCCAAAACCCGATCGCGCTTCGGCGCGGCCGGGTTTTTGGCTTTGCGGCTGGCAAGCTACTTCCTTCAGCGGCGACGGCTCAGGGAACTCCAGAGTTTCTGCCCCCAGGAACGCTTGGACAGCTCCGGCCGGACGCCCTGTTCCAGGAAGTGCCTGCTATACCGCTTGTCGGCTTCCATGATGTGCTTGGTCAGCCAGAGCTTGAGGAAATGGGCCAGTTCGAAGCTGATCGAGCCTTTCCCGGAATCCAGCTTGTCGTTCAGTTCGGTCAATTGTCCGATCAGCTTGTCGTGCTCTTCCTTGTGTCGCTCGTAGTCGGGATAGTGCAAGATCCGCATCAGGCTTTCCTCGACGGCGAAATGCACCCGGGTGTACTCGTCCAGCCGCAGAACAATGTCCCTGGCGACCTCTGCTCCATGCCGCTGTTGAATCGCTTCGTGAATCTGGTTCAGCAGATCCACCAGCACCTTGTGCTGAGCATCGATTTCCTCGATGCCGACGCTCAGTTCATTGGACCATTCGACGAACTTGTTCATGGCGAATACACCCTCGCGGATTTTGCTCGGCGGACGGGAAACCGATTTATCTCCGGCGTTACCAACATTAAATATTATACGCTCTTGGTCGGGGGATTTTCGGCCGTGCTTCCCTGCCGGCAAGTCGTTGATGCAGGGCGCCGACATGGTTAAGCCCGGCCGACCCCACGACGCGAAAGGCTTGCATCGATACCGGTCATTATCGATGCAAGCCTTTGAATGGTTGGAGCTGGCGAAGGGAATCGAACCCCCGACCCGCTGCTTACAAGTTAGTTGCTCTAGCACTTCAGTCGGCTTCAACACGCTTCAAAATTTCCCATATCTACTTGATTTTTCTTATAGTCGGTCTTATCCTTTCATCATCTTGCGTCAACCTGTTGCAACACTATTCAATTGCTTCTGCTAGCCATGCTGCTAGCCAAAAAATCCGCTGGCGGGCAAGTGACTATCCGATAGCTGTTCGGAGGGACGATGAAATTTACTGACCGGTATGTTTTGAACCTCAAGCCACAAGCTGACCGCTATGAAGTTTGGGACGGCTCCGGTCTTGGCGTTCGGGTATCCAGCAAAGGCCGAAAGTCTTGGGTCATGGTCTACCGCTTCGAGGGCAAGCCGCGCTATGCCACGTTGGGAACCTATCCCATCATGACCGTGGCGCAAGCGCATGAGGCGCACCGGAAAGCTCTGGCGGAACTGGAACAGGGTATCGATCCCGGCGCCAAGGTGGTTCAAGCGCGGCAAGAGGAACGCCATGCGCCGACCGTGGCGGCGCTGGCGGCGGAATACCTGGAAAAATGGGCAAAGCCGCGCAAGCGATCTTGGCGAGAAGACGAGCGGATTCTTAACAAGGAAGTGATCCCGCTGTGGGGTAACCGCAAGGCCCGCGATATTACCCGGCGGGATGTACTCCACTTGTTGGATGGGATTTGCGAACGCGGCCCGATCATGGCGAACAATAGCCTGAAGGTGATCCGCAAGATGTTCAACTTTGCGATTGACCGCGCGATCCTGGATTCAACCCCCTGCTTGCGAGTCAAGGCGCCCGCGCCTACCGTTTCCCGCGACCGGGTGTTGACGGATGAAGAAATCAGAAGCCTTTGGAACGGTCTGGATTCCGCCGCCATGGCGCCCGGTACCCGGCTGGCGCTCAAGCTGCAACTGGCGACCGCGCAACGCAAGGGAGAGGTTGTCGCGCTACGGTGGGAACATATCGACTGGAATGCGGCGACCTGGATGATTCCGGCGGCGGTAGCCAAGAACGGCAAGACGCACGCCGTACCGCTCTCAAACCTTGCACTCGATCTGTTAAAGCAGGCCAAGGCACTCGCGGCGGATTCCGCTTGGGTATTCCCTTCTCCCCGCCGGCAACACAAGGAGCCGGATGGCAGTTTCAAGCCGGTCGATGAACCGGTAATCGATACCTCTCCCGATCATGCTTTGAAAAAGGCGCTCCCGGCGTTGGGATTGGCCGATGTGGTCCCGCACGATCTCCGGCGAACCGCCGCCAGCCACATGACCGGCCTTGGGATTCCCCGGCTGGTGGTCTCCAAAATTCTCAATCACGCAGAACGCGGGGTAACCGCAATCTACGACCGTCATTCCTATGATCCTGAAAAGCGCGAAGCCTTGGAGAAATGGGCGCGGAAGCTGCGCTCTTTGCTGGCGGCCGACAACGTGATCCGACTCCGCGCGTAGGTTGCTCGCACATCGCGCCAAATATTGATGACCTGGATTTCCGGGTATTACCCCGCCCGACCTTGGCCGAACATGTAGAAGGAAAATCCCTATGCTAGGAGCCTGTCGGACTTTCTAAAGTAACCGATTGAAATAGAACGACTTTTTGTTTTCAAGCATGAAAAATTAGTCTTTTATAATCAACGGGTTGCAATAATAGTCCGACAGGCTGCTAGAGATTCGCGCCCAATGGGATGACGAGGCCCGCGTTTGGATTGCCACGAGCGAGGATGTTCCCGGCCTGTGCGTCCAGGCGGACACCTTCGAGGAACTGGTGGAAACCGCCGCTGCGTTCGCCCCGGAGCTTCTAGCGGCGAATCACATCGCTACCACCGCAACGATCCCGCTGCAAATTACCGCTCAGCGGACCGTTTTGGCGAGTGCTGCTTGATGGCAGCGATGTATGCCGACCTCGTAAAACGCCTGAAAGCTGGAGGTTGTTGGTTTGTCCGCACAGGCAAGGGCAGTTATGAAATCTGGTACAGCCCTGTCAATGGACGTACCTTCACCGTGCCCCGGTCGCTGGCATCGGCGCCGCTGGCGAACGCTATCCTGAAACAGGCCGGATTATCGAAGGCTTTTTAATTGCACACCGGACGCCGGATTTCACCACGAGGTTCAAGCCATGAAGTGCGTCATCTGCAAAACCGGCGAAACCCGACCGGGAACCGCCAGTATCGTGCTGGAACGCGGCGGAACCACGATCTTGATTCGGGACGTTCCGGGCGAAATCTGCAATACCTGCGGCGAGGTCTACCACAACGCCGAGATTACCGAACGCCTGTTGGATCAGGCCGAACGGGGTTGCCGCGATGGGGTTGACGTGGAAGTCAGGCGCTACCAAAAAGCGGCTTGAGCCGCGAGACCGCGCCACGAACCGAATCGTGAACGCCAGCCGAGTGGCCGGATAGCCCTGGCCCTGTGCAACAAACAGTTTGGAGAATGCCCATGACCGCCCAATACATCGTCAACAGCGCCGGGGAGCGGGTTTCCGTGGTGCTGCCCATCGCCGAGTACGAGGCGTTGTTGAGCCACGTTCCCGAGGACGAAACCGCTTATCTGTTGCGCGAGCCGAACGGGAGCATTCTTCTTCGAGCCATCGACGATATAAAGCACGGAAGAAACATCGTCGAACGGGAGTTGTTGTCCGATGAAGATTAAATTCCATATCGCGCAATGCGGCGGCCACTACGACCAGCACTGATGTTTCGAGTTTGCCGCGCCTAGCCCGACGGGGCGAAAAGCCGGGTTCGCACCTTCCCGGCCTTGGCGCGGCGCCTTCTCTCAAGGTGCGAAAGGTGCGGCGATGTTCGGCAAATTTGAGCCTTGTACGTTCGATAAATGGGCGCGGTTCGATTCCTGGCCGATCCGGCAAGTGGCGTTTATCTTGATGGGGTATGAGCCTCCACCAATAAAAGAGCTATTTCCAACCAACAATCATTGGGCCGCCTTCGTCGAGTCATCGCCTGGCCCTATAACATGGGGCCACGTTCTAGACGGTTCGCGGGATGACTATATCCAAAGGATATGTACGAGCTATCAGCCTTGGGAAAGAGTGCTTGCCTTGCGGGATATGGCGCGCGGGTTGGACATCGCAGTTAACAACGGATTCCTTCCTTGGAAGCGGGTTGTGGAACACGAACATTCTGTGATCTATGTCAACCCGGCTGAAGTGGTGAAGTGGGCGCGTGGGAAGAACTTCCATATACCGCCAGAATTGGAGGCGCTATTTCCTGAAACCACTCCCACGGAACCAGCTCTCGCTGATAGCTCGCAGTTCAAAGAAACTGATCTCCTGGTGACGATAAGCCGGTTGTTGCTCCTAGTGAAAGACCTTGATAAGGAAATCGCCCATAATGCCGAGTACACCCGGAAAAAGTTTGTACGCGGTAGTGGTGTATCCATTAAGGCAGTGTCGGAAGGGATGGAAGCGATTTTAAATCGGCTTGATATTCCGACCGATGGCCTTGGCGACACCAAGACCCGCGACATTCTTACCGCCGCTCTGCGTCTTGGCGCGGCGGTGCCGAAAGAAGAATCATAATCTCACCAATCGGTTAAGTTGCCACGCCTGTCTGTGGCAACTTTAAAGTTGCCAGCGGCAACAAGCCTTTCTTTTTTCGAGTTCTAATGGTTGCGCTTGAATCCGCAAGCGCAACCCTAGGTAATTCTCGATGAAATGCTCCACTCCCGCCGGAGTCGCTCCGGCTTCCTCCCCTGATACCGGCGGCCTAATCCGCTGGCCGGCTGTCCGTGATCTCACTGGCCTTTCCCGTTCCACCGTTGACCGCTTGGAACGCGCCGGCTCTTTCCCGCGCAGGTTTGTACTCAGCCGAAATATTGTGGGCTGGTCCCGCTCGGCTGTCCTGGCTTGGGCGCAATCGCGGGAGGTACGACAATGATTTTCGTACCCGCCAGCCTCATTCATGATTTAGGCGTCATCGTCGCTATCTTGCGGGATGACGGCGATTCTCAACGCGCCCTGCAACTCCTAGAAATCCTTTTGGAAATGCTGGAGGCTGACGCCGATTGATCGGGCCGGTCTCCCATTTTACCGGCGCGATGCCGGTCTGTGTTTCTCATTTGGAGTGTCATTCCATGTCTTATGACTATTCGATCTCGACCACGAAATCATCGGTATCGGCTGGAACCTATCCCGCCGTTGTCGTCGGTTTTATCGGACTCGGCAAACAAACCAACCCGCATTACCCGACCAAGCCACCATCGTTGAAATTCGTTTTGCAATATCGACTGTCTTTGCCGGAAGGCGGCTCCACGACATGGACCAAAACCTACTCGGCAACGTGGGGACCGAAAGCGGCTTTCTTCAAGGATTGCGTGAATTTGTTCACCGGCGACGAGATTAAAAGCGGGATGCTGAATCCGACCGCTTTGATCGGTCGCCCGGCGCAATTGGTGTTCAACACAGTTCCGCAAGAGGATGGCGAGAAAACCGCGCTGATCGCGGTCATGTCTTTGCCGAAGACACCCGCCAACGCCGGATTGGTCAAGGCGTTGCGAGCGGAGGGGTCGTTTAGCGTGGATGCCGCCAAAGGCGAACGGCCGGCGGCGGAGGTGCTGGCGGCTTTGCCGGACTGGCTCAAGGACATGATCGCGACTTGTCCGGCGACGGCTCCCGCGCCGGTTCAACCCCCACCGTCCAACTCGCCGACCTTGGCGATGATGCAGGCGGCGAACCGACCCGCCGCCGCACCGGAGGAGTTGAACGACTCCCTGGACGATCTTTCCTGGTAAGCCCGCCGCGCCGATCCCGCCGCGTATCCCTGCCCGGATGCGCGGCGTTTTAGTCTCGGAGTTTCGATGGACAGTTACAACATTTTGATTCGAGGCGGTAACTTACGCGAGTGCATGGCCGGCGTCAACCTACCTTGGCCGGGTAGTGCCGACCCGCCGTTGGACGGCGAAATCTACCGCTTCACCGATCCCGAATCGTCTAGCCGGCCAGAGAAAAATAGCGCGGCCTGGATCGTCGGCCATACCCTGCCGGATGGCGTTCGGGTGGCTCATTTCGGCTCGTGGCGGCGAGAGAATGGCCCTTGGACCTGGTGCGAGGCCGACGAGTTGTCCGCCGACCAGCACGCCGAACTCGACCGGCTCAAAGCCGCTGCCGAACGGGATCGGGAACGGCGCTACGCCCAGGCCCGCCTTGAAGCCGCTCGGTTGTGGGAGGCTGCGACGCCGGTGAAGCATCGGGAGCATCCCTATCTGACCCGCAAGCAGGTAGACGGGCAAGCGATGGTTCGGATGACCGCCGAAAACGTGTTGTTGGTGCCTCTACGGGATACCGCCGGCAATCTCCATACCCTGATCCGAATTTGGCCGGACGGGACCAAGCGGTTGCTGGAGGACGGCGACCCGCGCGGCCATTTCTGCCGTATCGGTCCGAAACCAGCCGGTAAAATCTGGTTGGCCGAAGGCATCAGCACGGCGTTGACGGTGGCGACGGCGACCGGACAGGCCACGGTCTGTTGCGGCGCTGCCGGCAACCTGCCGAGGGTGGCGCGAGCGTTGCGCGCCAAGTATCCCGACATGGAATTGGTCATCGCCGCCGATTGCGGACCGAAAGGCCAACAGGGCGCGACGGAGGCGCTTGCGGCGGCTGGACCGGCGGCGCGGATTCTGACCCCCGTACATCCACAAGCCGGCGACGGGTTCGACTGGAATGATTTGATGCAGGTGGCAGGACTGGAAGCGGTCAAGGCGCAACTGCAAGCCGCAACAACCGCGCCCGTCGAACCGGAACCGCTCCGGCGCGAACTACCGCCGCCGGAACCGTACCCGCTGGAAGTTCTTGGTCCCGTGCTCCACCCGGCGGCGCTGGCCTTGCGGCGCATCATCCAGGCGCCGGACGCCCTGATTGCGCAGTCCTTGTTGGCCGCCGCCGCGTTGTGCGTCCAGCCGCACGCCAATGTCATCATCGACGGTCGGGTGTCGCCGCTTTCGATCTTCGCTATCACGGTCGGCGCCAGCGGCGAGCGGAAAACAGCCGTGGATAGTTTGGCGCTCAAACCCGTGGCGGACCGGCAACGCGAATTGGTTGAGGCGTATCGAGAGGATACCCGCTCCCACAAGCGCGAACTCAAGGAATTCGAGAAGTGCGAGCGGGAATTGTTGGGCAAGAAAGTTGTGGACCTCGGCGCGGTCAAGGCCAATCGGGACCAGAAGAAAGCCGCGCTAGATGGCCTTGGCGATCCCCCGGAACCGCCGCTACTGCCGAACCTGCTGGCCGCCGATCCGACCAGCGAAGGGCTGTTCAAGCTGTTCGCCAACGGGCAACCGAGCCTTGGACTGTTTAGCGATGAAGGCGCGTTGTTTATCGGTGGCGCGGCGCTGATGAAAGAGGTACGGCTTCGCACGATTGGCGCGTTGTCGAAGCTGTGGGATGGCCGGCCGCTAGACCGGGTACGCAGCGGCGACGGCGCCAGCGTGTTGTTCGACCGCCGGCTGTCGCTGCACCTGATGATGCAACCCCTCGTCGCGGCGGAATTGTTCAACGATCCGATCTTTGCCGATCAAGGCTTTCTCTCGCGGGTGTTGTGCGCCTGGCCGGAAACAACCGCCGGAACCCGCCGCTATCGCAGTGAGGATGCCAGTCAAGACCCGGCGATCCGCCGCTATTGGGACGTGCTCAAGGCTCTATTGGAACGGCCCTACCCACTGCGGGAGGGTACCCGCAATGAACTGATGCCGCGCCTGCTCCCGTTGGCCGATCCCGCCAAGGCGGCATGGATTCACTACTGCGACACCATCGAAGCGCAGCTTGGCTCCGGGCAACCCTTGGAACCAATACGCGGTTTTGCCAACAAGACGGCGGAACACGCGGCGCGGATTGCGGGAGTCCTGGCGGTGATCGAAAACCAAGCCGCGACTGTGATCGAACTCCCGCATGTCCAAGCCGGGATTGCGCTGATGGATTACTACCTGACCGAGATGCTACGAATTCAGGAAACCGGCGCCGGAAATCCCGATATTCGCTTGGCTGAAAAGCTCCTGGATTGGGCGCGCGGGTTCGAGGTGATCTATCTACGGCTGATCTACCGCCACGGTCCGAACGCGATCCGGGAAGCAGAAACCGCCAAGCGGCTTTGCCGGCTCCTGGAAGAGCACGGCTGGCTATCCAAGATCGAAGGCGGCGCGGTGATCGACGGGATACACCGGCGGAACGCTTGGAGGGTCAACCGGTGAAATTCTCGCAACAACCCGCTGCGACTCCAGCGACTCCCGCGACTTTTCCAGAAACCGCCAAGGTTGCGACTCTTGCGACTCCCGCGACTTTTCCCGATAGCCCAGCGGAAAGTCGCCAGAGTCGCGAAAGTCGCAAGGCGGAACTGCTCAAAACTATCGGCGCGGCTCCGGTCCCTGCCTTCAACCCGCGCGGGCGGTTTTTCTCCTGGCGCGTAACTTTCCGAGCGGACCCGGCGGGGAGCTATCGGCTGATCTTCGATGAACCCAAAACCATGGACGAGGTACGCGGCCCGCTGCTCGCCAAGTACGCACCGGCGGATATCGTCTCGATCATCCCGGACTGGCATACCCTGGCAGTCTCCCGCGCGGAAGTCGAAGCCATGCACGGCGCAACTGTGGCGGGGGTTCCCGTGGCGGCGGTGTTGGATCAAGCCGCGCTTTGGGATATGTACGATCTTCGCGATCCTGGTGTGCTGGAAGCATTCGCCAAGAGCTTGCAAGAGCCTGGTCAACCGCTGGCGGCGTTGCCGGCGGCCAAGGGGCAAGCCGGGCTGTTCGAGGAACCGAACCGCACCGATACCGCCGCCAGCCTGCTCCGGCGGGAAGGCTTCGAGGTGGTCTACGTGATAGACCCGGCGGCGGCGCAAGCGGAGGTCCGGCGGTTACTGGCCGCGCCGGGCGTGTTGGGCTTGGATATCGAAACCGCCAAGACGCCGGCTTACCGCGATCATCCCGGCGCCGGTCTCGATCCGCACCTGTCCCGGATTCGGCTGGTGCAACTGGCAACCGCCGGCTTCGTGGCGGTGTTCGATCTCGACCGGATACCGCTGGCGCTCCTGGCGCCGCTCTGGACGCGGCCGCTGGTGGCGCACAATGCCGGCTTCGAGTTGAAGCATTTACTCCATGCTGGCGCCGATCCCGCGCGCCTGCATTGTTCCCTGCTCCTGGATCGGGTGTTGTCCGGCCGCCGCCGGTCCCTGGCGGACGTGGCCGCCGACCGCTTGGGGTGGATGCTCGACAAGACTTTGCAAGTCTCGGACTGGAACGCGGCGGAACTTTCCCAGGCGCAAATCGCCTATGCCGCCTTGGACGCGGCGGCGGCGTTCCGGCTCTATCCGGCGCTGCTGGTGGCGATCCAGACCGGCGGGAGGTTGCCGGCCTATACCCTGCTGCTCCGCGCGCAACGCCCGGTCGCCAAGATGGAACTGGCCGGCTGTCCGTTCGATCTCCAAGGCCATGCGGTGTTGTGCGACCAGTGGGAGCGGGAACGGCTGGCGGCGATTGAACCCCTGGCGGCGGTGTTGGGGCCGGGTATCTCTCCCGATTCCGCCGCGCAACTGGCGACCTGGCTTGCTCAAACCCTACCGCCGGAACGGCTGGCGATCTGGCAGAAAACGGCCGGCGGGCAACCGGCGACGGGCGCGGATGTGCTGGCGATGGCCGACGATCTTGAGGTGGTCAAACCGCTCTTGGCCTACAAGACCGCCGCCAAGCGGCTGAGTACCTACGGCCCGGCGTTCGCCAAGTGGGTATCACCGGCGACCGGGCGGATTCATGCGTCATTCTCGATAGCGCACTCCCGGCCCGGCCGCTTCTCCTGTTCCTCGCCGAACCTGCAACAACTCCCGCGCGATCCGACCTTTCGCCGGCTGGTGAAAGCCGATCCCGGCCGGCGGCTGGTGGTGGCCGACTATAGCCAAGTGGAACTGCGCGTCATGGCGCTGTTGTGCCAAGACCCGGCGATGCTGGCGGCCTATCGCGACGGTCAAGATCTGCATCGGCTCACGGCGGCGGCGGTGTTGGGTATCGAACCAGCGGCGGTGACCAAGGCGCAACGGCAACTCGCCAAGGCGGTCAATTTCGGCCTGATCTACGGCATGGCGCCGAAAACGCTGGTCTCCCATGCCAAGGCCAACTATGGCGTGGTCATGAGTCTGGCGGAAGCGGAAGCGGCGCACGCGGCCTTTTTCGCGGCTTATCCACGGCTCCGGCTGTGGCATCGCACGACCGCCGCGCATACCGAACAAACCGGCAAGGCGACGATCCGGGGCGGTCTGGTGCGCGATTTCATCCAGGAACCCGGCGGCGTGAAGTACACGGAATCGCTCAACACCCCGGTCCAAGGCGCGGCGGCGGCGGCACTGCTGGCGGCGCTCCCGCTCCTGGATCAAGCCTTGGCCGGTATCGACGCCCAGCCGATCAACCTGATTCACGATGAATGGGTGTTGGACGTGGCGGCGGCGGATATCGAACCCGCCAAGGCGGCGCTGGTGGACACCATGACCGCCGGCTTCGCGGCGATCTTCCCGGAAGCGGAAGCGGCGGGAACGCTCCGCGATCTGGCCGAGGCGCGCGAGGGAGACAACTGGGAGAGTGCCAAGGGATGACGCGCGACCAGATACGCGCGGCGGCGGCGCGCATCGCCGCCATGCGAACCGCCGCCTTGGCGCGGCGCGGCGCGGCGAATCATTGCCAGCTATATTAGAGGATGCGAATGAACCGAACGACCCACGAACGCCCGCAATACAGCCGGCAGGTAAAAAACAAACCGGAACCGACGAACAAGGCGCGCTTGCTGACCACGAACCACGACCCGCGCCAATTACCCGACGATCACCTGGCGGAACTGGCCCTGTCGCCGCTGGTGTCCAATACAACGACCGCCCTGGATTTCAGCACGGCGCTCTTTCCAGACTTGTCCCTGGATGCCTGCGTGAAGGTGCTGAAGCGCAACGTGGCAGCGATCAACGGCGGCGACCTGTCCGGCCCGGAAGCGACGCTCGCGGCGCAAGCGACGGTGTTGGACGCCATTTTCAACAATCTGGCACGGCGGGCGGCCCATGCCGAATACATGAGCCAACTGGAACCGTATTTACGGCTGGCCTTGAAGGCACAGGCGCAATGTACCCGCACATTGGAAGTGTTGGCAGCGATCAAGAATCCGCCGGTGGTGTTCGCCAAGCAAGCCAACATTGCCAATCAGCAGCAAGTGAACAACCATCCGACTCCGCACGCGCGGGAAGTCGAGAAGGCGCCAACCCGACTATTGGAGGCTTTACCCGGTGAACGGCTGGAATCAAGAACGGCGGCAACGGCAAGCGGCATTGATTCGCACTTGGAAACCGTGGGAGCGATCTACCGGCCCCAAGACTGAGACCGGCAAACGGCGGGCGGCCATGCGTGGCTCCAAGGGTGGAATTCGCCAGCAGTTGCGCGAACTGGCGAGGGTACTGCGCGAGCAGCGGGACTTGCTAAACCGGCTGGGGTAGTTCGATGGACCAGCGGCGGGAAGCAGACGGCTTTCACCAGCTTGAGTGCTGTCCCGCTGATGTCATGGCGGAACTTGACCGGCGACACAAGCCTTATGGCGACTTTTGCAGGCCACAACTGGCCTTGATTGCCATGGCGCGGCGGGGGGCGCTGGTGGCGTCCATCGATGCGGCCGGGGCGGCGAGGGTGACGTCATGAGCGGCCCGACTCCTCACCGTCCGACGATGGCGCCCAGGACGTGCGAAATCTGCGAGGTCTCGCTGATTTTCCCACAGTTATTAAATTGTCTTTGTGAGTTCTTTTATGAAAGTATAAAAGTCTTCTAAAATTCCCATAGAATTCTTTTCTGCTTTCTCTTGGCCAAATACTCCATGAGCGACAATAAAAGCTGCATAACCCATAGCTCCGAGTGGGCCTTTTGCATTGTTATAAATACTTTCTATCCAATCTCTTCCTAAAGCATAATAGAGAGCTTCAAAAGCCAATAGCCCGTTTATCGTTGTCGGTTCTTTAATTGAATAGTTTCTTTGAAGGTATAACATTACCTTTTTTAGATCTTCCTTATCGATTGCTAATTCACAACTATCTATTAGTATTGGTTTTACTAACTCTTTCACGTCTTCCATTAGATTGTCTATAACATCAGATCTTTTTGTATTATTTGTGCTGCAATTTATTATGGCTATACCCGTAATACATAGATAAAAAAAAGATCTCATCCTTTGTGCATCTGTTGGTCTAGCTACTCCAAATCTTTTAAATATATTATTTTGTGATTCGATCAGAATTAAGGAAAAACTTTTTTTACTACCGAAGAAGTTTTTAAAGAGATTCATCCTTACGGCTCCTTTTATCTAGCAATTTGCCACTGGTTGGCACAGGCGAGACGGACAGCTACCGCCAGACACCGGAAGCGAGCCTTTTAGTTGCTGCGGGTCCTCCTGGCGGGGTTACAGGCGGATTGGCACAGGCTGGAAACCGCCGCAAACACTGCGTTTCAAACTCGACTTGAATAGGTTGACGAGTAGAATTCTGGCGGTGCTGGCACGCCATTCAGCGACCCCATACCGAACTGGTCATGAAATCCAAAAACACCGAACACGCCCAACAGCGACAGGCCCGCTACCGGCAGAAGAAGAAGGAAGCCGGATACTACCGGATGGAGTTATCGCTTCCACCCGACGTGTGGGCAGCGCTGGAGAGGCGCTTGATGCCTTACTCCGATTTCCAATGCCCGCAGCAGGCCGCTGTCACCCTGCTGCGAAAGGCGCTTAACCTGCCCAAACCGCCCGCCCGTGGGAGCGCGACCGGAATAATCCCGCACCATAAAAAGCTGCGTTGCCGGAATAATCGAACGCCATCCCGCGCGGGCGGGCGACCCCACCCCGACTTTCGGAACGCTACGCGCAATCCACTTCAGCAAGCGAGCTGGTTGGTTGGCTTGCGGCTCGCTCCACTGCATGGTGGACGCCCCACATCAATCTATCTGGATACTACCGCCCTGAACTCTTACTACCGGAACGGTCCTCAGGAGTTTCATAAGTGCCTCTCTATGAGCGGCGGCATCCTTGATGTCTTGCAACGCCAAGAAATCGCCGACTGTCGGGGGACTGCTCGACAGAAGTCCCCCTTGTGCCTCCTGTGGCTGGACGAGCTTGACGGCAATGACTGTTAGAAAGACTGCAATTGCCTAATCATCATCATATACCGATTTCGATTTAAATTTCGATATGGAGTATCAATCGGTTGTCCAGTTTGCGTGTCAATTGCCTGATTTGGGTTGATATAGTTATATCTTGTACCCCTTCTTATGTCATTAAAACCACGATCCCCTGTGTCAACACCACCAGAACAACCCCACAATTGGCCGTTTCGATTGCGCCAGCATGTCATTCCATTCGACATTTGAACAAACTCGTCGGCGAAGGCTGATGAAGCGCAAAGCATTATCAATGCAACAGAATACTTTTTCATTTCCGCTTCTCCTGACGTCCGCATAGATCAATTATTGCTAAGTGCTTACGGGAACAACACCTAACGCTCCGGCCGGTGCGGACGAGCCGCACAGCCGGCAAGTTGGGCAGCGCCGCGCTGACCGGGAAAGTACTGCTAATTTTAGCAGCCTTTTCCTGGCGTCCACGCGCGGGCCGCAACCCCCTCCTGTAATTATTATCCCGCCATGCATTCAAGGGCGGCGTTCGCCCGCAACTGCGCGAACTGGCGCGGGCGTCGCGCGAACAGTGGGAAGCGTTGAACCGTATCCGGTGCGCAGGCGGCGCCACTTCCCAAGCCTAGCACTCTCAATTCTGCTAGCCATACTGCTAGCCACAATGAAAAAAGGCTTATCCAGTATTTGATAAGCTTTTGTTTTATATGGAGCTGGCGAAGGGAATCGAACCCCCGACCCGCTGCTTACAAGGCAGCTGCTCTACCGACTGAGCTACGCCAGCGACTGGAAGACAAGGTTCATTATAAAGGTTCTGCGACCCTTTTGAAAAATTCACCCCCAAAGATTGACAAGGCATTTTATCACCGCCAAAATGGGCGACTCAATTTTGGAGGGGTTCCCGAGCGGTCAAAGGGGGCAGACTGTAAATCTGTTGGCACAGCCTTCGAAGGTTCGAATCCTTCCCCCTCCACCACACCTTGAGATCGAGATTGACGGGGTTGGAGCGCGGCGGCCGCAAGTGTGCGTACGACTTGGGATGATGAGATCCTGGCGTGGCAAGGCGGGTGTAGTTCAATGGTAGAACCTCAGCCTTCCAAGCTGATGATGTGGGTTCGATCCCCATCACCCGCTCCATAAGTTTTGAAAAACGAAGAGAATTTTCCGGGCCCATATAGCTCAGTCGGTAGAGCGCATCCTTGGTAAGGATGAGGTCACCAGTTCAAATCTGGTTATGGGCTCCACTCAATGGCTTTTGACGTGCCCGATTGTTGAGGCAGTGTGGACCGAATTTCTGGCCCAGAGCATTGCAGGGGAGTTCGTGGATGTCCAAAGAAAAGTTTGAGCGCAGCAAGCCGCACGTGAACGTGGGGACGATTGGTCACGTGGACCATGGCAAGACGACGCTGACGGCGGCGATCACGCGGGTGATGGCGGCCAAGTTTGGCGGCGAATTCAAGGCCTACGACCAGATTGACTCGGCGCCGGAAGAGAAGGCGCGGGGGATCACGATAGCCACCGCGCACGTGGAATACCAGTCGCCGAAGCGGCACTACGCCCACGTCGACTGTCCCGGGCACGCCGACTACATCAAGAACATGATCACCGGCGCCGCGCAGATGGACGGAGCCGTGCTGGTGGTATCGGCGGCCGACGGACCGATGCCGCAGACGCGGGAGCACATTCTGCTGGCGCGGCAGGTGGGGGTACCCTACATCGTGGTGTACCTGAACAAAGCCGACATGGTGGACGACGCCGAACTGCTGGAGCTGGTCGAGATGGAAGTGCGCGAGCTGCTGAGCAGCTACGACTTTCCCGGCGACGACCTGCCGATCATCACCGGCTCGGCGCTCAAGGCGCTGGAAGGGGACCAGGGCGAGCTGGGCGAACCCTCGATCCACAAGCTGGTGGACGCGATGGACGCCCACATCCCGCAACCGCAGCGCGAAGTGGACAAACCGTTTCTGATGCCGATCGAAGACGTGTTTTCGATCTCCGGGCGCGGCACGGTGGTGACCGGACGGATCGAGCGGGGCAAGGTCAAGGTAGGCGAGGAAGTGGCGATCGTCGGCATCCGGCCGACGGTCAAGACCGTGTGCACCGGAGTGGAGATGTTCCGCAAGCTGCTGGACCAGGGCGAAGCGGGCGACAACGTCGGCGTGCTGCTGCGCGGCACCAAGCGGGAAGACGTGGAGCGGGGGCAGGTGCTGGCCAAGCCCAACACCATCACCCCGCACACCAACTTCGAAGCCGAAGTCTACGTGCTGAGCAAGGAAGAAGGGGGGCGGCACACCCCGTTTTTCAAGGGCTACCGGCCGCAGTTTTACTTTCGCACCACCGACGTCACCGGCTCGGTCGACCTGCCCGAAGGGGTGGAGATGGTGATGCCGGGGGACAACGTGCGGATGGTGGTGAGCCTGATCGCGCCGATCGCCATGGACGAGGGTCTGCGCTTCGCCATCCGCGAGGGCGGTCGCACCGTCGGCGCCGGCGTCGTCGCCAAGATCATCGAGTGATCATCTGTAAGGCAACCGGGTGGAACCTCCGATCGTGGTTCCACTCTCCGTAGTTACAGGCCAGTAGCTCAATTGGCAGAGCAGCGGTCTCCAAAACCGCAGGTTGGGGGTTCGAGACCCTCCTGGCCTGCCATCTCACTCATGGCATATCCCGGAACCCGTTCGCCGCTCCCGGCGAGCGGGAAACCGTTGGGATGCGCGAAGCCGAAATCCGCATGAATTCGACCAAGTCCGAAACGCAAGCTCCCAACCGCGCCGATATCCTCAAGTTGCTGGCCGCAGGCGCCATCGTCCTCGGCGCGCTGGCGGCCTTTTATATCTTCGCGCAGCACTCGCTGCTGGTGAGGGTTATCGGCCTGCTGGCGGCGGCCGGCGCCGCGGTGGCCATCGCCCTGAAAACCGAACCGGGTGCCGAAACCCTGGAATTCATGCGCGGGGCCCGCGCCGAACTGCGCAAGGTCGTCTGGCCCACGCGCGCCGAATCCACGCAAACCACGCTGATCGTGATCGCCATGGTCGTGATCATGGGCCTGCTGCTGTGGCTGCTGGACGTGCTGCTGTTCTGGCTGGTTCGGCTGGTCACCGGGTAACGGAGCGGCGACATGGCGATGCGGTGGTATGTGGTGCAGGCCTATTCCGGCTTCGAGCAGCACGTCAAGCGCTCGCTGCTGGAACGGATCAATCGCGATGGCATCAAGGACCGGTTCGGCCAGGTTCTCGTTCCCACCGAGGAAGTCGTGGAAATGCGCGACGGTCAGAAACGCAAGAGCGACCGCAAATTCTTCCCGGGCTACGTGCTGGTGCAGATGGAGATGGACAACGACACCTGGCACCTGGTCCGCGGCGTTCCCAAGGTGCTGGGCTTCATCGGCGGCACCAGCGACAAGCCGGCGCCCATCTCCGAGAAGGAAGCCCAGACGATCCTGCAGCGGGTTCAGGACGGCGTCGACAAACCCAAGCCCAAGGTTCTGTACGAACCGGGCGAGATGGTGCGCGTCACCGACGGTCCGTTCAACGACTTCGAGGGCGTGGTCGAGGAAGTCAACTATGAAAAGAGCCGGCTACGGGTGGGCGTGATGATCTTCGGCCGCACCACCCCGGTCGAACTGGAATTCAGTCAGGTCGAAAAAGTTTCCCGCTGACCGGCGCCCGCCGGTCGCCTCTTCAGCCGCCCGACCGTCGGGCGGCCCATCCGGGGAGCCGCAAGGCGCTCGTACCCGACAGGAGCAACGATGGCAAAAAAAGTCACGGCATACGTCAAATTGCAGGTTGCGGCCGCCAAGGCCAATCCCAGCCCCCCCGTCGGCCCTGCGCTGGGCCAGCACGGGGTAAACATCATG
The DNA here is from genome assembly GCA_031732855.1 of Candidatus Competibacter sp. Lineage (GTDB taxonomy): Bacteria > Pseudomonadota > Gammaproteobacteria > Competibacterales > Competibacteraceae > JAVMKJ01. The sequence goes on from JAVMKJ010000109.1 coordinate 55,778, forward strand.
GAGTTCTGCAAGACCTTCAACGCCCAGACCCAGCATCTGGAACCCGGTTTGCCGATTCCGGTGGTGATCACGGTCTACAGCGACCGCAGCTTCACCTTCATCATGAAAACCCCGCCGGCCTCGGTGCTGCTGAGGAAGGCGCTGGGTCTCGACAAGGGCAGCCCCAACCCCAACACCAAGAAGATCGGCACCGTCACCCGCGGCCAACTGGAAGACGTGGCCAGAGCCAAGATGCCGGACCTGACCGCCGCCGATCTCGACGCGGCGGTACGGACCATCGCCGGCAGCGCCCGTTCCATGGGCCTCAACGTCGAGGGGGTGTGAGTCATGGCCAAGCTTTCCAAGCGCCTGCAAGCGATCCGTGCCAAGCTGACTCCGGGCAAGTTCTATCCCGTCGAGGATGCGATCAACCTGCTGAAGGAACTCTCGACCATCAAATTCCGGGAATCGGTGGATGTCGCCGTCAATCTGGGCGTGGATCCCCGCAAATCCGATCAGGTCGTGCGCGGCGCCACGGTGCTGCCCAACGGCACCGGCAAAACCGTGCGGGTCGCGGTGTTCGCCCAGGGCGCCAACGCCGACGCCGCCCGGGCCGCGGGGGCCGACGTGGTCGGTTTCGAGGATCTGGCCGAATCGGTCAAGGCCGGCAATCTCAATTTCGACGTGGTCATCGCTTCTCCCGACGCGATGCGGGTAGTCGGCCAGCTCGGCAAGATTCTCGGCCCGCGCGGCCTGATGCCCAATCCCAAGGTCGGCACCGTGACCCCCGACGTGGCGGGCGCGATCCGCAACGCCAAGGCCGGTCAGGTCCGTTACCGTACCGACAAGAGCGGCATCATCCACTGCACCATCGGCAAGGTGGATTTTGCTCCCAACCAGTTGCGGGAAAATCTCCAGGCCTTGCTGCACGACCTGCAGAAGGCCAAGCCCTCGACCTCCAAGGGTGTTTACATCCGCCGGGTCACCGTGTCCACCACCATGGGCCCGGGTCTGGCCGTGGATCAGGCCACGCTATCGTTCTGAACCCCGAACTCAAGCATTCCCGGCGTCGGGCCGGGAATGGACGAAGAACTTTGGGCCGGCCGGAGTTACCGGTCAGCGTCAAAGACCGCGGGCGCCCTCGGGCTTAATCGGTTCCGGCCATCGGCCGGCGCAACCCGCGCAGACGGCAAGGCCCTTCCGGATCGTTCCTGGCAAGGCCGCCGTACCCTTCTCCACGCTGTGGAGGAAAACCCACGAGGACATGCAATGAGTCTCAATCTGGCGGAAAAACAGGCTGTGGTGGCCGAAGTCGCCAAAGTGGCTGCCAGCGCGCACTCCGCGGTTGCCGCCGAGTACCGCGGGCTGAGCGTGACTCAGCTCACGGCTCTGCGCGTGAAGGCGCGGGAAACCGGCGTTTACCTGCGCGTCGTCAAGAACACCCTGGCGCGACGCGCCGTGCGGGGAACCGGGTTCGAGTGCCTCCAACCCAGTCTGGTGGGACCGCTGATTCTGGCGTTCTCCCAGGAGGACCCAGGCGCGGCCGCGCGGTTGTTCAAGGAATTTCTCAAGGAAAAAGCCAACGAGAAACTGGTCGTCAAGGCGCTGGCGGTCGGCGGACAGGCGTATCCGGCCAACGAACTGGATCGCCTGGCCAGCCTGCCGACCCGCGACGAAGCGATCGGTCTGCTCATGGCCTGCCTGCGGGCTCCGCTCGACAAGTTCGCGCGGACCCTCAACGAAATTCCGGGCAAGCTGGTACGCACGATCGAGGCGATCCGTCAGCAGAAGGAAGCCGCCTGATCCATCCCGGCGACAAACAGCCTGATTGATTGATTGATTGAACCTTATTACCAGGAGTAAATCCGCAATGGCCGTTTCGAAAGAAGACATTCTGGACACCATCGCCGGCATGACCGTGATGGAAATCGTGGAGCTGATTTCCGCGATGGAAGAGAAGTTTGGCGTCACCGCCGCCGCCGCCGTGGCGGCGGCTCCGGCCGCCGCCGCCGCCGCCGCGCCGGTCGAGGAGAAGACCGAATTCGACGTGGTGATGACCAGCTTCGGCGAGAAGAAGGTCGAGGTGATCAAGGTGGTGCGCGCCCTGACCGGTCTGGGGCTGAAGGAAGCCAAGGACGCGGTGGAAGGCGTGCCCTCCACCATCAAGGAAGGCATTCCCAAGGCCGAGGCCGAGGACGTCAAGAAGAAGCTGGAAGAAGCCGGCGCCAAGGTCGAAATCAAGTAAGCGCGGCGATCCCGTCATTGGTGGGATCTCGTTGCGCGATATCGTCCGGCTCGAACGGACTCCGAGGGGAACGGCTGGCGGCCGCGGGTCGCCAGTTCGTTCCCGTTTGCGTGTGTCAGGGTTTCAATCCACCCCGCCAAGACCGGCGGGCGAAACGCGTTCCGGCCCGCGGGATCGCGGCTCGGAACCGATGATGGAATCGGGCGGCTCCCGCCCTTGGCTGGTACTCCCGTGAGAGGAATCCCGATGGCCTATACTTTTACTGAAAAGAGACGCATTCGTAAAGACTTCGGCAAGCGCCCCAGCATTCTCGAGGTGCCCTACCTGCTGGCGATACAACTGGATTCGTATCGCGAGTTCCTGCAAGCCGAGGTGCCGCCGGGAGAACGCCGGGAAGCGGGATTGCACGCCGCCTTTCGTTCGGTGTTCCCGATCGTCAGCTATTCGGGCAACGCGCGGCTGGAGTACGTCAGCTATCGGCTGGGCGAGCCGGGCTTCGACGTCCGCGAATGTCAATTGCGCGGGCTGACCTACGCGGCGCCGTTGCGGGTGCGGCTGCGGCTGGTCCTGATGGACAAGGACGCCGAGGCCGGCACTCACAAGGTCAAGGATATCAAGGAAAACGAGGTCTATCTGGGCGAACTGCCGCTGATGACCGACAACGGCACTTTCATCATCAACGGCACCGAGCGGGTGATCGTCTCGCAACTGCACCGCTCGCCCGGCGTCTTCTTCGACCACGACAAGGGCAAGACCCACTCCTCCGGCAAACTGTTGTTCTCGGCCCGGGTCATCCCCTATCGCGGGTCGTGGCTGGATTTCGAATTCGACGTCAAGGACATCGTGTACGCGCGCATCGACCGCCGCCGCAAGTTGCCGGTCACGATCCTGCTGCGGGCGCTGTTCGACGAGCCCAACCCCAACGATCCCCAAGCCCGCAGCGTCAACGAACGGATCCTCGACATCTTCTTCGAGACCAATACGGTCCGGACGGAGGGCGAGCAGTTCAGCCTGGATCTGGTACCCGAACGCCTGCAGGGCGAAACCGCCAGTTTCGACATTCTCATCGACGACCGGGTCGTGCTGAAGGCGGGCGAGCGGGTCAAGGCCAAGCACGTCCGCGACCTGGCCAAGGCCGGCGTGCGGAGCCTGCGGGTCCCGCGCGAATACCTGGTCGGCAAAATCCTGGCCCACGATCTGTCCGATCCCCAGACCGGCGAACTGCTGGCCCAGGCCAACGACGAACTGACGCTGGACAAGCTGGACAAGATTCAAGCCAGCGGCATCGCCGAATTTCAGACCCTGTACATCAACGAGGTCAATCGCGGCCCGTACCTTTCCAACAGCCTGCGCGCCGACCCCACCCGCACCCAATGGGACGCCCAGGTGGAAATCTACCGGATGATGCGCCCCGGCGAACCACCGACCAGGGACGCCGCCCAGCGCCTGCTGCACGACCTGTTCTTCTCGGCCGAACGCTACGATCTGTCCGATGTCGGCCGCATGAAATTCGACAGCCGGGTCGGTTACCGCCGGACGCCGATTCCGGGCGTGCCGGTCAAGGAGCACTCCCCCGGCGTGCTGTCGATGGAGGATATCCTGGCCGTGCTCAAGGTACTGGTCGACATCCGCAACGGCAACGGTCAGGTCGACGACATCGACCATCTCGGCAACCGCCGCATCCGCTGCGTCGGCGAGATGACCGAGAACGTGTTCCGCATCGGCCTGGTGCGAGTCGAACGCGCGGTCAAGGAGCGGCTGAGCCTGGCCGAATCCGAAGGTCTGACCCCGCAGGACCTGATCAACGCCAAACCGGTGGCGGCCGCCATCAAGGAATTCTTCGGCTCCTCGCAGTTGTCGCAGTTCATGGATCAGAACAACCCGCTGTCCGAGGTGACCCACAAGCGCCGGGTCTCGGCTTTGGGTCCGGGCGGCCTGACCCGCGAGCGCGCCGGCTTCGAGGTGCGCGACGTGCACGCCACCCATTACGGCCGGGTCTGCCCGATCGAAACGCCGGAAGGTCCGAACATCGGCCTGATCAATTCGCTGGCGGTCTACGCGCGCACCAATTCCTACGGTTTCCTGGAAACTCCGTACCGGCCGGTCGAAAACGGTTGCGTCACCGACCGGATCGACTACCTGTCGGCCATCGAGGAAGGCCAGTACGTCATCGCCCAGGCCAACGCCGCGCTGGATGCCGACGGTCGACTGGGCGACGAGCTGGTGTCCTGCCGCCATCTGAACGAGTTCACCCTGGCCACGCCGGACCGGGTGCAATACATGGATGTGTCGCCCAAGCAGATCGTCTCGGTCGCGGCGGCGCTGATCCCGTTCCTGGAGCACGACGACGCCAACCGCGCCCTGATGGGCTCGAACATGCAGCGTCAGGCAGTCCCCACCCTGCGCGCCGAGAAACCGCTGGTCGGCACCGGCATGGAGCGGATCGTGGCCCGCGATTCCGGGGTGTGCGTGGTGGCCCGCCGGGGTGGCTTCGTCGACTCGGTCGACGCCGGTCGCATCGTGGTCCGGGTCCACGACGCGGAAACCGAAGCCGGCGAACCGGGCGTCGACATCTACAACCTGACCAAGTACACCCGCTCCAACCAGAACACGTGCATCAACCAGCGGCCGCTGGTCCAGGTCGGCGACACGGTGACGCGCGGCGACGTGCTGGCCGACGGACCATCCACCGACATGGGCGAACTGGCCCTGGGCCAGAACCTGCTGGTCGCGTTCATGCCATGGAACGGCTACAACTTCGAGGACTCGATCCTGATTTCCGAGCGCGTGGTGCAGGAAGACCGCTTCACCACCATCCACATCGAGGAATTGTCCTGCGTCGCCCGCGATACCAAGCTGGGACCGGAGGAGATTACCGCCGACATCCCCAACGTCGGCGAAAGTGCGCTGGCGCGGCTGGACGAGGCCGGCATCGTCTTCATCGGCGCCGAGGTAAAAGCCGGCGATATCCTGGTCGGCAAGGTCACGCCCAAGGGCGAAACCCAACTGACCCCGGAGGAAAAACTGCTGCGGGCGATCTTCGGCGAGAAAGCTTCCGACGTGAAGGACACCTCGCTGCGGGTACCCTCCGGCATGGACGGCACGGTCATCGACGTGCGGGTGTTCACCCGCGACGGCGTGGAAAAGGACTCGCGCGCCCGGCAGATCGAGGAAGCCGAACTGAAACGCATCCGGAAGGATCTCAACGACCAGCAGCGTATCCTGGAGGACGACCTCTACCAGCGCCTGGATCGAATGCTGGCCGGCAACCCGGCCCACGGCGGTCCCAACGGTTTGCGGAGCGGCGATATCGTGACCGCCGAGTTCTTGCGCGACCTGCCGCGCGGGGACTGGTTCGAAATTCGCATGCAGGCCGACGAACTCAACGAGCAGCTCGAAAAAACCGCCAGACAGATCAGGCAGCAGGATGATGATTTTAAAAAGAAATATGACGAAAAGCGCCGCAAGTTGATCCAGGGCGACGATCTCGCCCCCGGCGTGCTCAAGATGGTCAAGGTCTACCTGGCGGTCAAGCGCCGCGTTCAGCCGGGCGACAAGATGGCCGGACGCCACGGCAACAAGGGTGTGGTGTCGATGATCGTACCGCAAGAGGACATGCCCTATCTGGACGACGGCACGCCGGTCGACATCGTGCTGAACCCCTTGGGCGTACCCTCGCGGATGAACGTGGGTCAGGTGCTGGAAACCCATCTGGGCTGGGCCGCCAAGGGATTGGGCCTCAAGCTCGGCCGACTGCTGGACGCGCAGGCGCAAATCGCGGACTTGCGCTCGTTTCTGGATCGCCTCTACAACGGGGTCGGCGGGCAAAAAGTCGATTTGACACAACTTGGCGACGACGAACTGCTGGCGCTGTGCCGCAACCTTCGCGGCGGCGTGCCGATCGCCACGCCCGTCTTCGATGGCGCCACCGAGGAGGAACTGCGGGAATTGCTGAGGCTGGCGGATCTGCCGGAAAGCGGCCAGAGCACCCTGTTCGACGGTCGAACCGGCGAGTCGTTCGATCGGCCGGTGACGGTCGGCTACATGTACATGCTCAAGCTGAACCATCTGGTGGACGACAAGATGCACGCCCGCTCCACCGGTCCGTACAGCCTGGTGACGCAGCAGCCTTTGGGCGGCAAGGCGCAATTCGGCGGCCAGCGTTTCGGCGAGATGGAAGTGTGGGCGCTGGAAGCCTACGGCGCTTCCTATACCTTGCAGGAAATGCTGACGGTGAAATCGGACGATGTGAACGGCCGCACCAAGGTCTACAAGAACATCGTGGACGGCAACCATCGCATGGAAGCCGGCATGCCCGAATCGTTCAATGTGCTGGTCAAGGAGATCCGTTCGCTGGGCATCAACATCGATCTGGAAAACGACATGGCGCCGCCGGCGCGCGGCGAATGAGGCCGATGCGCCCCCCCGCCCGCCGCGGCGGGACAACGCAATTCCATGGGTGAGAGATGATGAAAGACCTGCTGAACCCGTTCAAGACGTTCGACGAAATCGAGGATTTCGACGCCATCCGCATCGGGCTGGCCTCGCCGGAGATGATCCGCTCCTGGAGCCGCGGCGAAGTGAAAAAGCCCGAAACCATCAACTACCGGACCTTCAAGCCGGAGCGCGACGGGTTGTTCTGCGCCAAGATCTTCGGTCCGACCAAGGACTACGAGTGCCTGTGCGGCAAGTACAAGCGGCTCAAGCACCGGGGCGTGGTGTGCGAGAAGTGCGGGGTGGAGGTGACCCTGGCCAAGGTGCGGCGCGAGCGGATGGGCCACATCGAACTGGCCTCGCCGGTGGCGCACATCTGGTTTCTGAAGTCGTTGCCCTCGCGCATCGGCCTGCTGCTGGACATGACTCTGCGCGACATCGAGCGTGTGCTGTACTTCGAATCCTACGTCGTCATCGACCCGGGCATGACCCCCTTGGAGCGCGGGCAAATGCTGACCGACGAGGCCTATCTGGACGCGGTCGAACAGTACGGCGACGAATTCGATGCGCGGATGGGCGCCGAGGCGGTCCGCGAACTGTTGCATGGCCTCGACCTGAAGCAACTGGTGATCCAGTTGCGCCAGGAAATTCTCGAGTGCAGTTCCGAAACCAAGCTCAAGCGGCTGTCCAAACGGCTGAAGCTGGTGGAGTCGTTCCTGAATTCCGGCAACAAGCCGGAGTGGATGGTGCTGATCGTGCTGCCGGTGCTGCCGCCCGACCTGCGACCGCTGGTGCCGCTGGACGGCGGTCGCTTCGCCACCTCCGACCTCAACGACCTCTACCGACGGGTGATCAACCGCAACAACCGGCTCAAGCGACTCCTGGAACTGAACGCGCCGGACATCATCGTTCGCAACGAGAAGCGGATGCTGCAGGAGTCGGTGGACTCGCTGCTGGACAACGGCCGGCGCGGGCGGGCCATCACCGGCAGCAACAAGCGACCGCTGAAGTCGCTGGCCGATATGATCAAGGGCAAACAGGGCCGGTTCCGTCAGAACCTGCTGGGCAAGCGGGTGGACTATTCCGGCCGATCGGTGATCGTGGTCGGCCCCACCTTGCGCCTGCACCAGTGCGGGCTGCCCAAGAAAATGGCGCTGGAACTGTTCAAGCCGTTCATCTTCAGCAAGCTGCAATTCCGGAACATGTCCACCACCATCAAGGCGGCCAAGAAGATGGTCGAGCGCGAGGAACCGGCGGTGTGGGACATCCTCGAGGAAGTGATCCGCGAACACCCGGTGATGCTCAACCGCGCTCCCACCCTGCACCGGCTCGGCATCCAGGCCTTCGAACCGGTGCTGATCGAGGGCAAGGCCATCCAGTTGCATCCGCTGGTCTGCACCGCCTTCAACGCCGACTTCGACGGCGACCAGATGGCGGTGCACGTGCCGCTGTCGATCGAGGCCCAGTTGGAAGCCCGGGCGCTGATGATGTCCACCAACAACATCCTCAGTCCGGCCAACGGCGAACCGATCATCGTACCCTCTCAGGACGTGGTGCTCGGTCTCTACTACCTGACCCGCGAGCGGATCAACGCCCGCGGCGAAGGCATGGTGTTCGCCAACCTCAAGGAAGTGCACCGCGCCTACGAGAGTCGGCAGGTGGAACTGCACGCCCGCGTCGAGGTGCGCCTGCCGCGGGAAGAGATCGGCGAGGACAACAACACCCATACCGTGCTGAAGCGGGTCAGCACCACCGTCGGCCGGGTGCTGCTGTCCGATATCCTGCCCGAGGGACTGCCCTTCATGCTGGTCAACCAGGTGCTGACCAAAAAGACCGTGTCCCGGCTGATCAACGAGTGCTACCGGCGGTTGGGGTTGAAGGATACCGTCATTTTCGCCGACCAGTTGATGTACACCGGGTTCTACTACGCCACCCGTTCCGGCGCCTCGATCGGCTTCGAGGACTTCAAGATTCCCGGCCAGAAAAACGCCCTGCTGGAGAAAGCCGAGCACGAGGTCAAGGAGATCGACAGCCAGTACACCTCGGGGCTGGTAACCAAGGGCGAACGCTACAACAAGGTGGTGGATATCTGGTCGCGCACCAACGACCAGGTCGCCAAGGCCATGATGGACAACCTGGGCACCGAGACGGTACTCAACCGCGACGGGCAGCCCATCCGACAACCTTCGTTCAACGCCGTGTTCATGATGGCCGATTCGGGCGCCCGCGGTTCGGCGGCGCAGATCCGCCAACTGGCCGGCATGCGTGGTCTGATGGCCAAGCCGTCCGGCGAGATCATCGAGACCCCGATCAAGGCCAATTTCCGCGAAGGCCTGAGCGTGCTGGAATACTTCATCTCCACCCACGGCGCCCGCAAGGGCCTGGCCGACACCGCCCTCAAGACCGCCAACTCCGGTTATCTGACCCGGCGGCTGGTGGACGTGGCTCAGGATCTGGTCGTCACCGAACCGGACTGCGGCGCCCGCGAAGGGGTCTGGATGACTCCGGTGGTCGAGGAAGGCGATGTCAAGGAGCCGTTGCGCGACCGTGTCCTGGGCCGGACGGTGGCCCAGGACGTACTCCGGCCGGGCGGCGACGATGTCGCCATCCCCGCCGGTACCCTGCTCGACGAGCACTGGGTCGCCCAACTGGACGAATGGGGCATCGACCGCCTGCTGGTACGCTCGGCCATCACCTGTCGGACCCGTTTTGGCGTCTGTGCCGCCTGCTACGGCCGCGACCTGGCCCGCGGTCATCGGGTCAACAGCGGCGAATCGGTCGGCGTCATCGCGGCCCAGTCCATCGGCGAGCCCGGCACCCAGTTGACCATGCGCACCTTCCACATCGGCGGCGCGGCCTCGGCCAAGGTGACCGACAACGTCAAGGTCAAATCCAAGGGCATGCTGCGCCTGAGCAAGATGAAAACCGTGCGCAACCGGGACGAGCATCTGGTGGCGGTGTCGCGCTCGGGCGAAATCATCATGGTCGACGAGCAGGGTCGCGAACGCGAGCGCTACAAGGTGCCTTACGGCGCGGTGCTGTCGGTTGAGGACGGCAGTCTGGTCGAAGCCGGGCAGGTGATCGCCCGCTGGGATCCGCACGCGCACCCGATCATCACCGAGGTGGCCGGCTTCGTGCGTTTCGCCGAATTCGAGGAAGGCATCACCGTGCAGCGGCACACCGACGAGTTGCTGGGCGTATCCAGCCTGGTGGTGATGGATCCCAAGCAGCGCGGCGCCCAGGGCAAGGACAAACGACCGCTGGTGCGGCTGGTGGACGAATACGGCAACGATCTGTTCATCCCCGGCACCAGCACCCTGGCGCAATACCCGCTGCCGCCGGGAGCGATCGTCAATCCGGCCCTGGCCGACGTCGCCCAGGTGGCGGTGGGCGACATCATCGCCCGCATTCCACAGGAGTCCTCCAGGGCCCGCGACATCACCGGTGGTCTGCCGCGGGTGGCCGATCTGTTCGAGGCGCGCAAACCCAAGGAGCAGGCGATCCTGGCCGAAAAATCCGGCATCATCGAGTTCGGCAAGGAAACCAAGGGCAAGCAACGGCTGGTGATCCGCGACAAGAGCGGCGAGATCCTGTACGAGGAACTGATCCCCAAGTGGCGGCAGGTGAACGTGTTCGACGGCGAATACGTCGAACAGGGCGAGATGATCGCCGAGGGCGAACCCAACCCGCACGACATCCTGCGCTTGCTCGGCGTGCAGGAACTGGCCGCCTACCTGGTCAAGGAAATCCAGGACGTGTACCGGGTACAGGGCGTGAAGATCAACGACAAGCACATCGAGGTGATCATCCGCCAGATGCTGCGCAAGGTCGAAATCCTCGATCCGGGCGATACCAGCTTCATCAAGGGCGAACAGGCCGAGCGCACCCGGGTGCTGGAGGAAAACGACCGGGCCCAGGCCGAAAACCGGGCTCCGGCGTACTGGCAGCCGATCCTGCTCGGCATCACCAAGGCTTCGCTGGCCACCGAGTCGTTCATCTCTGCCGCCTCGTTCCAGGAGACCACGCGGGTGCTGACCGAAGCGGCGGTGCGGGGGTTGCGCGACGACCTGCGCGGGCTGAAGGAGAACGTCATCGTCGGCCGGCTGATCCCCGCCGGCACCGGCCTGGCCTATCACCTGCAGCGGCGGCACGACTGGGTACCCAGCCGGCCCAACGCCAGCAGCGGCCACGTGTTCGAGAGCGGCGAGCCGGAGGCCAAATCGATCGTCACCGACAAGGACGACGACAGCGAAACGGAACCGGCCAACGCGGATTAGGGATTCCGCGCGATAGATTCAGGATAACCGTTCACCCCCCTCCCCCCAACCCCCTCCCGCGAGGGGAGGGGGAGTTGAGCAACTGACTGTTTCGCAAGGCTCCCTCCCCCCTTGTGGGGGAGGGCTGGGGTGGGGGGTGTGAATGGTTACGATTCAAGATTGCCGAATGCTTGACCCAAGGCGGGAACCGCTCGGCGGAACCCGCCTTTATTCTTGGTCGGCGATCCCGGCCCGACCACCCTTCCAACCCTTTCCAATCCGGCTTCCCATGACCGCTCTGCTGGAAACCCACCGCCTGGTCAAACGCTTTAACGGCGTGAACGCCGTGAACGGCATCGATCTCGCCATCCCGTCCGGTTGCTGTTTCGGCCTGCTCGGACCCAACGGCGCGGGCAAGACCACCACGGTCGAGATGCTGGAGGGCGTTCGAGATCCCACCAGCGGAACCATCCGCTACCGGGGTCAGCCCCTGGGACCGCGGTTCCGGCGGGAAGTCGGCATCATGTTTCAGTCCACGGCGTTGCAGGATTTCATCACCGGCCGCGAGAACCTGCGGATGTTCGGCAGCTTCTACCCCCGTGCCTTGCCGCTGGCCGATCTGGTCGAAGCCTGCTCGCTGGGCGAATTTCTCGACCGCGATACCCGCAAGTTGTCCGGCGGCCAGCGCCAGCGGCTGTTATTGGCCATCGCCCTGGTCAACGATCCCGATCTGATTTTCCTCGACGAACCGACCACCGGCCTCGATCCGCAGGCCCGCCGCAATTTCTGGGAATTAATCCACCGCATCAAGGCGCGCGGCAAGACCGTCCTGCTGACCACCCATTACATGGAGGAGGCCTATCACCTGTGCGACGAGATCGCGATCATGAATCACGGCCGGATCATCGCCCAGGGCACGCCGCGCGAGTTGCTGGCGGCGCATTTCGATGACGTGGTGCTGCAACTGCCGCTGGCCGACTTTCCCGACCCCGCCCCGCCGCTGTCCCAGACCGTGATGCGCGACCGGGACACGGTGGAAATCCTCACTCAGGATGTCAACGCAGCCGTGCGGGAACTGCTGGAGCGCAATATTTCGCTGGCGCGGTTGCAAATCCGTCCGCGGACCCTGGAGGATCTGTTTTTGGAACTGACCGGCCGGGAGCTGCGCTCGTGAATCTCGGCCGATTTTGGGCGGTGTTCGTCTGCCGCAACCGGGAATTCCTGCGCGACCGCTCGTCGCTGGCCTGGAGTCTGGTCTTTCCGGTTTTCATCATTGCCGGATTCGCCTTCGCCTTTTCCGGGCCGGCGCTGGATTTGTACAAGGTGGGCGTGCTGGGCGACGCCGCCAGCAATCACGATAACGCGTTCCTGCAAACCCGTTACATCCAGTTTATTTCGGTAACCGATCCTGCCGCCGCATTGACCAAGGTGGAACGACACCAGCTCGACATGCTGTTCGATCCCGTCAACCGCCGCTACTGGATCAACGATGAATCGCCCAAGGGTTACGCGCTGGAACGGATGCTGCGCGGCGCCGATGCCGCATCGACCTACGGCAAGCAGACCGTGACCGGCCGCGCGATCCGCTATGTGGACTGGGTGCTGCCGGGCGTGCTGGCGATGAACATGATGTTCGGTTGTCTGTTCGGCGTCGGCTACGTGATCGTGCGGTACCGGAAAAGCGGGATGCTCAAGCGATTGAAAGCCACGCCGCTGACGCCGCTGGAGTTTCTGGCCGCGCAGATCGCCTCGCGGCTGTGGCTGATGCTGGCGACGACCGTGTTGGTGTACGCGGGCACCGATCTGTTCGTCGGCTTCGCGATGTTCGGCTCCTACTTCAGCCTGTTGCTGGTACTGACGGTCGGCGCCATCAGCCTGATCAGCCTGGGGATGGTGGTCGCCGCCCGCACCACCAGCGAGGAACTGGCCGGTGGCCTGCTGAACCTGTTGAGCTGGCCGATGATGTTCCTCTCGGGCGTCTGGTTCTCGCTGGAAGGCGTGCATCCCTGGCTGCGCGTGTTCGCACAAATATTGCCGCTGACTCACATCGTCGATGCGGGACGGGCGATCATGATCGACGGTGCCGGTCTGGCGGCCATATCGGGACATCTGCTGGCGCTGACGGCCATGACGCTGGGATTCATGGTGATCGGCGCCTGGATGTTTCGGTGGGAATAGGCGGGCCCGGGCGCGAACCTTCCACGCCCCGGAATCGCGAGCGGAATCGCCGCCCGAACCGCGCCGTTCTGGAAGCGGTCAAAACCGCGAGTCGCCCAGTTGAATGAGGAGAAAGATCGATGTTATGGCCGCACCGCGAAATCCAGATGCCCCGCCCGGAGCAGGCGCTGCCGGGCCGCTCCACGCCGCTGCCCGTGCCGGCGCGGCACGCCGTCAACGAACATCCTCTGCAACCACCCTTTCCCGCCGGCCTGGAACGGGCGTTGTTCGGGCTGGGCTGCTTCTGGGGCGCGGAGCGGAAGTTCTGGACCCGGCCCGGCGTATATACCACCGCGGTCGGCTACGCCGGCGGCTTCACGCCGAATCCGACCTACGAGGAGGTTTGCAGCGGTCGCACCGGCCATGCCGAGGTAGTGCTCGTCGTATTCGACCCCGCCGCGATCACCTACGGGCAGTTGCTCGAGGTCTTCTGGGAGTCGCACGATCCCACGCAGGGCATGCGCCAGGGCAACGATGTCGGCACCCAGTACCGTTCGGCGATCTATGTCCATGATGAAGCCCAGCGCGCCGCCGCGCTGGCCAGCCGCGCCGCGTATCAGCAAGCGCTGACCGCCGCCGGGCACGGGCCGATCACCACCGAAATCGCCGACGCGCCACCGTTCTACTACGCCGAGGGCTATCACCAGCAGTATCTGGCCAAGAACCCCGGCGGTTACTGCGGTCTGGGAGGGACCGGCGTCACTTGCCTGCGGGGACTGGCGGCGTGACGGTCGCAACGTCCTTCATCGCCGCCAACGGGGAATCCAACGAAACCACGCGTAACTCCATGACTGGAACCATCCAATGACAATACCAGCCACCGCTGGAACAAGCAGGGTGGCCGGCGCAGCTATCTGGATTTCGTCGCGAAGTACGTCCGCTGGCGGCTAATCCCCCACCGACAGCGGCAACGAAAGCCCTCGACTATTATTGATGGTGCAACCACCGTCCGAGGAGGTCTCTCCATGCCCGACCCCACCACGTCGTCTCCCGACGCCAAAGCCGTCGATTTCAACAAGCTGGCCCAGAATTTTTCCAAGATCATCGAACAAAGCCAGCGGGTGTTGCAGGAACATCTCAAGCGCCAGGAGCGCAACGATCAGATTCCGCTCCTCGATCCCGCCATCATCGGTAAATCGTTTCAGGAATTCTTCGACAAGCTGTTGAAGAATCCTGAAAAACTGATCGAGGCCCAAGTCGGTTTCTGGAAGAACTATCTCGACCTGTGGCAATCCGCCTCCCAGCGGATGCTGGGGCACGAAGTCCAGCCGGTCATCAAGCCGCCGCCCGGCGACAAGCGCTTCGCGGACGAACGATGGGCGGAAAACGCCGTGTTCGATTTCATCAAGCAGTCCTATCTGCTGGCCGCCGACAGCGTGCAGGGCCTGGTCCGCCAGGTCGAGGGTCTGGACGACAAGACCGCCCGCAAGGTGCAGTTCTATACCCGCCAGTTCGTGGACGCGATGGCTCCGACCAACTTCGTCCACACCAATCCCACCGTGCTCAAGGCCACGCTCGATTCGAGCGGCGACAACCTGGTCAAGGGCCTGCAAAACATGCTGGAGGATCTGGAGCGCGGTCGCGGCCAGTTGCAGATCAAGATGACCGACCTCAAGGCCTTCAAGCCAGGCGAGAACATCGCCGTGACGCCGGGCAAGGTCATCTTCCAAAATGAGTTGATGCAACTGATACAGTACGACCCCAGCACGCCGACCGTCTGCCAGCGGCCGTTCCTGTTCGTCTCGCCGTGGATCAACAAGTTCTACATCATGGACATGCGGCCCAAGAACTCGATGGTCAAATGGATGGTGGACCAGGGCTTCACCGTGTTCATGACCTCCTGGGTCAATCCCGACGAACGGCTGGCGCACAAAAAATTCGAGGATTACATGCTGTCCATCGTGGAGGGAATGGACGCCATCGAACAGGCCACCGGCGAGCGGGAAATCAACGCCGCCGGCTACTGCCTGGGCGGCACCATCCTGCTCACCACCCTGGCCTATCTCGCCGCCAGGAAGGACAAGCGAGTCAAGAGCGCCATCTGTTTCGCCTGCATGACCGATTTCAGCGAACCGGGCGAACTGGAGGTGTTCATCGACGAGGAACTGATCACCCTGCTGGAGAAGCAGATGGGCGAGCGCGGCTATCTGGACGGCAGCCAGATGGCCGGCGTGTTCAGCATGTTGCGCGCCAACGACCTGATCTGGTACTTCGTGGTCAACAACTACCTGCTGGGCAAGGACCCCTACCCCTTCGACCTGCTGTACTGGAATTCCGACTCCACCCGGATGCCGCGGGACATGCACAGTTTCTACGTGCGCAACATGTATCAGAGGAACCTGCTGCGCGAGCCGGGCGGCATCACCCTGGCGGGCGTGCCCATCGATCTGCGCAAGATCAAGACCCCGGTCTGTTTCCTGTCGGCCTACGAGGATCACATCGCGCCATGGACCTCGACCTACGCCGGCACCCAACTGGTCGGCGGTCCGGTGAAGTTCGTGCTGAGCGGGTCCGGCCACATCGCCGGGGTCATCAATCCGGCCTCGTCCGACAAGTACGGCTTCTGGCTCAATCCCAACACCCCACCCAATCCGGCCGACTGGTTCAGGGACGCGGTCAAGCAGGACGGTTCCTGGTGGCCGGACTGGCTGGCCTGGCTGCAACCCCACGCCGGCTCGCAGGTGCCGGCCCGCGTGCCGGGCGACGGCAAGCTGAAGCCGATCGAGGACGCGCCGGGTTCCTACGTCAAGATGCGGTACGATCAGTAGCGATTGGATGCCGTGGCGCAATCCCCCCTTTTAGCAAAAGGAGGGTGAGGGGGGATTTAGAGGCGTTTTTGTACAGCCTCTGGTGAGCTAAGTCGTTGAAAAAAAGCCCTCACCCCCAACCCCTCTCCCGGAGGGAGAGGGGAGTTTTTGTACAGGTTCTTAAATCCCGTGGGTTGCTTCTTCACTCCGCGCTTGAGGCAGGTCAAGGTCGTTCTGGCCAGGCGCTCCCGCGGCGCAATCCGTGGAAGGGATAAAACCCTTTTCGGTTCGATTTCGACGGTCGGAAACGGGGCCCAACATGCACCGCCTGATTCAAGAAAAAATCGCGGATATCACCGCGCTCTGCTGCCGTTACCACGTCCGGTCTTTGGAGGTCTTTGGTTCCGCAGCCCGCAGCGAGAGTTTCGATCCAACTCGCAGCGACGTCGATTTCCTGGTCGAGTTTGAAGCCAGAACCGACCTGTCGCCGCTGGAAGAATTTTTTTGCCTTCAAACCGACTTTTCCCGGCTGCTCGAACGTCCGGTCGATTTAGTCGAGATCGGGGCGATTTGCAACCCCTACGTGCTTGCCGGCATCAATCAAGCAAGGGAAATCGTTTGTGCGGCATGAATCCCGCGCCTACCTGTGGGATGCGCGCGAGGCCGCCGACGCCATTCTGCGTTTTCTCGCGGGGATCGATTTCGATACCTACGCTTCGACCGAAATGCTTTATCCAGCGGTGGAACGCAACGATCGGATTCCGCTCCTCGATCCCGCCATCATCGGTAAATCGTTTCAGGAATTCTTCGACAAGCTGTTGAAGAATCCTGAAAAACTGATCGAGGCCCAAGTCGGTTTCTGGAAGAACTATCTCGACCTGTGGCAATCCGCCTCCCAGCGGATGCTGGGGCACGAAGTCCAGCCGGTCATCAAGCCGCCGCCCGGCGACAAGCGCTTCGCGGACGAACGATGGGCGGAAAACGCCGTGTTCGATTTCATCAAGCAGTCCTATCTGCTGGCCGCCGACAGCGTGCAGGGCCTGGTCCGCCAGGTCGAGGGTCTGGACGGCAATCTGGTAGCCATCACCGATGTCGGTTTGTACCCGCCTCAATGCTCCGTGGGCGGAGCGTCCTGGCCGGAAGCCAAAACTCGAATCCGAGAATCCTGGATCGAAGATCGGTCCCAGAACTTGCGCAATGGCCTGCTGGATGATGCGGTCTGTCACCGTCGGGATGCCGAGCGGGCGCTCGCCACCGTCGGGCCTGGGGATCGTCACCCGTCGTACCGGCCCTGGCCGGTACGTGCCATCCCGCAAGGCTTGGCGGATCGCCGGCCCGTTCGAACGTGCGAACTCCGGGAAGTCCTCGACGCGCATTCCATCGACGCCGGGAACACCCTGGTTGGCCTTCACCCGCTTCCATGCCCGTCGCCTGTTCTCGCTGTCCAGCACCCGCTCCATCCGGTCGTCGTGCAAGGTTGGCTGCGTGACATCGCGCCGCGACGCGTCTCCCCCGGACGGGTTCGACGACGCGGGCGAGCAATCCGCGGCTCCACCTTGAAAGCTTCGAGAGGGTTCGCATTCGCAACCGCGCTCGTCGCGACTCTCGCCTGCGCGGAAACCCGCACGCTGACCGCCATGGATATGGAGGAGATCAACGCGATCGACGCCAGGCTCGCGCCGTGGGAATGCGAAGGCATGAAGCTGAACTTCGAGATGATCGTCGTCGGCGGGATGGGGGATAGCGCCCGTGCGATGGAGATCGAGACCCAAATGGCGAAGCGCGGGCTCCCGCCCGATCTCGATGACCTCGCCAAGCGCAGGCGCGACCTGCTGACCACCGCGCGCTTTTCCGCGCCGGGTCCGGATGCGTATTCCGAGAGCAAAGCGCGGCGCGACGCCTACTGTCCGTGGCGCAAGCTGGAAATTCCGTACGAGCTGCCGCCCGCACGGGACGAAGCGCAGGCGCGCGAATATGCTTTGACCATTGTCCCCAACTTTCTCGTTGGCTGGCGCCTGTGCGAAATCTTCTTCCCGGAACGGCGCGGCCAGTTGGAGGCCGCCTGGGCGGCGAGCCCGCTCGCCAAGCTGGACTTGCCAGAATTCCGGAAGACGACCGGGGAAGTGCGAGCGTGGCTGGCGCAAGGCATGGCGGCGCCCGCGCCCGGATCGGCGGTCGATCGTCAGATCAGGAACCCGATGCAGCGCAGCGACCAGTTGCGGCAGTGCGACGCCATGCCCGCCAACTTCAAGCGCATCGAGAAGGCGTTTCCCGCGCACTGGATCGCCGCGCACGGCGGTACATGAAGGGCCGGCAAAGCTGCCCCTGCCGTCGGCTAGCAGTTTCATCTGCCCTCACGGGCATACAGGTACTCCTACAGGGGACTTTCACCCCACAAGTTCACGCCCGTGCCGGGCGTACGCCAGCGGATCAAGCCGATTCCAGGTGGTAAAGCCGCCCGCGGCTTTGCCGCCCCTCGCGGCTTATCCGCCCCGTCAAGCCACGGGCGCGATACTACTTGCTTTGCAGGATCGGCGATCGCGGCGTCGCGCCCAAAGAGCGGCGGCGCCCGCTCGGGACGAGGAGCGATCGTCGCGTCGGCTGCCGGCCGCCGATCATCGCTTGCGGTCTAATCTTGTTCTGGGGCCACCGATCCTAACCAATGCGCCAAGCACGGGAGATTCGCATATGAGTGACGAAGATCTGAACGCCAAACTCAAGACCGCCGCCGAGAAGCTGGTGGGCAAAGATGCGCTGACCAGCAAGTACGGCCTCGATTGCTTCGCCCTGGTGGATAAGCTCCTTAGAAACCTGGGCGCCCAGACGGCCGCGGATGGCGACGTCCCGGTCGCGGCCACCGCCGACTACGATTGGGGCGACGGGATCCTGCTCGATTCCATCCAGCCTGGAGACATCCTCCAGTTCCGCAAGCACGTCGTCGACATCGCCATCTGGAAATACGCGAACGGCAAGTGGTATGAGACCTCCGGCCGCACGCTCACCCGCCCGCATCACACCGCGATCGTGATGGAAGTGCGCAAGGACGGCAGCGTCGTCGTCGTCGAACAGAACGTCCATCCGAATCCCGGCAAGGTCACGCGCAACGTCATCCCGCGGCTGGACGCGGGCGAGGAGACGCGAGTGGTCGGCAGCGAAGAGAAGATCAAGCTGAAGGTGACGGGAGCGGTTCGCGCCTACCGCCCGGCTCCCAAACCGCCAAAGGGCGCCAGCCTCGTGCCCCCGGGCAAACCGGCGCCGGCCGGCGGAGCGCGGGCGCTGGCCAACTTCGTCCCGTCGCAGGGGGGCGCCAAGCGCACGCCCGGACCGCTCGGGATGGAAGCGCCGCGACCGGACGTCGTTGGAGACCTGGGGAATTCGGCACCCGTCGGGCAGCTCGAAAATCGTCGCCGTCATTCGTCGTTCTCCTGATTCATCCAAAGACCGGCCGGAACGGGATGCGGGACGCATTTGTCAGCCGACAGACGGACGAATGAGCTGGGTCGCATTGTGCGAAAATTCCCCGGTCAACTTGAAGAGCCGATCGAAGCAGGCATTCTTGCCGGAGGTAACCCCATGAGCAAAACCGAGATTGAGGAACGAATTGAAGAGTCGATTCGGCTGGTGCGGCTGGTCGTCGACGACTGGTCCCCCATGTTCGCCGTCATGATCCTGCTGATCCTCGCCGGCCGCCTGCTGGGTGAATTCTCAACCCCGGAGGAGCTGTCGCAACGAGTGACGCAAGCGCACCGCATTTTGATCCGTTCGGCGCTGGACCGCGTGGGCTGACACGATTCTCTCCTGGAAACCCTTCCCCGCCCTCCCTGCCCGAGGGAGGCGAAAGGAAAAACGTATCAAGGCGCCTCAACATGGACTTCCTGGGTCTGCTCCATCTGATGGATGGACGCCTCCAGGTCGATCTGGTCGGGATTCTCGCTGGGCTGCCCGCGCAGCAGCGCCAACAACTCGATCTGTTCCAAGGTGCCATGCGAACCGTCCGGCTGCTGCACGAAGGCGGCCCAGGGCACGAACTTGGTGAGCGGGAAGCGTTGTCCCACCTGGGGCGAGATGTCGATATTGAGCCCGGAGATGTAAACCACCCGCTTGCCCTGATAACCGTGCTCCCGGACGATCGTGCGAAAGGTGCGATCGAATTCCACCTGGGTGTTGACCTGGGCCGCGGTCAGCAGCGGGTGGGGCGAGGTCACGATCCAGGCCATCGGGTCGAACAGATTTTGCTCCAGGTGGCTGCGCCCCTCCAGGTCGCCCTGGACGTCGCGCTTGAAGCGAAAGAACTCCGGCAGCAACCATCCGCCGATCGGCTCGCGACGACCATCCGCCCAATCGTTCTGCTCCATCAGGCGGCGCAATTCGGGCGTGGCGATCAGGCTCTTGGCCGTGCTCAGGCAACGCACCGGCCGGAACCCGCCACCGGCCGCCGGCGCCGCGAGGCGATCCAGGTTCAGAAACAACCCCTCGTCGCGGTTCTCCCGCAACAACTGATTGTCGATGGTGATGAGATAGTCTTCGCCATGACGCTCGAGCACGATGTTGTCCCGGGCGAAGGCATACTCGTCCTGATACCAGCGCAGCACGGCTTCGATCTTGCCGCAATTGGCGGTCAGATGCCGGTCCTCGCTCTGCAGGCGGCGGTAGGTTCCAAAAACCCGACTTTCCGGATCGTAGCCCACGTGGCTGGCGTGAATGATGACCATGTCCCGGCCGTGCTCGGCGTGAGGCGCATGGCGGTCGGTCGCCACGATCCCGCCGACCTGGCCATGGTTGAACGGGAAAACCCCAAAGTGCTTGGTGATGAGAATGATGGGATAACCTTGGCTCTCGTCCGAGCAGAACGCTCGGGAGGGCATGATCTTGCCGGATTCGAAGCCGAGCGACCGGCACAGGTTATACAGCCGGGGAATGAAGGTGCTGTAACGCAGCATCATGCCGGCAACCTGGAAATCGGCCATCAGGGCGCGGATGTTGGCGGTGGACGAGTACATGACGGCTCCGCTCGCAATATTTCGGGGTCGGGCCGGACCGCTTCGATGCCGGCGACAACACACGGCGATCCCTTCCGTATTCCCCTAATATCTTGGCAGTCCTTCGGACAGTTTTCAGGGAGATTCGCAAAAATGCCCGCCAGATCGCCTGACTCTCCTCGCCCGCCGGCGGGAGAAAGGTTGGGGGAAAAGGGATGAGTCGACTATTTTCAACCTGGGTCCCGCAAGCAAACCGTGGAACCGGTTCAATCCGCGATCTAGGCTTTACTAGGCTTTAAAGGTTGCATTCGCCCGGACCACCGAGCGCGGCGCGCAACGCTTTTCCCATTCACGGTCTTCAGAGGGTCGCTCCCCATGTGCCTCGCCATCCCCGCCCGGGTGATTGAAATTCTGGAAAACGAAAGCGCCGTCGTCGACATGGGCGGCGTGCGCAAACCGATTTCCACCGCCCTGCTGGACGAAGTGGCGGTCGGCGACTACGTCATCGTGCACGTCGGTTATGCCCTCAACCGCCTGGACCCCGAAGAGGCGGCGGAGACCCTGCGGCTGTTGGCCGAACTGACCGAGGTGGCGACCGATGAAATATCTGGATGAATTCCGCGACGGTCAACTGGCGCGGGGGCTCGCCGCCCGCATCCGCCGGGAGGTCGAGCCGAACCGCCGCTACGCCCTGATGGAATTCTGCGGCGGCCACACCCACGCCATCTGCCGCTACGGCATCGAGGATCTGCTGCCGGACAACGTGCGGTTGATTCACGGTCCCGGTTGCCCGGTATGCGTGCTGCCGAGCGGACGCTTGCAGGCGGCGATCGAACTGGTGGAGCGGGAGGGGGTGATCCTGTGCAGTTACGGCGACCTGCTGCGCGTGCCCGGTGCTCGGGGCGACACCCTGCTCAAGGCCAGGGCGCGCGGCGCGGACGTGCGGATGGTGTACTCGGTCGACGATGCGCTGGAGATCGCCCGCGCCAACCCCGACCGCCCAGTCGTGTTCTTCGCCATCGGCTTCGAGACCACCACCCCGCCGACCGCCGTCGCCATCCGGCAAGCCCGGCGGGAAGGATCGGGCAATTTCAGCGTCTATTGCAATCACGTTCTCACCCCGCCGGCGTTGCGGGCGTTACTGAAAACCGATTCTTCCCCTCCTTTTCAACGAGGAGTAGTGCCTGGTGCAGGGGTGGTCGACGGCTTCATCGGTCCCGCCCACGTCAGCACCATCATCGGCAGCCAGCCTTACGAATTCGTCGCCATCGAGCATGGCCGGCCGCTGGTCATCGCCGGCTTCGAGCCGTTGGACGTGCTGCGGGCGATCCTGATGCTGATCCGTCAACTCAACGCCGGCGAGGTTCGAGTCGAGAACGAATACACCCGGGCCGTCAGCGCGGAAGGCAACCGCAAGGCCCAGCGGATCGTGGCCGAGGTGTTCGCGCTCCGTCCGACCTTCGAATGGCGCGGGCTGGGCTGGCTGCCGGACAGCGCCCTGGCGATTCGGCCGGAATTCGCGGACTGGGATGCCGAACACCGTTTCGCCATCCCCGCGATTCGGGCCACCGATCACAAGGCCTGCGCCTGCGGCGAAGTGCTGCGGGGCGTCAAGCACCCGCAAGACTGCACGGTCTTCGGCACGGCCTGCACGCCCGACCATCCGCTCGGCTCCTGCATGGTGTCCGCCGAGGGCGCTTGCGCGGCCTATTATCATTACGGCCGTTTCCGCCAGGCCGCGGCGTCATGAATCGCCCGCGCGAACTCTTCGCCCGCCGTCTCGACCTGACGCGCGGTTCCGTCGAAATGAGCCACGGCGGCGGCGGCCGGGCGATGGCGCAGTTGATCGAGGAACTGTTCCTGGCCGCGTTCGACAACGAGTGGTTGCGGGCGCGGGACGATTGCGCCCGGTTCGCCGTTCCCGTCGGCCGGCTGGTCATGGCCACCGACAGCCACGTGGTTTCGCCGCTGTTCTTTCCCGGCGGCGACATCGGCTGTCTGGCGGTCCACGGCACGCTCAACGACGTGGCGATGGCCGGCGCGCGACCGCTCCATCTCGCCAGCAGCTTCATCCTGGAAGAAGGTTTACCCCTCGCCGACCTCAAGCGCATCGTCGATTCGATGGCGCGGGCGGCGCATCAGGCGGGCGTGCCCATCGTCACCGGCGATACCAAGGTGGTGGAGCGCGGCAAGGGCGATGGGGTGTTCATCACCACGACCGGCGTCGGGGTGGTTCCGGAAGGGGTGGAGATTTCCGCTGGCCGGGCGCGGCCGGGCGACGCCATCCTGCTCAGCGGTTCCCTGGGCGATCATGGCATGGCGGTCATGGCGCAGCGGGAGAATCTGCGCTTCGACGCGCCCATCGAATCCGATACCGCCGCGCTGCACGGCCTGGTCGCGGCGATGGTGGCGGCGGTTCCCGACCTTCATTGCCTGCGCGATCCCACGCGCGGCGGTCTGGGCAGCGCCCTGAACGAAATCGCCCAGCAATCCGGCGTGGGGATGCGCCTGCGCGAAGCGGCGATTCCGGTGCGCGAACCGGTGCGGGCTTTGTGTGAATTCCTCGGCCTGGACCCCCTCTACGTCGCCAACGAAGGCAAATTGCTGGCCATCGGTCCGGCGGAGTCGGCGGCCACCCTGCTGGCGGCGATGCGCGCGCATCCGCTGGGACGGGAGGCCGCCCTCATCGGCGAGGTGGTGGCCGACGCCCACGGCTTCGTGGAAATGGAAACGGTGTTCGGAGGCCGTCGCCTGGTGGATTGGTTGAGCGGCGAACAGTTGCCGCGCATTTGCTGAAAACAGAAAATCCAATAGCCCGCGTCACCTGGCGGCGGCGTGGTGAACTCACCCGCAAACCCACGGACCTAAATCGAAGGCATCATCGTTCCGTGGCGCATCTCGATCCATTTCTCTCGCATGAATCGATATTTCGTGGGGATATCCCGCATGGAGAGCATGGCCATCAGTCTCTTGCCGTCCACGACCGGCAAATGGCGAAAGCCATGGGCGTGCATGAGATTCAAGGCATCACATGGGGTCTGGTCGGACGTAATGGTTTTTGGGTTCTCCGTCATGACCTGCCTCACCGGGGTAAGCTCCGGATCGAGCCGAGAGGCAATCACGCGACTGACCAGGTCCCGTTCGGTAAAAATACCAACCAATCCGGCTTCCCCCATCACCGCCAAGGCCCCGACACGATGCGTCGTCATCAGGACAGCCGCCTGAAAAACGCTTGCTTCTGGGCCGACGCCAAAGATAGTTTGGTTTTCGATGATATCGCGGATCGACGGATTCATGCATTGCCTCCTTATGGCAGGAAAAAATTGAAGGGATGGGAAAAAGCAAGGAACTATCTATTTTTATAGTAAAACAGTAAGAAATTTCCATCATGTTCTTAGCATGGACCCGCAATGCGGGTCCATCGGTCTCGATGTAATCCGACCATCCGAGCGATTACCGGAGGCGCGCCATGCGTTTTTTCAACACCGAGGGTCCGGTGGTGCCGGAAGACCATTACAGTCTGCCCCCGTTGCAGCGCTGGAATTTGGACGAAATCCTCATCCTGATCGAGCAGAAGAAATACTTTCTGCTGCACGCCCCCCGCCAGACCGGCAAAACCACCTGCCTGCTGGCGCTGGCGGACCATCTGAATCGGGGCGGGCGCTACCGGGCGCTGTACGCCAACATCGAAACCGCGCAGGCGGCCCGGGAAAACGTGGCAATGGCGATGGCTGGCATCGTGCAGGCGATCACGGCGGAAGCGGTCTGGCGGCTGGGCGACACCCGCGCCGAGGTGCTGGCGCGGGAGATCGTGACCGAACGGGCGGCGACCGTGATGCTGGAGCAGTTTCTGACCCGCTGGTGCGAAGCCGCGCCGGCGCCGACGGTGTTGATGCTGGACGAAGTGGACGCCCTGGTGGGCGATACCCTGATTTCGCTGCTGCGGCAGTTGCGCGCCGGCTATCCGCAGCGGCCCCAGCGCTTTCCGCAGACGGTGATTCTGTGCGGGGTGCGGGACTTGCGCGACTATCGGATTCATTCCAGCTCCGAACAAGCTGCGATCACCGGCGGCAGCGCCTTCAACATCAAGGCCAAATCCTTGCGGCTGGGCGATTTCAGCGCGGCGGAGGTGGCGGCGCTGCTCCAGGAGCACACGGCGGAGACCGGGCAAGCGTTCGCCCCGGCGGCGCTGGACCGGGTCTGGACCCTGACCCTGGGGCAACCCTGGCTGGTCAACGCGCTGGCCTACGAAGCCTGCTTCGACATGCGGGAAGGCCGCGACCGCAGCCGACCGATCACCGTCGAGATGATCGAGCAAGCCAAGGAGAACCTGATCCTGCGGCGGGTGACCCATCTGGATCAGTTGGCCGACAAGCTGCGCGAGGAGCGGGTGCGGCGGATCATCGAACCGATGCTGGCCGGCGCGGCGCTGGGGGAAGTGGCCGAGGATGACATTCAATATCTGATCGATCTGGGCCTGTGCCGGATGGCCGCCGGTCAGGGTTTGACCATCGCCAACCCGATCTATCGCGAGGTCCTGCCGCGCGCCCTGACGTTCACCCCCGAAGCGTCGTTGCCCGGGATCGCCCCGACCTGGCTGAACGCCGACGGCGCCCTGAATCCCGAACAATTGCTGGCCGCCTTCCTGCGCGAAAACGCTCAGGCTGCCCCGCCGCTTGCGGCGGGGGGGAATGAGCGATCTGGGTAGCGGGCTCGATGCCCGCTACCCAGATCCGTCCGATGGGGTTACAGTGGCGTATGGTTCTCCGACGTACCCCTCATGCGGTCTACGATACCCTGTACCACTTGGTGTGGTCGCCCAAGTATCGACGAGACGTCTTGCAGGGCGAAATCCAACAGCGGGTACGGGACCTCTTTACCGATATCGCCGAGCAATATGACATTACCTTGGAGGAAATGGAGGTCAGCCCAGATCATGTCCATATTTTTTGCTCCTTCCCGCCCCGGTATTCCATCAGCCAAGTAATCACTCGGTTTAAGAGTTTGAGCGCTCGGGCTATCTTTCGGGAATTTCCACGGATCAAGCGGCGTCTCTGGGGCGGGGAACTCTGGGAAAATGGGTATTTCGCTCGCACGGTGGGTGATAAAGTCACCGCCGAAGTCATCCGCCGCTATATCCAACATCATCGCACCGAAAAAGCTGGGGATTCACAGTTGAATCTGTTTGAGTAGCCTTTAAAGCCCCGCCGCTTGCGGCGGGGTTTTTTACTTCTGGCGCCAGCACGGGCAACCCTTGCTCGGCAGCGCCCCCTACCACGAAATCGCTCCCCATCTGGTGTTGATGGCCTTCCTGCACCGGGTGGTCAACGGCGGCGGCACGCTGGAGCGGGAATACGCCATCGGCGCGGGGCGGATGGATCTCTGCCTGCGCTACGGCCCGATCACGCTCGGCATGGAACTCAAAGTCTGGCGCGACGGCGAGCCGGACCCGCTGGCGGAAGGTCTGGAGCAACTGGACGGCTATCTGGCGGGCTTGGGGCTGGAGAGCGGCTGGCTGGTGATCTTCGACCGCCGCGCCGGCCAGCCGCCCATCCGCGAGCGCACCGCCAGCAGTGAGATGCCCAGTCCCCAGGGCCGGCGGATCACCGTGGTGCGGGCTTGAAGGGCCATCGTGTTTGGATAACCTTGGAATCAGCCCCGCCGCCAGGCGTGGAAGCGTTCCACCCAAGCCAGCAGTTTCTCGGGCGCGTGGGCCTTCTTCCAGACGCCGGCGGCATACTTGTTGGCCTCGGCCAGGGTCGGGTAGATGTGGATGGTGCCGAGGATTTTGTTCAGGCCGATGCCGTGGCGCATGGCCAGCACGTACTCGGCCAACAGGTCGCCGGCGTGTTCGCCGACGAGGGTGACGCCGAGAATCCGATCCTTGCCGGGCGCGGTCAGCACCTTGACGAAGCCATGCGCTTCGCCGTCGGCGATGGCCCGGTCCAGATCGTCGATGCCATACACCGCGACCTCATGAGGAATACCCTTCTCCTTCGCTTCCCGTTCGTTCAAACCGACCCGGGCCACTTCGGGATCGACGAAGGTGGACCAGGGGATGACCGAGTAATCGGCCTTGAATTTTTTGAGCGGATCGAACAAGGCGTTGACCGCCGCGTACCACGCCTGATGGGCGGCGGTGTGGGTGAACTGGTAAGGTCCCGCCACGTCGCCGGCGGCGTAGATGTTGGGATAGAGCGTTTGCAGGTAGTCGTTGGTCTCCACGGTGCGGGCGGGGGTGGTGGGAATGCCGAGTTCCTCCAGTCCGTAGCCGGCGGTATTCGCCACTCGCCCCACCGCCACCAGCACCGCGTCGAACGGAATTCGCGTCTCCTGGCCGTCGTGCTCGGCGATCAGCACCTTCTCGCCGCTTTCGACCGCGAACCGCCTGGCCTGGTGATTCACGCGCACGCTGATGCCTTCCGCGCGGAAGCGCCGCGTCACCAGTTCCGATACCTCCGGATCTTCCCGAATCAGGATGCGCGGCGCCATTTCCACCTGTGTCACCTGGCTACCGAGCCGAGCGAAGGTCTGGGTCAGTTCCGAACCGATGGGACCACCGCCCAGCACCACCAGCCGCTTCGGCAACTCGCGTAAATTCCAGACGTTATCCGACGTCAGGTAGTCCACTTCCTCCAGGCCCGGAATCGGCGGCACGAACGGCCGGGCGCCAGCGGCGATGACGATGCTCCGGGTGGTCAGGGTCCGCGTTCCGTCCACAGTAGTGACGTCCACCGTCCAGGGCGAGGTGATCCTGGCCGCCCCTTCGATCACCTCCACGCCCAGGCCGGTGTAGCGCTCCACCGAGTCATGAGGAGCCACTTCCCGGATCACCCGTTGCACCCGCTCCATCACCTCGGCGAAGTCGAACTCGGCCCCGGCCTTGCGGATGCCAAACTCTGAGGAACGCCGGATATGGGAAAGCAGCTTGGCGGAACGGATCAGCGCCTTGGACGGCACGCAGCCGGTGCTCAGGCAGTCGCCGCCCATGCGGTGCTTCTCGATCAGCGTCACCTTGGCCCTGACCGCCGCCGCGATGTAGGCGGTCACCAACCCGGCGGAACCGGCACCGATCACCACCAGATTGCGGTCGAAACGCTTCGGCTTGGGCCATTTCGCATAGACCCGCCGCCCCTTGACCAGTG
The DNA here is from genome assembly GCA_031732855.1 of Candidatus Competibacter sp. GTDB lineage: Bacteria > Pseudomonadota > Gammaproteobacteria > Competibacterales > Competibacteraceae > JAVMKJ01. The sequence continues at coordinate 83,780 of JAVMKJ010000109.1, forward strand.
CGACGATCTGCTTGGCGATCAGCGGGAAAATGCCCAACAAGGCGAAGGAAAGCAGCAAGCCGGGCGACAGAATGCCTTTCAGTGAATCGATTCGAACCAGTTGGGTGCCGGCGTTCACGTAGACCAGGGTGCCGGACAACATGCCCACTTGGCTGACCCAGTAAAAGGTCCAGGTCTGAATCGGCGTGAGACCCATCACCAGATTGATGATGAAGAAGGGGAAGATCGGAATCAGCCGCAGGGTAAACAGGTAGAAACCGCCCTCCTTTGCCATGCCGGCGTTGATCGCATTCAGCTTCTCCCCGAATTTCCCCTGCACCCAGTCGCGCAGCACGAAGCGCGAAACCAGAAAAGCCAGGGTGGCGCCGAGGGTCGAGGCAAAGGAGACGACGAGCGTCCCCCAGAGCAAGCCGAAAATCGCCCCCGCCGCCAGGGTCATGATGGCCGCGCCCGGCAAGGACAGGCCGGTGACCGCGACGTAGATCGCGAAGAAGAGGCCCGCCGTCAGCGCGGGATGCGTCGTCCGCCAGGCTTCGATGGCCGCCTGCTGGGATTTGAAATAGTCCAGGCTGAAAAACCGCCCGAGATCGAAGGCGAAAAAGGCGCCCGCCAGCAGGGCGAGCACCAGGAGGAGCAACAGTTTACGAAGGTTCATTAGCTGGGACTCCAAAGACCGATCGGCGTGGCCGGCTGCTTGCGATCGACGATTGTCAAACGTCAACGCACGCCGTCGAGCGCCCCGCCGCAACTGCTGCCCTGCCCGGCGGTGCAGCCGTAGCAGTGGTCGGCGACCCGGATGCGGGCGCCGCTTAATTCCTGCTCCAGCAGCGATGACAGATGGGTGGGATTCGGCCCGCCCGCGCCCAACGGCAGCTCGAGCATCTGGTTGAAGTCGCAGTCGTAGACGAAGCCCTGCCAGTCCACCGAAATCAGACCGCGGCACATCACCGCGTTCAGGTTTTCGGCGCGATGCGCGGACTTGAGCAGGTCCAGGTAGGGCGCGAATTGTCCTTTGGAAATCAGTTGGCTGCCGAAACGCTGGATCGGCATGTTGGCCAGCACGAACAGGCGGGTGAAGACGATGCCATGGCGGGTGGCCAGTTCCCGCCGATACGCGGCTTCCAGCCCGGTCTGGTCGGGCGGCAGAACCGGGCCGAGGGGATTGTAGACCAGATTCAGCGTCAGACCGCCGCCGGGCTGGCCATAGCCCAAGTCGTTCAGTTGCCGCAAGCCGGCCAGACTGGATCCGAACACGCCCTTGCCCCGCTGTTGGTCGACATTCTCCTCCAGATAGCAAGGGAGCGAGGCCGTGACCTCGACCGCGTGGTCGGCCAGGAAAGCGGCCAGATCCTCCTGACCGGGTTCGTTGAGGATGGTCAGGTTGCAGCGATCGATGACGTGGACGCCCTGGCCGCGAGCGCGGGCGACCAGGGCACGAAAGTGGGGATTCAACTCCGGCGCGCCGCCGGTCAGGTCCAGGGTCGCGATCCCCCGGGCCGCGAGGTAGCGCAGCAGCAGCTCCATGGTTTCCCACCTCATTTCCTCGGTGCGCTGGGGGCCGGCCGCCACGTGGCAATGAGTGCAGGACTGGTTGCAGCGGTAGCCCAGATTGGCTTGCAAGGTTTCGATGCGGTCGCGATAAACGGCCGGAAAGCCGGTCTTCACCAGCAGGGGAAAGGAATCGCGCATAGGGGTTCTCTCGCTGGGATCATGGGGTCCAGCTAGCTTAGTCTTGAGAAAGCCGCAATTCTCACCGGCCAGCAGGAAAAAATCAGGCGCGCCGGCGTTCGGGCATCCCGTCGCCGCTGGGTCCCGGCAGGGTCGATTGGATTCCGTGGATCAGGCGGGCTTACCCAGCATTACGTCGCCCGGCCGGTTTTGGATGCACGCCCCGTCAAGATCAATTCCCTCCGCCCGCACGCTTCGCCACCCCCGGCGTCGTGCCGACCATCATCAAACGGTCATTGCGGCGCAATCATTCTGTTACCGATCTTTTCCACACTCCCCGGCCAGTCTCCCCGCAACCCTGGTTCAAGGTGGCATGGTCAAGCAACTCGGCGCCCGACTCGGCAATCAAGCCCACGATCTGCTGTTCAAGACGATTCACCAGCGTTATTTGATCTACAACATGTGTTGGGAAGACCCGCGCATCGATCGGCAACTGCTGGGTCTGGACCAGGACAGCCGGGTGGTGGTGTTGACCAGCGCCGGCTGTAACGCGCTGGACTACCTGCTGGACGCGCCGGCCGAGATTCACGCGGTGGACGTCAACCCCCGGCAGAACGCCCTGTTGCAACTCAAGTTGTCATTGATCGCGCGGGGCGATTTCGAGGACCTGGAACGAATGTTCCGGCAGGGCGCGCATCCGCGCTTTCGCGAACTCTATCAAGCGATGCGCCCGCAACTGCCCCCCTACGCGGCGGCGTTCTGGGATCGGAAGATCGGCTATTTCGATCCGGCCCACCGCAAGCGCTCGTTCTACTATCACGGTACCTGCGGCGCGGTGGCCTGGCTGGTCAGCCGGCAATTGCTCAAGTCGGGACGCAAGCTGCGCGAGTATCTGTTCGATCTGCTGGACGCCCGGACCCTGGCCGAACAACGCGCCCTGTATGAAAAGATCGAACCCGCCCTCTGGGGTCGATTCAGCACCTGGCTGTTGCGGCAACCGACCGCCCTGGCCATGCTCGGCGTGCCGCGCCCGCAAATCCGCCTGATCCAGCAGCAGTATCCCGGCGGCATCATCGGCTACGTCAGCGACAAGTTGCGCCACGTGCTGACCGAGGTGCTGATCCACGACAACTATTTCTGGCGGGCCTATCTCACCGGCTCCTATACCGAGCGCTGCTGCCCCAATTATTTGATGGAACAGAATTTCGCCCGGCTACGAGCCAATCTCGACCGGGTGCATACCCACGACGCCACGGTCAGCGAGTTCCTGCGAGCCCATCCCGGCGCGTACAGCCACTTCGTGCTGCTGGACCATCAGGACTGGCTGGCCTGGCACCAACCGCAGGCGCTGGAGGAAGAATGGCGGCTGATTCTGGCCAACAGCCGTCCCGGCAGCCGGATTCTGCTGCGTTCGGCCGGCGACGATCTCGACTTCCTGCCGGACTGGACCCGGCGCGCGCTACGCTTCTTTCCGACCCTGACCGAGCCATTGCACCGCCGCGATCGAGTCGGCACCTACGGCAGCCTGCACTTCGCGGAGGTGACATGAGCCGGTCCGATTCAGCCTCGTGGGCAACCCCGGCGCAGCACACCGCCGCTCTGACCCGCTACTACCGCTGGCACGCCAAGCTGTACGACGCCACCCGCTGGAGTTTCCTGTTCGGGCGGACGGCGCTGATCCAGTCCATCGCCCGCCTCTCCCCTCCTCCGCGCCGCATCCTGGAAATCGGCTGTGGCACGGGGAGCAACCTGCTTCATCTCCGCCGCCAGTTTCCCAGCGCCGCCATCACCGGCCTGGACCTGTCGGCCGACATGCTGGCGCGGGCGCGGCGCAAGCTGGCGGCCCATCCCGCGCGAATCGCCCTGATTCAGTGGCGCTACGACCAGCCGCTCGACCCGCAACCGGCCTTCGATCTGATCGTGTTTTCCTATTGCCTGTCGATGATCGATCCCGGCTGGGAACGGGCGCTGGACGCCGCCCTGTGCGATCTGCAACCGGGCGGCCTGCTGGCGGCCGTGGATTTCCACGACACCCGATTTGCCGGTTTTCAGCGCTGGATGGGAGTCAACCACGTGCGGATGGACGGCCATCTGCTGCCGCGTCTGAACGCGCTCTGCCCGCCGGTCGCACAGACCCTCCGCACCGCTTACGGCGGTGGTTGGCGTTACTTCAGTTTTATCGGGAAAAAACCAGGGGGCTAAAACCATGGAGTCTCCAAGATTCCGTTCCCTGTGGATCTCCGATGTCCACCTCGGCTTCAAGGAGTGCAAGGCCGAGTTCCTGCTGGACTTTCTGCGCCAGAGCGCCTGCGAGCGGCTGTATCTGGTGGGCGATCTGATCGACTTCTGGAGCTTGCAAAAGGGCGGGCGCTGGCCGGCGGCGCACGGCGAGGTGCTCAAAACCATTCTGGCCAAGGCGCGGGCCGGAACCCGGGTGATCTACGTGCCGGGCAATCACGACGAAGTGGTGCGCGATTATCTCGGCCTGCGGGTGGGCGACATCGAAATCGCCCCCGAAACGATTCACGTCACCGCCGACGGCCGCCGCTTCCTGGTCACCCACGGCGACGAATGCGACAGCGTGGTCCGCTGTGGCGGTCCGCTGCTCAACTGGCTGGGGGACTGGGCCTACGACCTGCTGCTGTTCCTGAATCGCTGGTACAACCGCTGGCGGCGGCGCTGGAATCATCCCTACTGGTCGCTCGCCAGTTTCCTCAAGCAACGCATCGGTCGGGCCGCGGCCTACATCGCGCGCTTCGAGGCGGCGGCGGCGCACGAGGCGGCGCGGCGCGGCCTGGACGGGGTGATCTGCGGCCATATCCATCACGCCGCCCTGCGCGATCTCAACGGAGTGTTGTACTGCAACGACGGCGACTGGGTGGAGAGTTGCACCGCGCTGGTGGAACGCCCCGACGGAGCGCTGGAAATCCTGCGCTGGACCCACCAGCAGGCGGTGGTGGCGGTTCGGGAACCGCGCCGCGTGCCGGAGACGCCGCCGGTCCCGGGTTGGGCGATCGGGCTGTAATCCCGTTTGTCGATGGATTCTGGTTGGAGGGCAGGCCGCTCGCGCCGCGTGAATGGAAAATCATGAGGCGCCCAATTTTTTCAACATGAGATGCAGCGATAGTTCCTTGTCGTAATCCACCGTGCGAAACCCCAATTTTTCAAATCGTTTCCGATGTTTGGTGGACACGAGAACCCGGCCTTTCCGGGCCTCTTCCTCAATGAGGCGCAGGCGCTCCCTAACCAGCGCGGTTCCCACTCCCCGTCCACGATATTCCCGATTGACGCTGGACAGAAAAAGTCCCCAGGTTCGGGAAGCAAATTCCAGCTTCCCCCACCCGGCTACCCCAATGATTTCCCCATCCTCCTTGACGGCCACGATAAATCTGGGGGCATATTCGCTATTGCGAAATCCGCTCGCCAAACGTTCGCGGACGCGTGGAATGGCGTATTGGCCGAGCGTGTTGCCGTCGATGGTGAAGTTTTCCACCGTGATGGCGATGGCGTCGGTCAGGTCCGTGTCCTGCATCGGTCGAAGGGTGAAATTCACGTAGCGTTCCCCGTTTGAAGGGCTTGGTTCGGTCGCGCCAACGTTCGACGGGTCGGACGGGATGGGCGGCGAGCGCAACCGTCGGCGAAATGCGAGGTACGCGTCCAATTATTCCGGCGGAATATTACGAGAGGATATCGCAGACCCTCGGAATGAGGCGCTTACCGGGCGGAGCGATGTTCTGTCATCAAACCTTAGAGCGTTTGAGGGAGACTGCGCGGCACTCGCCAAATCCACGATTTGATCCGGGGGATGCCACTCGTGATCTGGAAGCCGCTGATCGTGACTCTGTTACTTGCAGGTCTGTTCGCCGCCATTGTTGCCCTCGATCCCGGCCATTATTTCACCTTCGGTTATCTGAAATCGCAGTACGAGGCGCTGATGGCCTATCGCCTCAGGCATCCGCTGGCCGCCATGGCGCTGTATTTCACGCTACACGTGCTGGTCACCGGCCTATCCCTACCGGGAATGATCGTCATGAGCCTGGCGGGTGGGGCGGTTTTCGGACTGGTCTGGGGCACGGTGCTGGTATCCTTCGCCTCGAGCATCGGTTCGACTCTGGCTTTCCTGACCGCCCGCTTCGCCCTGCGCGATGTGATGCGGCGACATCTGGGCAACCGGTTGCGGATGATCGATGCCGGCATGGAAGCATCCGGCCCCTACTATCTATTCGGGCTGCGGCTGGTGCCGGTGGTCCCCTATTTTCTGGTCAACCTGTTGATGGGCATGACCCGGATTCCACCGGGGACGTTCTATTGGATCAGCCAACTCGGCATGTTGCCGCTGACCATCATTTACGTGAACGCCGGCACCCAACTCTCCCAACTGGATTCGGTGCGGGACATTCTGTCTCCTGGTCTGCTGGGCTCGCTGATAGCGGTGGTTCTTTTTCCATGGCTGGCGCGCTGGTTGGTCAAAATGGCGCAAGGCTGGCGCTTCTAGGCCCCAGGCAAAGCAGGCTCGGCGATTCCCGCGGCGTCGGCGCGACCGTCACCGCACGGGAACTTGCCCAGCGCCGGGCAGTCACGTCCACAGCGCGCGAACGCCGAAATAGGCGGTATCCTTGAGCCGGCGCAGCGCGCCTTTGAGAGCAGAGGTTTGTGGTCGGGTGCAGAAAGTCATGCTGAGAATCACCCGCAACTCGTTTTCCCCCAGCCGGGTGACCTTGTGGAATACACGGGCACCCTCGAATACGATCAGGGTATTGGGCGGGGTGGGTATCATCACCTCCCGGTCGTCTTGGCGAATGACCAGTTGCGCCGAAGACAGCCGATCCTCCTCCTGATGACGGTTGACCAGGGGCAGCAGCACGGTGAAATGCCGGCCGTTGTAGAAGTTATAGTCATAGTGCCAGCCGATGTGATCGCGGGGCCGGTCGTAGAACAGCAGCGAACAGGAACTCTGATCGTGGATCGGCGTCGGCAGCACCGGCTCGCCGATCACCGCCGAACACAACCGCCGCAGATAGCCCGACTGGTAAAAGGCGACGATCTCCGGGGCGATGCGGTGCAAATCCTCGTAGGCGATGGTGCCGCCCTGCTTGTGGGTCGGAAAATAGCTGCGCTCGGTCCGCCGATGGCGCAGCGCGGCTTCGCGCAGCCTCTCGAAAGCCGGCTCCGGCAACGGTTCCTCCACCACGGCGATACGTTGGCGGAAATCGGGTAGCGCCTCGGGCAGGGAGTCTGGCAATTTCAGCTCGGCGCCATGCTGGACGACAAGATCGTGCTGACGGGCCTGCAACCGACGATACTGATGTTGCTTGCGCAGCCTGAGTCCGATGAAGGCCAGCACGCCGGCGGTGACGGGGATCAGCAGAATGTCCGATATCATGCGGCGCTCCGATGGCAATCAAGGGAAAAAAGCGGCTCTGGCCGAACTATCGACTGCGGCCGGCAAGCGTGCTCAGACATACAGACCGACCATCTTGCGCCAGGCGGAGGCGCTGTGGGCGCGGCCCCGCCAGACATGCAAAGCGTGCCAGATACCCTTGTTCCACAGGGTGTCGCTGAATTGCCGGTTGTTGTCCAGGAAGGGATCGGCCTCGCCGATCGTCAGCACGATATCCAGCCGCCGCAACCGGCTCAGCAGGTCATGATCGTGGATATTCGGCAGAAAATGGCTGGGTGTATTGAAATAGACGTGTTCGTCGTAGTGGCCGTCGAACAGACTGCGAAAATCCTCGACCGACTGAGTCAGATCGTAGCGCCCGCTGAAGGCGGCCACCTTGGTGAAGCAGTGCGGGTGACGGAAAGCAATATTGATCGCGTGGAATGCCCCGAAGCTGCACCCGTGCGAAATCACGCAGGGGTGGCGGTTTTTATTCCACATCAGGGGCAGGACTTCGTGCAGCAGATACGCTTCGTATTGCAGGTGGCGATGGATGCGGTCCGGCGGCTGATTCCAGAAACAGTAGAAGGTCTCCTGGTCGATGCTGTCCACGCAGTACAACTGCAAGTGACCGCGCTCGATCTTGTCGCCCAGCGCCGCCACCAGCCCGATGTCTTCGTATTCGTGAAACCGCGCGCAGCGGGTGGGAAACACCAGTACCTTGGCCCCGGCGTGACCGAACACCAGCAGTTCCATGTCGCGATGGAGACGGTGACTATGCCACCTGTGATATTCCCGGTTCATCTTCAACGACCATAAAACCCTTATTTATCAATTAAAAAGGGAATGTATCGTCGAAACGCTGCAAGCGTATGACACTGGGAAGACAGTTTTTGGTCACGCGCGGCGCGACCGACGGCCGGCGGGGACAGTCTGGAAACCACCGCTGGCCAGGCGGCGGAATAGCCGTGAGATCATCCCTCCCCCGCCATCAGGCAGGGGAGGAACTCCGGTCGATTAAGAAACTCCCCTCTCCCTGTGGGAGCGGCGCGGTCGTTCCGCGAGCGGGGGGCGTCAGCCCCCTGTTTCCCGGAACGCGGCAAGGCATCGGCGATCTCGGTGGGTGCGGAAACAGCGGACTCACGTCCGCCGCTCGCCGGCGACCCCCAACGCTAGCGGCGGGCGCGGCGTCGTGGGGTATGCCAGGCGTATCCTGCGAAGGCTTTATCAATCAGTCGGTTAGTTTTTATTCAGCCTCCGAGGGTCAATCGAGACGCGGCAGGCCGCCGATGTAGCCGACTTCTCCCTTTTGCTTGTTGATCAGGGGCTCCAGCCGGGCCTTGAGCGCTGGATCGATGTTCGAGGAGAAATCGCCGGGGTGCTGGTAGTTGCTCGTGATGTAGGCGAAACCGTTCAGGTTCTCGACCGCCTGCAAGCCGGTGGACTCGGCGCCCGCCGGCAGGGACAGGATGCGGGACAGCTTGCCAGTATCGACGTTATAAGCCCACAGGAAATTGTTGATATGGGCCGTGCTGCTATCCTCGCCAACGAACAAGGTACGCATCTTCTCCGAGAACTTGAGGTTATCGGGATTGGCGATTTTATCCACGTTGGAGGTATTGCCGACCGCATCCTTGGGGATGTCTTCGCCCACCACCAGCGCCTTCATGCCGACCGCCACGTAATCGCTGTCGATCGCATTGCCGGCGCTGTCCTTCACTCCCTTGGCGGTGGTCAGCTCGTATACCGCTCCGGACAGGTTCTTGGGCAACTGGATGTGATCCGGCGCCGTGGCGTCCTTGGCTTTCTCCATGCCGTTGGACATACGAGTCATGGCCACATAAACCTTGCGGTCGGCGGCATTGAGAGTCACGCCTTCCATCTTTTCGAACTCGGTGGTGGCGCCCAGATAGGCGGCGTAGCGACGGGTTTCCAGGAACGCGGCGGCTTTTTCCATGCCCGGCTTCAGACGCAACCATTCGGTTTTGGCTTTCTCGTGACCCGTGACCGTCTTGACGAAACCGGCCGCTTCCTTGTCCGACACGTCAAAGATGTCGCTGAACTGGATATTGTCGGCGTTGACCATCCTGTCCAGTTCGGCATCGGTCGCGCTACCCAGCCTGATCCAGGTCAGATTCGCCGCCCCGCCGTTCTGGTCGCTGGTCTGATTCCATCTGGCGGCGTAAAGGGTACCGGACGACAGGTCTCCAGCCTTGTCGGCCACGAACATCGTCATCACGGTGTAAGTGCCGTCGTCGCCCTGATACGCGGTGCGGCTGTCCGGCATGACTTGCACGAGTTCGCGGGAGATGCGGCCAGGTGCCCGATGCGCGACGACCGTGGTGGCCCCGTCGGCCTTGACCGTCACTTCCGGCGTCAACCCGTAGTTGTAGGGCTTGGCGGTGATGGTATCGCCAAAGTAGGTATTCATTGAGGTCAATGCCGCCAGGTAGCTGTCCTTGCCATACAGATCGGCGCAGGTGCCGGTTTCCAGACAGCGGGCGTCCGGCTCGTATTCTTCGCTGCCCAGGTGGGTGTTCCAAGGCGACAGCGAACCGGCGCAGGGAATCCACAACCCCCGGATGCCAGCCATATCGATGTTTCGCAACGCCACCACGTTCAGATCGCCGTTGCTCTTGTTCTGGTCGAGAGTGGACAGCTTCATCGCCATCGGTGCCTTGCCATACATATCCTTGGGCGGCACCGAGCTATCGGTCGATACGTATTCGAAGTGGGTCACCAGGTAGAGCGGATTGCCGCCCTTGCCGGTAGCCGGCGCACCTTCGACCCTGAGCAGGGAATTGGCGTCCGGCGTATTGGCAATGAATGGATTGCCATTCACATCGAGCAACACCTTGCCGTTCACGTCGTAGACATGGCCGCCGGTGACGCCGGTGATGGTGTCGAGGCTGCTGTAGAGCGGCTTGAAATTCAGCGCCGAAGTCTTCTTGCTGCCATCACTATAAGTGTAGGTCACGCTGGCGGTGGTATAGGCGCTGGCGCGCTCGGTGTCGCTGCCAGGCGCGGGCATTCCGGTGAATTCCACCGACACCAGGGTTGGGGGAGGATCATTATCGTTGTTGTTGCAGGCAGACGCGGCCAGGGCGGTCAGGATCGCTGCGGTCAGCGGTTTCAGCTTCATCACTGCATTCTCCATATGGTAATCCGAAACATACAAGAATTTTATGTTGGCCGACCCGGATTGCGGAAATGTGAATTTAATATGACATCCTCATGACAACGCGCTCGAATTTCAGTGTTTCAATTCAGAAATCACGCTATCGGATCGCTCGGTCGGGACAGCGAACACGCCGGGGGCATTCGCGTTCACAAAACCGTAATGGGGACTTGGCAAGCTGGCTGCGTTCAACCTCATGCCCAAAGACCCTCATGCACCCTCACCGCGAACCGTATTTATTGACCCCCGGCCCCCTTACCACCTCGCTCGCGACCAAACAGGCGATGTTGCGCGACTGGGGTTCCTGGGACAACGACTTCAACGACCTGACCGCCAGCGTGTGCCGGCGCCTGCTCCAGGTCGCCCGCGCCGAGGAAGGGTTCGTCTGCGTCCCCTTGCAGGGTAGCGGCACCTACGCGGTGGAAGCCACTCTGGCGACCCTGATTCCCCGCAATGGCAAGGCGCTGGTGCTGATGAACGGTGCCTACGGCCAGCGGATGGCCAAAATTCTCCACTACCTGGGCCGCCGGTACGCCACCCTGGACATGGGCGACTACCTGCCCCCCCCGCCAGCCAAGGTCGATGCCCTGCTCGCCGCCGACCCCGCCATCACTCACGTCGCGGTGGTGCATTGCGAGACCTCCTCCGGAATTCTTAACCCGGTGGCCGAAATCGCCGAGGTGGTGGCGCGCCGGAGCCGGCGCTTGATCGTCGATGCCATGAGCGCCTTCGGGGCCCTGCCGCTCGACGCCCGCGAACTGCCGTTCGACGCGGTGGTCGCCTCCGCCAACAAGTGCTTCGAGGGCGTCCCGGGATTCGGTTTTTCCCTGATCCGCCGGGAGGTGCTGGAACGCTGCGCCGGCAATGCCCATTCGCTGAGCCTGGACCTGTACGACCAGTGGAATTACATGGCCCGCACCGGACAATGGCGGTTTACCCCGCCGACTCATGTAGTCGCCGCCTTCGATCAGGCGCTCGGGGAACATGAGGCGGAAGGCGGCGTGGCCGGACGGCTGGCCCGCTACACCCGCAACCGCGACCTGCTGGTGGCGGGGATGCGGGCGATGGGATTCGAAACCCTGCTGGCCGACCGCTGGCAGTCGCCGATCATCGTCACCTTCCACTCCCCCGGCGATCCGCGCTTCGACTTCCCCACCTTTTACCGTTCGATCAAGGATCGGGGTTTCATCATCTATCCGGGCAAGCTCACCGTGGTGGAAAGCTTCCGGATCGGTTGCATCGGGCAGTTGTTCGCCGAACAGATGCGCGGCGTGCTGGCGGCGGTGGGCGCGGCGCTGGACACCCTGGGCATCCTCGACGGCACGCCCCGGCCCGAGGATCTGAACACGGTCGAGTTTTGAAAACCGGTGCTTGCTTGGTCAGGGGTTTTTATATCAGGACTTTCGCTAAACTTAACCGGCCCGCCGCAGCGGGCCGGTTGAAGCAACAGTTCGGCTGACCATAAGAATGGCAACGCTTGCGCGCCCACAATGCCTGCCCTCGTTTTGCGAAATGTTCCACCGACGCGAAGGAACCAAGACCAGGACGCAGAGTTTCACGCAAGATTCTCATGACACCTCGCCAACTCTGACTACCTGACCGGGCTGAACCGTGGCCAAGAGCGCCTTCACCTGAGGTATCAATGGCCTGAGTGCCTCTATTCGATTGCTGACCGCAACGAGAACAACTATTGGTATTGGAAGCGTGGCGAGATTCTGCTGGTACTGGATATTCTTGTCGCCGGTGAGAAGCACATCAAACTCTTCAGCGGCCACTTTGAGCAGAGCGCCATTTTTCAAACCCGCCCAGCCGCGACGCTGTACGGTGTTTACCTCATGCTCCGGAAACTCCAACCACAGCTTGCTTGGAAGCGACTCGTCAAGCAGGATGCGCATCGCTTGAAATTGCCTCTCTGGCCAATTCGAGTGCGGCGATAGCTTGCTCTTTACTTACGGACGGAAACTCTTCGAGAAACACCTCAAGGTTGTCGCCTGCTTCGAGATACTCGAACAGTATCCTCACGGGAACACGAGTTCCAACAAACACAGGAACGCCACCGAGGATGTCCGGATCTCTTTGAACCACAAGGGGAATTGGCTGCTTCATGGACGGCACCTCCTGTCACCAGAGGAGGATGATACCTCCGGATGCCCTACTTCTACCAAGAACACCCGCCCTTGGGGCCGAACGGGGCGGCGGATAAGCCGCGAAAGGTGAGAAAGCCGCAGGCTTTTTCGCCTTGAAGTCGGCTCGATCCGCGTGGTTGAGCGGTACTTCGCGCCGCGCAAGCAGCGGATCGTATCCGCCGCCCCGTTGTCACGGGCGCGAAGCGTCCGCCACAACGACCAAGCTCAGTCACCAGCGTCAGCCGGTCGGCTGGAGCGCTTGGTTAGGCGGTTTGAGGCTTCGGCTATCTCCAGCAGATAACGAAGGGCTTTGTTGACAGCTTCGTCGTTTGGGAAAGCTCGTGCAATATCTGGTTCAAGGAGGACAATATTACTTTCTTCTTTGATGCGATTCGCGTATTTGCCACGCACAATTTCACCAAAGTCCGACCTTTTATATTCGGGGCGAAGCTCGTCTGCCATTTCTGACTTAACCTTCTTCATAAATTTGTCTCTCAGCATTTGTCGCTAATCATGCGGATATGATTCGAATCGAATTTCCGCGCTCCGTATGAGCTACTGCAAGCAAACGGCCCCGCGAGGAAATGCCAAATATCACAAAACGATTTTCATCTTCCGAATGATCAGGATCGTGCGCAGTAGCAGAAAAAGTATCGCGCAACGCGATGCTTCTTCAAAGCTGACACCGTGCTTGCGGTGGTTTGCTGCGGCCTTTTTCGTATCCCACACAAAGTTCATAACTATCCAATGACTGTTAGACCGATTTTTATATGTTGGGTTGCCAAAAAGACGGCAACCCAACCTGCGCGCTATCCTGCATCAGTCAATAGGACGCGACTGCGTGCCAGTTCACACTCCGAAAAAGGTACGCGATGCGTACCCTTATATTAAAGTGGACCCCGGAAAATGGACCAGGGGCTTAGATAGAATGCCACGCAGCG
>JAVMKJ010000110.1:0-97045 GCA_031732855.1 Candidatus Competibacter sp.
ATTAACGCACGACTGGCGGGTGCGCGCCGTGCGCCGCGCCGGCAAGGCCGACAAGACCGACAAGGCTCAAGTCGTCGCCATCGCCCGCAACGGGGGGACGCCGGCATGAACGACCTGCCCCACGACGCCTTTGAATGCCCGACCTGCCACAACTGGCTGCTGCCGCCGGCCTGCTGCTGCCCGCGCCGGCACGTCCTGAACGCCGCCTGCGCCGAGTGCGGTACGACCTTCGTCATCGAATTCGGCCGCGGTCGCCGCACCGAGCGGCTGGCCGTCCCGCCCGATGTCTGGAAATGGCCCAACGACGCCAAGGCGCTGACGAGGGCGCGGCCGTGACCTGGCTCGCCCAACAGATCCTCACCGAACTGGCCCGCGTGCCGTTCGGGCTGACCCTGGACGGCCTCGGCCGGCGGCTGGATCGCCCCGCCGCCGACCTGGTCATGGCCTGCGCCACCCTGCACCGGCGCGAGTTGATCGCCCGCGTCGGCAAGGGCGGCTACTTCATCCTCGACGCCGGCCGCGCCCTGCTGGCCGAGGGCAAAACGGTCCGCTCCGGCTCCGCCCACGGCCGCCGGCCCAAAGTCTCGGCCCAAACCCTGCGCCACCGGGTGTGGCACGCCCTGGCCCACCGCAAAAAGGCCACCCTGGACGAGCTGTTGACGGTGGCCTGCGCCGGCGGCGAACGCGACCCCGAGCGCAACATCCGCCGCTATCTGCGCCTGCTGGAACGGACCGGCTATCTGGTCCGCCTGCGGGACCGCCAGCCCGACCTTGCCCCCACCAGCCCCGGCCACGTCAAGTGGCTGCTGCTCCGGTGGACCGGCCCCAAGGCCCCGGTCTCGCTCCAGCGCGGCACGGCGCTGTACGACCCCAACCTGCGGCGGGCGGTCGTTCCCTCGCCCCCAGCCCCTCTCCCACCGGAAGAGGGGGGCGAGGATGTTCCCTCACCCCCAGCCCCTCTCCCGGGGGGAGAGGGGAGTAGGGACGCCGCCCCATGAGCACCGTGGTTTCGCTGCCGCTTCCCGCCCGCGACTGGCGGGAGCTGCTGCGCGCGGCCGTGGCGCGCGACTCCATCACCGCCGTCGCCGACCGGGTCGGCGTGTCGCGCACCACCATCAGCCTGGTGCTGGCCGGCAAATACCCCGCCAAAACGCACGACGCCCTCGAGCGCAAGGTGCGGGACGCCCTCGACGCCTGGCACTGCCCCTTTTTCGACGCCGAGCTGCTCGGCAGCCACTGCCGCCGGTATCGCGAGCGGCCCATGCCCCGCTCCAGCGCCCGCGACCTGCGGCACTGGCGCGTATGCCAAACCTGTCATCACAACCCACTGGCCAAAGAAGGATGTCCCTCATGAGCAACGCCCCTCCCTTCCCCATCCTCGACCCGACGCCGAAATCCCGCTGCGCCGACATCGGCCCCGGCGATCCCATTCCCGCCAGCTACGTCCGGCTGAAAGACTTCGGCGAGCCGGCCGCCAACTATCTCGGCTACGCCGCCCGCAAGGGCTACGTGCCCGCCGTGAAGGTGCGGCGCACGGACGGCGACCGCAACGGCCCGGTTTACGTCCACCGCCTGGCCGCCATGCACTACCTGAATCGGGTGCATCCGTACCTGGTCCCGGCCGGGCCAGCGGCGGGCGGCAGCCCGCTGTTTCAAGGACTGCGCCGCTGGTGGAACCGGCTGATCGGGAGGGCGCCGCGGTGAAATACCACCGCGATGAATTACGGTTCGACCGCTACATCGGGATCACTCTGAGCGCCGCCGTTCTCGTCTTCACCCTCAACGATCTCGGCGATGACTACCCCGGATGGGACCACCTGTTCGAGAAGGCGGTTTATACGAGCTGGTTCGAACGGGTCTTCGACCTGACCGGCAACCTGGACGCGCCGCTATGAGCGCCCCGATCCAACCCTACCGGCGCGCGGCGCCCAGCGAGTTCGATGGCCCGAGCGGCGTGATTCTGGGGCGGGTGTTCGCCGATGAAGTGAACTGTTCCGACGGCGAAGTCGATCCGACCTCGTTCGAGGTGCGGGTCACCGCCGACAACGAAATCCAGCTCGGTCCCTTCGTGCTGGCCGATCCCGATCAAGTCATCAACCTGCTCGGCTGCCTGATCGCCGGGCTGCGCATCCTTCGCATTCAAGCCACTTAGGACACCGCCATGACGATCCCTCGTCCCTCCGGCATGACCGACGTTCACATCCGGCTCACCATGCCCTCCAGCACCCCCGCGCTGGAAACCATCGACGCCATCCGCCGCTTCGCCGAACTGGTCGGCGGCCGTTTCGAGTACGTCTACGTGCCCGAACAGCAGCACGGCCGCTTCGACATCTTCACCCTGGAACTGCCGCCGCTGGCGCACCGCGCCGAACGGCGCCTGGAGCTGCCATCATGAGCAAAAACAAGAACCGACCCGCGCCCGCCGTCGTCCGCGCCCTCGTCCGCCCGCGCTCGCCCGCGCCCCCCGGCTCCCCTCTCCCCTCGGGAGAGGGGTTGGGGGTGAGGGAACCACCGCCCGCCGCTCGCCTGTGGCGCAACCCGATCCTCGCCGCGCCCCCCGCCGACTTCCCGGAATGGCACGGCGGCCCGTGGCCGCTGGACGAGGCCGATCTGCCCGACGCGCCGCCGGCCGACGCGCCGCCGGCCGAAGACAAACCGATCTACGTCGGCACCTTCCGTGCGCTGCTGCGCATGGGCGCCAGCCTGGATCCCCTCGACATGGAGGTGCGCATCTCGCCGTTCGATGCCGTCGAAATCGGCCCGCTGCTGCTGCCGCGCAAGCAGGTCGAGATCCTGCGCCGCCTGCTCGACGTGGCCGCGACCGCGCTGGAGGTGGCCGTATGACCCGCGCCGACCGCCGCGCGCTGGCGCTGAAAATCGTGCTGACGTTCTCGATGGTGTCGGTTTGCGTCGGCCTGACCCTGGTGCTGCTGTCATGAGGATCGTCCTGGAGTGCCTCGAACTGATCCTGATCGTCGCCGCCATGTTTCTGGCGGTCATCGGCCTGCCGCTGTGGCTGTTCCATCTGCTGAAGGTGCTGCTGTCGTGAAATCGAGAATCGATACGTTGATGAAAACCAGCGGGAATTCGCATGTATGGATGCCGCGCATCGTCGCCGCCACCACCGAAACCGACGCCGAACGCGCCTGGCGCTACGGGGAATCCGCTTTCCGGTTCCGCCGCGCCAACGGCGTGACCTGGTTCGGCGATGGATCGTGCCTGACGAAATGGAGCGTCGATACCCCGCGCGGCGTGCGCCACACGCTGGATCAGGTTCGCGCCCGGACCGGGATGAATCTGGACGGTTCCTATCTGGACGCCGTGGACTGGAGCGCGGCGTGATTCCCGGCGTCTGCCCCGACTGCGGCCTGCGCGCCGATCTGCTGGTGTTCGCCGAGCAGGCCGGGGCCAACGCCGGGCTGGCGGCCGCGCTGGCGCTGCCGCCGCTGCTGGGCGGGCGCATCCTGCGCTACCTGCGGCTGTTCAACCCGCCCCGGAAGGCGATGACCAGCGCCAAGGCCACCCGGCTGTTGACCGAACTGGCCGCGGCGGTCGATTCCGGCCAGGTCGAACGGCGCGGGGTGGCCCACGCCGCTCCGGTGGGCCTGTGGGCCGCCGCGCTGGACGCCGTGCTGGCCCAGCCGCCCGAACGCTTGCCGCTGGACGGCCACGGTTATCTGTTCGCCGTCGCCTGGAACCTGGCCGAACGCGCCGCCGGCCGGCAGGAACGGCAGGCGGAGGAGCGGCTGCGCCACGGCGAGCGGCCGGCCGCCCCGGCCTTCGTTCCCTCACCCCCGGCCCCTCTCCCGAGGGGAGAGGGGAGCAGGGATGTTCCCTCACCCCCCGCCCCTCTCCCGAGGGGAGAGGGGGGTGACGTTTCCTCCACCGCCCGCCGCGAGGCGAGCTTGCGACACGCGCGCGATCTGATGGGGCTGTTAAGGCCCTGGATGAACCCGGCCGATTCGGCCACTTCCCCCACCCCCACTCACGAGGAATCCCCATGTTCGGACTGAAAGCCAAAGCCGTTCCCACCCCCACCGCGCCCGAAGCCGTCGAGACCTCGCCGCGCCAGCTCCCCGCCGGCAGCATCGAAATCGACGGGCAGTTCGTTTCCGCCAGCCCCGATCTGGTCGGGCTGGCGGTCGACGGCTGGATCGTCAAGCAGAAGATCGAGGCCCTGCAGAAGGAGCTGAAGGGCATCACCACGAAGCTGGAAAACAGCCTGGGCGCCGGCGCGGCGCTGACCGTCGAGGGCGTGTGTCGGGCCACCATCGCCGAGCGCACCACCTTCGCCCTGACCGATCCGCTGCACGCCCGCCAGTTGCTGGGCGGCCGCTTCGAGGACCTGGTGCAAACCAGCCTGGAATACACCCTGACCGACAAGCTCAAGGACATGATCCGCGACGGCGACCACGCCCTCGGCGCCGGCCTGCGGGAGTGCATCACCATCAAGACCAGCACCTCGGTGACCTTCCGCGCCGCGGCCTGAACCCTCGCCCCCCCGCTCCCCTCTCCCGCCGGGAGAGGGGTGGGGGGTGAGGGAACAACGGGCCGCCGCCCGCCCCTCGCCACTCACTTCAAAGGAACCCCAACATGACCCTTTCCCCCTCCTCCTCGCGCTACCCCGCCGCCCCGCCGCCGGTCCATGTCGTCTGCCCGCACTGCAAGCGCGCGGTGCACGGCTACGTGTTTTCCGCCCACGGGGTGGTGATTTCCGCCTATCGCTGCGCCGAACACGGCGACGTGGTCGCCATCCCCAGCGCGGTGCTCAACCCCCCGGCGAGGCGCGCGGCATGAGCGGCGCCTACAACCCAAAAGCCCCCGCCCGGCTGTTCCAGCGAGAGCTGACCAAGCTCCGCCGCAAAGCCGAACACGACCGATTGCGCGCCTGGGTGCTGGCCTATCTGGAGCAAAACGGGCCGCGCCCGTTCGCGCAAATCCTGGAGGACCTGAACGCCTGCCCCGGCCAGTTGCAACGAGTCGCCACGCAACTGAAAAAGGAGGGCGCGTTGCACGTCGCGGCGGTCCGCCCAGGATTCGACAGCCGAAAAGTCTGGTCCCTGACGCCGTTCCCGAAACCGAGACCCCAGGCCAAGGCCGTCAGACTGCCGCCCGCCGGCGGCATCGGCCTCGATCCGGCGGATCTGGCGTGGATGGCGTACTGGCAACTGCCCCGCGCCGAGCGGCGGGCCCGGGACCGTGCCGCGCAAGGGGAGCGCCGGCCGTGACCGCCCCCACCGCCCGCCGCGCCAATCTGGCCAAGATCCACCTGGCCAAGAAAGAGCTGTGCTTGGACGACGATACCTATCGCGCCGTGCTGCAACGGGTGTGCGGGCGGGACAGCGCGGCGGACGTCGACTACGCCGGCCATCTGAAGCTGCTGGCCGAATTCCGCCGGCTGGGCTGGACGCCGGCGGCCAAAACCCCGAAGCGCCCCAGCGTCAAAACGCCGCAGCAGCGCAAGCTCCGCCTGCTCTGGCTGCGGCTGATCGAGGCCGGCGCGGTCCGCTCGACCGAGGAATCCGCCCTGCTCCACTTCGTGAAGAAGCGCACCGGGGTGGAGCGGCTGGAATGGCTGACCGCCGCCCAGGCCGGCGCGCTGATCGAAAGCCTCAAGGCGTGGGGGAAACGGGTCGGGGCGGAGGTGGAGTGATGTGGTGGATTGACTCCATTCCCGCGCGGACTATGCTGTAACGTGCACGAACAATATCGCGAGGAATCGACATGAAACGCTGGATGGTTTGGACGGTGATTTTGGCCGCGACGCCGGCATTCGGGCAGACGATGTACAAATGCCCAGGCGAATCGGGGGAAGTGAAATTCCAGCAAATGCCGTGCTCGCCCCAAGGCGGCGGGGAGGTTATTTCCGTCAAGCCGATAAAACCCATCGGCATCGAGTCCCCTGGTCTCCGGCCTGGCGAACAGGAAATGCTTAAATCGTTTCAACACCGAATCGACGCCGATACCGGAACGGTACGGATCGGCATGACAGAAGAAGAAGCACGGCGCGCGTGGGGATCACCGAGCTATATCAACCATAGTAGCTACCAAGATCAATGGGTTTACCATCGCGGACATGCCAAAGCTCAATACCTCTATTTCCAAAACGGTAAGCTGGTAGCCTTCAACTAATTTGACACCTGCCGCCGGGCGGCTCGACCCGGCGGGTTAGGGGCTGGCGCCCTGCGTTCGATTCGGGGCTATTTGAACGATGGGTCCCCCATTGGGGAACCTAACTCTCGCTGCTCTCATATCACCCGTTTTTTGGGCGTCGCTTCTTTTTGGATTCGAGCGGAGCGTCCAAGCGCTTCATGTGCTTCGCGGCGGATTTCAGACGCTTCTTCACGGTCGATAGATCTTCTTCGAGCGGGATATTCTCGGGCGTCACCCCCCCCCGAGCGGATCATAATCTCGCGCACCTCACTGCCGACGGCGCGAGCGGTGTCGCTCAATTGCGGCAATCCGTTCGCTCCGGTATGGCGAATGCGTTCGGCGGTTTGGGTTACCCGAAACAGGTTGGCCGCCAACTCGGTTTTCCCCATAAAATCATAGAGCGTGCGCCCGGAAGGCAGGGAAGCGCCCTTGCGACGGATCAGTTGTTGCAAGGAGAGGTTATACAGACCGCGAAATCCGGCGTCCTTGAATATGCCGAATTCGCGAGCCTGCAAGCCGGCGCGATGGGCCACGGCGCTCATGAGCGACTCGCCGTCCCTGAGTTCGTCGCGCACCTCGATCCGCTCCAGCGCATCCTGTTGAATCCGCTGCTCCACGAGCGCATCAGCAATCGCCGCCAGCACGGTTTTCGCCTCCGCCACCGCGGGCTTGCGCGAATCCGCATGCATCGTCACCAAGAAACAGGCGAAGCGCGTCAAGCGATAGCTGGCGACCTGGCGGCCGTCGATCTCAACAGTCTCGGGCGCAAACGCCTCCTGGATCTGCACCCCGAGGGTGGCGCACGAAGCCATCGCCTTATTGATCACCTTCTGAAAGGTGGGCCAACTGTCGTAACCCAGCGCCTGCATAAACGCATGCGCCATCCAGTAACGCGCACCGTTCTCGCGGGCGGCATCCTCGAAATGTTGCAGGTCGAACAGGGGCATCGTGGTAGTCCGGATGGCGTTTCAACCCGCTAAGGATACCAAAATCGGGCGCGTGAATTCCGCGCTGGGTTCCGAAGTCCCCTGTTTCCTCGACCCGGCGGGTTCCCTCACCCCCGGCCCCTCTCCCCTCGGGAGAGGGGAGCGAAAACCCGCCGCTCGCCCGAACCGCCCTGCACCATAACCAAAAGTCATATATAATCGATCACTAAATAACCAATTGGTGACCCGATGCCCGCGATCGCCCCCAGTCCCGCCGCTCTGGCCCTGCTGAAGGAGTTCGAGAAAGGCCCGAACGGCGATTTCGCCGCCGAGCCTTACGTCTGCCCGGCGGGCAAGACGACGGTCGGGTGGGGCCACGTGGTGCGGTCCGACGACCGTTTCACCTATCCGCTGACCGCCGAGCGCGCCGAAGGCCTCCTGCGCCGCGACCTGGAGCGGTTGTGCGCCCTGCTGGCCGGCACGATCAAGGTGCCGGTCAAGCAATGCATGGCCGACGCGCTGTTGTGCTTCGTCTTCAACGTCGGCTTCAGCGCCTTCGCCGGCAGCACCCTGCTGGCCAAGCTCAACCAGCTCGACCACCTCGGCGCGGCCGATGAGCTGCCGAAATGGAACAAGGCCCGCGACCCGAAAACCGGCAAGCGGATCGAAGTGGCCGGCTTGACCCGCCGCCGCAAGGCGGAACGCGATCTCTTCCTGCGCGATGGACTTTCGGCGTGAACTGGCTGATCGCGCGGTTGAAGGAGCCCTCGACGTGGCGCGGCCTCATCTGGTTGGCGACGGCGTTCGGCGTCTCGCTGAGGCCGGAGGTCTGGGAGCAGATCGCGGCGGTCGGCATGGCGGTGGCCGGGCTGATCGGGGTCATCACCCGTGAAAATCCGCCCGTTCGCGTCGAACTGCCGCCCATCGAGCTGGTGGCGAAGGCCGGCGCTGTTCGTGGGGCTGACCCTGGCGTGGTGGCTGGCGATCCTGCTGCTGGTGGGGTGCGCGCCGCTGCGCTGCCGGCCGAGCGCGGACGTGGACCTGGCGCGGTGGATGGAGACCCAGAAACTGGATGGAACGGTTGAAGCGGTCTGGGTCCGCTGCCAAACGGCTTTTTGACTGACTGGAGGAATCGATGAACGCTTTTTGGTTGCAATTGCTGACGACCGCGATCCGCGCGCTGGTCGGGTCGGTGGTGTGGGACGCGGCGCTGCAAGCCGTGACCGATCTGATGCGCGCCGAT
The DNA here is from genome assembly GCA_031732855.1 of Candidatus Competibacter sp. Lineage (GTDB taxonomy): Bacteria > Pseudomonadota > Gammaproteobacteria > Competibacterales > Competibacteraceae > JAVMKJ01. The sequence continues at coordinate 8,323 of JAVMKJ010000110.1, forward strand.
TTGAGCGGCGATGAGAAACGCGCGCGGGTACAGGCCGATCTGAAGCGCGCCTTCGCCAACGTGCCGGCCCGACTGCTGAATCTGGCCATCGAAATCGCCGTGACCAAGACCGCGCCGAAATGACCGACGATACCGGAATGGGCAAAGTCGCCGAGCCCGCCCCGCAACTGACGCGGCGCCGGGCCGATTACGACACCCACGAGCTGGCGTGTTTCATCCACCGGCTCGACACGCGGGTCTCGGTGCTGGAGACCCGCATGACGACCCAGGACGACCGGCTGTCCAGCATCGAGGAAGAGCTGCGCGACGCCAACCTGGGCGTGCAGCGCGTGCTCGATTGCCTCCAGGCGCACACCCGGCAGGAGGACCAGGACCGGGTCAAGCTGCTCGGCTTCGTCGTCGCCACCCTGCTGTCGGTATTGGGCTTCGCCGGCGCGGCGATGATCAACCACCTGCTCAGGTAACCCGCCATGGCCGCTCCTGCCTTCGTTCCCTCACCCCCCGCCCCTCTCCCGGGGGGAGAGGAGAGCAAGGTTCCCTCGCCCCCGGAACCTCTCCCGCCGGTCGATGGGAGGAAGCGCCGCGAAAAGCGCGGTCGCGGCCAGGGCCATCCGAAGGAAACCAGGCTGCTGGCCCGCGCGCTGTACGTCAACCAGCGATTGACCATCGATCAGATCGTCGAGCGGTTGCAGGTGGCCCGGTCCACGCTGGTCAACTGGCGCCGCAAGATGCTCCAGGAGGGCGACGACTGGGACGCGGCGCGGGTCGCGACCCTGGTCGGCGAGAAGGGTTACGCCAACGCCATCGGCCAGGCGGTGGAAGACTACCTGATGGCGCACGTCAGCACGTTAAAAGCCCTGCGCGAGGACCCCACGTTAACGGCCGAGAAACGGGCGCGCATCCTCTCGCAACTGGCGTTCGCCATGGACAAAGTGCGCAAGGCCTCGCTGGTGCTCAATCCCGAACTGAACAAGCTGTCGGTGGCGCTCGACCTGCTGTTCCGGCTGACCGAATTCGTGCAGGATCGCTATCCGCAGCACGCCCCGGCCCTGCTGGAGGTGCTGGAGCCGTTCGGCCACGAGGTGTCCAAGCTGTATGGCTAGGCTCGGCGCCCGGGCGTTCCAGGGCGAGCTGCAAGCCCTGGCGGCCGCGCTGCGCCGCCAGATCGAGACCGATTGCAAGGCGTTCCCGCTCGACCCCGCCGCCGTGGCCGAGCGCCGGGCGCGGGCGCGGGCCGCCGATGGCTTCCGCTATTTCTGCCAGACCTATTTCCCCCACTATCTGAACGCCCCGCCGGCCCTGCTGCACGAATTTCTGTTCGAGGCGCTGCCGGCCCTGATCGCCGACCCGCGCGGCCGGCATCTGGCGCTGGCCGCTCCGCGCGGCGAGGCCAAGAGCACCCTGGCCGCCCTGCTGTTCCCGCTGTGGGCGGTGCTGACCGGGCGCAAGCGCTACGTGGTGCTGGTGATGGACGCCCTCGATCAGGCGCTGCCGGCGCTGGAAGCGATCAAGGCCGAACTGGACAGCAACCCCCGGCTGTCGATGGACTTCCCCGACGAGACCGGCGAGGGCCGGATCTGGCAACAGCGCGTGATCCTGACCGCGAAGGACGCCAAGATCGAAGTGTTCGGCAGCGGCAAGCGGATGCGCGGCCTGCGCCACGGTCCGTTCCGCCCCGACCTGGTGCTGCTGGACGACATCGAAAACGACGAGAACGTGCGCAACCCGGCCCAGCGCGACAAGCTGGAGAACTGGCTGAAGAAAACGGTCCTGCCGCTGGGCGCGGCCGATGGCTCGCTCGACGTGTTCTACATCGGCACCGTGCTGCACTACGACAGCGTGCTGGCCCGCACCCTGAAAAACCCGCTGTGGGAAACCCACACCTTTCGCGCCGTGCTCGACTGGCCGGACCGGATGGATCTGTGGGACCGCTGGGAGGAAATCCTGCGCAACCAGGGCGAGGAAGCGGCCGACGCCTATCACGCGCGGCTGCGGGAGCTGATGGACCGCGGCGCGCGGGTGAGCTGGCCGGCGCAGCGCCCGCTGGCGGCGCTGATGAAGATCCGCGCCCGCGACGGCCACGCCACTTTCGACGCCGAGCTGCAAAACGACCCGATCAACGCCGCCGAGGCGCTGTTCCAGAAACTGACGTTCTGGGTCGAGCCCGACCCGGCCTGGATCTTCTTCGGCGCCTGCGATCCCTCGCTGGGCAAGCACGGCGCCGGCCGCGACCCCAGCGCCCTCCTGATCGGCGGGCTGAACCGGGAAACCGGCGTCCTGTCGGTGGTCGAGGCCCAAATCCGCCGCCGGCTGCCCGACGCCATCATCGAAGATGTCATCGCCCTACAGATGCGCTACCGCTGCGTGGCCTGGGCCATCGAAGCGGTGCAGTTTCAGGAGTTTTTCCGCGCCGAGCTGGTCAAGCGATCGGCCGCGCGCGGCTGTCCGGTGCCGGCCTGGCCGGTCGTGCCCCACACCGACAAGACGCTGCGGATCGAAAGCCTGCAACCGCACGTCGCCAACGGCTTGATAAGGTTCCGCGCCGATCATTCCACCCTGCTGGAGCAGTTGCGCCACTACCCGGCCGCCGACCACGACGACGGGCCGGATGCGTTGCACATGCTGTGGGCGCTGGCGATGCCGCTGGCCGGCCTCGGGCTCGGCGCCGCGCGCAGCGTGGCGGCCGGCGGCGACGGCACGGGCTGGGGCCACGTCGTCGGCAGCGGGCTGACGGTCGGCTGGTAGGAGGAAAGAACATGTTCGACTGGTTGCGCCCGAAAACCGCTCGCCGCCCGCCTTCCGCCTCCCCTCTCCCCTCGGGAGAGGGGCCGGGGGTGAGGGAAAACACCGCCGCCTTCGCCGCTCCGCCCGAGCGGCGCGAGATCGCCGGCACCGACAACGGCCGCGACTGGACCCGCGGCTGGATCGGACCGGACGGCCGGCTGCTGCCGCAAGACGAGATCTGGCGCGAGCAGAGCTATCGCAATCGGTTCGGCTACGACCTGTATCGCGACCTGCTGACCGACTGGGCGGTGTTCGCCGCGCTGCAAAACCGCCGCCGCGCCGTGGTCTGCGCCGAAACCGAAGTCGTTCCCGGCGGCGACCGGCGGGCGGACCGCAACGCCGCCGCCTTCGTCGAGGAACAGCTCCAGCACGTCGGGTGGGACGCGGTCACCGAATGGATGCACTACGGCATCTACTACGGCTTCGCCGTGGCCGAATGCCTGTGGGGGCGCGACGGCTCCACCGTGACCCTCGACGCCGTCAGGCCGCGCGACCGGCGCCGCTTCGTCTTCGACGGGGAAAACCGCCTGCGCCTGCTGGCCGGCCTCAACATCGGCACCGGCGAGCTGCTGCCCGAGCGCAAGTTCTGGGTGTTCGGCGCCGGCGCCGACCACGGCGACGATCCCTATGGGATGGGGTTGGCCCACTGGCTGTATTGGCCGGTGATCTTCAAGCGCGGCGGGATCAAGTTCTGGCTGATCGCCGCCGAAAAGTTCGGCAGCCCCACCGCCGCCGGCTGGTTCCCGCCCGGCACCCCGGTCGAGGACCAGGACAAGCTGCTGGCCGTGCTGGGCAAAATCCAGACCGACGCCGGCCTGATCCTGCCCGACGGCATCAAGGTCGAACTGCTGGAAGCCAAGCGGGCCGCCGGCGGCGACTACGCCGAGCTGTGCACCTATATGGACCAGGCGATCAGCCGCATCGCCCTCAGCCAGCTCGCGCAAACCGAATCCACGGCCAGCCGGCTGAACGTCGGCGCCGAGGAACCGGATTCCTGGCGGCGGCTGATCAAGGGCGACGCCGATCTGATCTGCGACAGCTTCAACCGACAGGTGGTGGCGTGGCTGTGCGACTGGAACTTCCCCGGCGCCGCCCCGCCCCAGGTCTGGCGCCGCACCGATCCCGGCGATGATCTGGCCCAGCGCAGCGAAATCGAACGGCGGATCTTCGATCTGGGCTATCGGCCCACCCTGAAGCAAATCGAAGTCGAATACGACGGGGAATGGGAAGCGGTCCCGCGGGCCCCGGCGAACGACCCGGCGAACGACCCGGCGAGCGGCGGGGTTCCGCTCCCCTCTCCCCTCGGGAGAGGGGTCGGGGGTGAGGGAACGGCGCCACCGGAAGCCGCCGCGCGACCGGCGGCCGACGCCCCGGCGCCCGCCTTCGCCTCTCCTCTTCCCTCGGGAGAGGGACCGGGGGCGAGGGAAGACCCCACCGCCCCCCTGGTGGAGCGCCTGGGCCGCGAAGCCGATCCGCTGATCGGCGCGCTGCTGGCCCCGGTGCGGGAGCTGCTCGCCCGGTCCGCCGATCTGAGCGAATTCCGGGCCGGCCTGCTCGACCTCTACCCCGACCTCGATCCCAAACCCTTCGCCGCGCTGATGGCCCAAGCGCTGGCGGTGGCCGACGCGGCGGGGCGGTTCGAGGCGCAACCCTGACCCCGAAGGCGAACGAATGAATATCACGTCCAGTGCGATTCCCTTCACCGACACCCTGGAAGTTGGCGACGTCATGACGGTGACGCCGGACGCCGCCGGCGTCGCCCTGGTGCGGATCACCTATGCCAACGGCGCCGTGACCCAGCATTCCGTTTCGGCCGCTACCCGCTTCGGCCCGTACCCGCACGACGTCGGCTTTCAGGTCACCTGCCTGACCGGCAGTTGCAACGTGGTGCAATCAGCGATCGCCTCGCCGCTGTGGGTCGAGGGCTGGGACGATCTGCGTTTCCCGGCCCAGGGAATCAACCCGGCCGGCGCGGTGGACGCCCCGAGCGTGGACACCACCCTGACCGATTACCCCGGCACCCTGCTGTTCGCCGGCAACGCGGACAACGTCATCGCCGGCATCGCCCAGATGCCGCACGCCTGGAAAGCGGGCAGCGCCGTCAAACCGCACATTCACTGGAGCAAGCCGGTCGGCAGCGCCAGCGCGGCGGACTGGGTGTTGTACTACAGAATTCTGGGTTCGCCCGGCGACGCGCACGGCGCGCTGGTGGGGCCGGTGGCCGGGACGCTGGTGGCCGGAACGGCGACCGTGGCGAATTCGATGCTGCTGACCAGCTTCGGCAGTATCGACCTGACCGGGCAGAAGGAATCGACCTGTCTGGCCTGGCAAATCCGCCGGCTGGGCAACACCGACGCCGACAACGGCACGGCCCGGCTGTTCGAGTTCGACATTCACTACCAGTGCGGCAAGAGCGGCACGGTCGACGAATTCCCCACCTGACGCGCGCCCATGCCCGTCGCCTACGGTTCCCTCCCCTTCGACGAGGCCCTGCAATTCCTGCGGGACAAGCTGAGCCTGCCCACGAAAAGGTGGGACGACCTGCTCGGCGCCGCGCACGACCGCGCCTTCGTGGTGGCCGGGGCGATGCAGGCCGACCTGCTGGCCGACCTCAAGGCGGCGGTGGAGAAGGCCATCGACCAGGGCACGACGCTGGAAACCTTCCGCCAGGACTTCGAACGCATCGTCGCCGACCGCGGCTGGACCGGCTGGACCGGCGAAGGGACGAAGGCCGGCCGCGCCTGGCGCGCGCAGATCATTTACGACACGAACCTCTTCACCAGCTACAGCGCCGGGCGGTTCCAGCAGATGCAAGAGGTGGCGAATTCGCGACCGTTTTGGCGCTATCGCCACTCCGACGCCAGCGTGGTGCCCCGGCCGGAACACCTCGCGTGGGACGGCGTGATCCGCAAGCACGACGACGAATTTTGGTCAAAAAGATACCCGCCTTCTGGATATGGGTGCCGCTGTTACGTCGAAACCCTGTCCGAACGGGAAATGAAGAAAGCCGGGCTGAAGACCACGCCCGAGGACGAGATTCCCTATAACGGCACGGTCGAGGGCGTCGATCCCAAGACCGGCGAGATATTCACCCGCCCCGAAGGCGTCGACCGGGGGTGGGACTATCAGCCGGGAGCTGGAATCGACACGCCGTTACGCCAACTGGTCAGCGACAAGCTCATCACCTATCCGCCCGCCATCACCAAGGCGCTGTCGCGGGACATTACCCGTTACGTCAACGCCCACGATCCGGCGGAAGATTACGTCAAGCGGGTGTTGGCCGACCGTTCGCCCGCCGAACCGCTCTTTTTGGGCTTCGTCGATAACTTCGAGGATATCCAGCAGATAACCGGGCTGGACCTCAAAGGAAATCTGATGCTGTTGCCCGACCAGACGCCGCGCCATGTTGAAATCAGTCATGGCCATGACGGGCAAGGCCAGCGTCCGGCCACGCCGCAAGATTATACGAAGGTCTGGCAGGTGCTGACCGATTTCGATTCCTTGAAACAGGGCGACCCATCAAGACATGGGAATCCCACGCTGATCGCCGAGAAAAAAATCGGCAACGAGGAAATACGCTGCGTGTTCGAGGTGCTGCCCGGCAAGAAGAATCGCGCCGTGGCGCTGTTGTCGATGGCGATCAAGACTTGAAACAGGCGGGGCTTGATGCTGCGCTGACGCGCCCCCCAAGCATAACGTCCGAAACGAGTCCGCCTCTAACCCTTTAGATACCCCAACCCACCGGAAAATTCAACACATGTCAGCCCACTGCGTGCTGTATACCTTCGTCCGCTCGCTGTCGGAGAATGCCGAAAAAGTGGTCAAAGTCGCCCGGCTGACCGACGACGTCCCCGACGACTGGCGGGACTGGCCAAATCGGTATTGCGAGCGGCATCCCGATTGCCGTCTGCTGGGAATCGCCGGCATCGATTTCGTCGATGAGCGGGCGGGCGAGCGTGAAACAACGGGCTGACGCCCCCCGCTCGCCAAACCGCGCCACAGCCGTTTTCAGGCGTTTTCGTTCCAACCCGCCAGCGAGGGATTCCCCCCACCCCCCGACCCCCGTTAACCCCCCGTTAAAATTCGTTTGAACGGCATTCGCCCTCACGCTCCTCCATCCGCCCGAGGAAAAGACCCATGGCCGGCGCCTCCATCGAAATCACCGTCGACGACGCCGAACTGAACGCGGCGCTCCGCCGGCTTCAGGCCAAGCTCGGCGACCTCAAGCCGTTCTTCGCCGACGTCGGCGAGCAGCTCCTCAACAGCACGCGGGAACGGTTCCGCGCCCAGACCGCGCCCGACGGCGCGCCCTGGGCGCCGCTGTCGCCGGCCTACGCCGCCCGCAAGAAGAAAAATAAAAACAAGATACTCACGCTCGACGGCCGCCTGCGCGGCACTTTAACCAAGCAAGTCGACCAGGACAGCCTGCGCATCGGCACGCCGCTGGCCTACGGCGCCACCCACCAGTTCGGCGCCCGCAAGGGCCAGTTCGGCGCGGTGGTGGCCCAGATCAACGCCTACGTGCGCCGCGTGAAAAGCCGCGACGTGAAGCAGGGCCGCAAGACCGTCGCCAAGGGCGTCGCCTTCGTCCGCGCCCATTCCCGCAAGATGATCGTCCCCTGGGGCAACATCCCCGCGCGCCCCTTCCTCGGCCTGTCCGACCGGGACCGCGCCGACCTGCTCGACGCCCTCAACGAGTATCTGGCGCGAGACTGATATTGCTTTTTGTTATAACGAAGCACACGATATATCGCGATTTCATATTGAGGCGTTCGGCATGTCCGCACTCGCTCCCCTCGACATCTTCCGCGCCGGCACCCACACCGACGTCGCCGGCCGCACTCTGAGCTTCGCCGCCGCCGATCTGGACGCCACCGCGGCCGCCTACGACCCCGCCAAGCACGAAGCGCCGCTGGTGGTGGGCCACCCCGCCCTCGACGCGCCCGCCTACGGCTGGGTGAAGGCGCTGGCCCGCGACGGCGAGGTGCTGCGCGCCACGCCCGATCAGGTGGAAGCCCAGTTCGCCGAATGGGTCAACGCCGGCCGCTACAAGAAGATTTCCGCCTCGTTCTGGCTGCCCGACGCCCCCGGCAACCCGGCGCCCGGCATCTATTCGCTGCGCCACGTCGGCTTTCTCGGCGCCGCCGCTCCGGCGGTCAAGGGGCTGCGCGCCCCGTCGTTCGCCGGCGATCAAACCGGCATCGTCACCCTCGAATTCTCGGAATGGGGAAGTGAAATTCAAGTCGAGTTGTGGCGCAATTTGCGCGAGTTCTTCATCGAAAAATTCGGGAAAGAACAAGCCGACAGCGTCATCCCTTCGCTCCAAATCGACATTTTGCGCTCCGATATCGAAAACGAACGCATCCGATCCGCCGAATCAGCCATCAGCCAAGAGGTCCCGATTGCCATGTCCGAACCCACCGTCGATTTCGCCGCGCGCGAAGCCGAACTGAACCAGCGCGAAGCCGCCCTGGCCGAACGCGAAGCCGCCCTGGCGAAGGCCGAGGCCGACCGCGCCCGGGCCGCCGCCGTCGCCTTCGCCGAAACGCAAGCCAAGGCCGGCACGATCCTGCCGCGCCAGCAGGCCGGCCTGGTCGAGCTGCTGCTCGCCCTGCCGGCCGCGCCGCTGGAATTCGCCGACGGCGACCAGACCGTTTCGACCGAACCGCGCGCCTGGCTGGAACAGTTCGTCGCCGGCCTGCCCGTCCGGGTCGATTTCGCCGAACGCAGCGCCGCCGCGCCCGCCGCGTCGGCTCCCGCGCCGGTCCTGTCCCGCGCCGCCTTCGATGCCCTGCCGCCCGCCCAGCGCGCGAAGCACGTGCACGCCGGCGGCACGATCCGCGATTGATCCGCGATTGATCCCGCCGCGCCCGTTCCCGCGATTCCAGGAGTCCCGCCATGGCCAACACCCTGACCAACCTCATCCCCGACCTGTACGCCGCGCTGGACATCGTCTCGCGCGAGCTGGTCGGCCTCATCCCCGCCGTGATGCTGGACGCCCAGGCGGCCCGCGCGGCGGTCAACCAGACCCTGCGGATTCCGCTGGCGCCGGCCAGCACCGCGGCCGACGTCACCCCGGCCAGCACGGCGCCCGACACCGGCGATCAGACCTTCACCAACGCGACCGTGACGATCTCGAAGTCGCGCGCGGTGCCGATCCGGTGGACCGGCGAGGAAACGCTGGGCATCAACAGCGGCGTCGGCTTCCAGGCGCTGCGCCAGGCCCAGTTCGCCCAGGCCATGCGCACCCTGACCAACGAGGTCGAGGCCGATCTGGCCGCGCTGTACGCCAAGGCCAGCCGCGCCTACGGCACCGCCGGCACCGCCCCGTTCGGCACGGCGGGCGACTACAGCGACGCCTCCCAGATCCGCAAGATTCTGGCCGACAACGGCGCGCCGCTGTCCGAACTGCAACTGGTGCTCAACACCACGGCCGGCGCCAACCTGCGCGGCAAGCAGGCCCAGGCCTACATGGTCGGCGACACCAGCCTGCTGCGGCAGGGCGTGCTGGGCGACTTCAACGGCATGGCGGTGCGCGAATCGGCGCAGATCAAGAGCCATACCAAGGGCACCGGCGCCAGCGCGACGACCGACAACGCCGGCTATGCGGTGGGCAGCACCAGCCTGACCCTGGCCAGCGCCGGCACCGGCACCCTGCTGGCCGGCGACGTGGTCACCTTCGCCGGCGACACCGCCAACAAGTACGTGGTGACGACCGGCGATTCCGACGTAAGCAACGGCGGCACGCTGGTGCTGGGCGCGCCCGGCATCCAGGTCGCCATGAGCGCCGCGACCAAGGCCATCACGGTGGGCAACAGCTACGCCGCCAACCTGGCCTTCGCCCGCTCGGCGATCCTGCTGGCCGCCCGCGCCCCGGCCTTGCCGGACGGCGGCGACATGGCCGACGACCGGACCACGATCACCGATCCCCGGTCCGGGCTGAGCTTCGAAGTGTCCGCCTATCGCCAGTATCGCCGGGTGCACTACGAAGTCGCCCTGGCGTGGGGCGTGGCGGCGATCAAGCCCGAGCACATCGCGATCCTGCTGGGCTGATCGCGCGGCGAGCGGGGGGCGTCGGCCCCCTGTTTCTCATCCGAACCCGCGGGTTCCCTCACCCCCCACCCCTCTCCCGAGGGGAGAGGGGAGCAAAAACCCGCCGCCCGCCGAAAGGAACCCGACCATGTATGCCACCGCCGACGACATCGAACTGCGCTACCCGGGCGAACTGGCCCAGGCCGGGCCGCGCGATGCCGCCGGCAACCTGGACGACGACGCCATCGCGGCGGCGCTGGCGGCGGCCGACCAACTGATCGACCTGCACCTGGGCACCGCCGGCCGGACGGTGCCGCTGGAAGCGCCGTACCCGGCCTGGGTGGTGGACGTGGCCGTGGATCTGGCGCTGTATCTGGCCACCCCGACCGCGCTCGCCTCGCAAGGCGATTTCGCCGACCGCTACCAGCGTTATCAGGACGCCTACCACCGGCTGCAAGCCGTCGCCGCCGGCCAGTTGCTGCCGCCCGGAACCGGCCTGGCCTGCGCCGCCTACGCCCCCGATCGGCTGTTTTCCGCCGACACCCTGGAGGGATTCTGATGGCGCCCAGCGCGATCGTGGCCGCCGCCGTCGCGGCGCTGGCCGCCCGTTATCCCGGCTTCAAGGTCGAGGCCCACGGCGGCCGCTTCGCCGAATCCGATGTCCCCCTGCTGCTGGCCAAGGCCCCGGCCCTGCTGCTCGGCTGCGGCGGCCTGCCTCGGCTGGAGGCGGTCGGCGAACGCGGCTGGCGCGCCGACTGGAACTGGGCGCTGTACGTGCTCGGCGCCGACGTCGGGGCCACCGGCCGCGACGCGCTGGCGCTGGATACCTGCGCCGACCTGATGACCTGGCTGCCCGAGCAAACCTGGGGCGTGCCCGGCGCCCGGCTGGTCGACCCGGCGGCGATTTCCGCCGACAACCTGTTCACCGGCCACGTCAACATCCTGCGCGTGTCGCTGTGGGGGCTGACCTGGCCGCAATCGATTCCGCTGACCCTGGAGTGATGCCCCCATGACCGTCGCCGTTGCCTCGAAATCCCTCTACCTGAACTGCGCGATCAAGTTCGGCTTCTGGTCGGGCGATACCGCGCCGACCCAGTTCTACGATCCGGTCAACTGGACCAAGCTGGAACTGACCAGCCAGCAGCAGGAGTCCGACGACCTGCTGTCCAACATGGAAGGATCGGCGGGCGAAATCCTCGCCAGCGTCAACAAGACCACCGAGGCCGGCAGCCTGAGCGCCGAGGCCGACTACATGCCGCCGGCGCTGTACGCCGTGCTGCTGGGCGCCACCCTGAGCGAGGTGACCCAGACGACCTCCGCCGTGGTCGACGAGGCCATTACCCCGGCGGTGGGGTTGTGGGTGCCGCTGGCCAACAAGTACCTCGCCGCCCACGGGACCGGTACCGAGATCGTGGCCAAAACCGCCGCCGACGCGACCGTGGCCAGCACCCATTACGAGGTGGATTTGGTCAACGGGCTGTTCAAGGCGCTGGACGCCACCGGCGCGACCGTCGCCAAGATCAGCTATCACCCCGCGACCCGCACCATCGAGAACTACGCCGCCGGCAAGGCCGTCAGCAACTACGTGATGCTGGTCGGCTCGGCGACGGAAAAGGTGTCGATGAAGCGCGGGCGCATCGTGGTCTACAAGGCCAATCTGGCCGGCTCGGCCGCGTTCGACCCGGTCACCGGCACGTACGTCAAGGGCAGCTTCAGCGGCAAGATGCTGACCCCGACCGGCTATTCTTCACCCTGGCTGTTCCAGGTGTCCGACCTGGCGGCGTAATCGTGGCCATCACGCTCGGCGGGGTGACGCTGCCCGACGGGCTGGCCTGGAGCGATGAATTCGCCTGGACGGCCACCGTCCAGGCGACCGACTACGGCCTGACCGGCGCGCTGATCGTGGAGGAATCCACCCGGCAGGCCGGTCGGCCCATCACCCTGATCGGCCAGTCCGCCAACAACCGGCATACCGCGTGGCTGGACCGGACCGCGCTGCTCGCCCTGGTCGCGCTGCTGGACGCGCCGGGCGCCACTCACACCCTCACCCTGCACGACGCCCGCGCCTTCACCGTGGCCGCCCGCCACGGCGACGGCGCGGTCGAGGCCCGCCCGGTTCCCCGCGTCGGCGACTTCATCCCGGCCGACCCGGACGGCTGGTACATCCTCCAGGCCGTGCGCCTGATCGAGGTCTGAAGTGGCCGACCGCAACCTCGTCCTGCAACTGCTGATCACGGCCAAGGACCAGGCGACGACCGTCTTCGGCAAGCTGTTCCGCTATCTGGACGACGAAACCAAGGTCATCGCCGGCAAGATTCGGGACGCCTTCAGCGGCCTGTTCGGCGGCGGGCTGGACGGCGCCATCGAGTTCGAAGCCGCCCTGGCCCGCGTCGTCGCCAAATCGGGCGCCGGCGAAGCCGAACTGCAAAAACTGAAAACCGCCGCGCAGGAGTGGGCGCGCGCCGTGGGATTGGGCGCCGACGGCTCGGCGCAGGCGGCGCAGGCGCTGGAATTTCTGACCGGCGCCGGATTGAGCGCCGATCAGGCCATTGCCGCGCTGGGTTCCACGCTCCGCGTCGCCAAAAACGAACAAATCAGCACCCAGCAGGCCGCCACGGCGCTGACCGACGTCCTGTCGGTCATGGGGCTGAAGTACGAAGAAGCCGCCCGCGCCGGCGACGTGCTCCAGAAATCGGCCGATCTGACCAGCACCAGCGTGTCCGCCCTGGCCGAGGCGATTCGCCAGGGCGGCGGCGAGGCAGCCAAGATCGGCCTGACCTTCGAACAGACCGTCGTCCTGCTCACCGCCTTCGCCAAGGCCGGCATCCAGGGCAGCGAGGCCGGCACCGCGCTGGTCAACGTGCTGAAAGACATCGCCGATCCGGCGTCCAAGGCGCGGCAGGAGCTGGCCAAGTTCGGCGAAAGCACCGGCGATGTCTCGCAATTCATCGGCCGACTGATCGAACTGGGACCGCGCGGGAATCAAGTCATCCGGGCCTTTTCCCAAGAAGCCGGCCCCGGCCTGGCCGGACTGTTGCGGGTGGGAACGGACGGGCTGGCGGAATACGGCCGGGCGCTGGAACGGGACGCGGTCGGCGGCCTGGAGAAAGCCAGCGCCACCATCAACGCCACCACCAAGGGCGCGCTGGAGCGGCTGGCGACCGCCTGGGGACAGATCAAGGACACGCTGGCCGAACCGCTGTTGAAGCCCATCGCCGACGGCGCCGAGGCTCTGAGCAAAACCCTCGGCGACCTGCTCGCCAGCGGCAAGCTGCAAAGCATCGCCGACGGCATCAAGAATCTGTACGTCGACGCCGCGCGATACGTCGATGACTTCCTGAAAAAGGTCGATTGGGACCGCTTCAAGACCCAGGCCGGCGACGCCATCGCCGCCGTCCGCACGGCGCTGGATCAAACCATCGACGGGGTCCAGGGGAAAATTCAGACCGTCTCCGACTGGACGTCGGCTGTTTTCTCGCCGCTCACCCAGGCAATAGACGGCTATCGGCTGGCGTGGGCGCTGGCCAACAAGGATCAGGACGCGGCCGTCCGGCTCCAGCAACAAATCGAAGCGCGCACCGCCGCCATCAGTCGGGCGCTGAGCGGCACCAGCGCCGAGTATGCCAACGCGGGCGCCGCGGCGCGGACGTTCGGCGCCGCAACCGAAGGCGCCGCGCGGGCCACCGATGCGCTGCAAGCCGCCCAGCAGGCCGCCGCCGCGCGCGTCGCCGAACTGGCCGAGGCGACGAAGCAGCAGGAAGCCGAAGTCCAACGGTTGTACGAAGCCAACGCCCGGGGCCAGGCCAGCACCGAGGACTACGGCGCGGCCGTCGTGAAACTGTGGGAGCTGCAAGGCCGTCTGAAGACCGCGCAGGCCGCCGCGACCGCCGCGCAGAAAGACGCCACCGAGGCGACCGCGCACGCCGTGCCCGTCGCGGAACGGCACGCCGCCGCGCTGAACAAAACCTGGGCCGAAACCGACGCCGCTTCCATCGCCGCGCTGAAATATCAAAACGCGCTGGCCGAAACCAACCGGCAGATACAAGCCGCGGCCAACAACGCCGGCGACTGGAGCGAAGGGCTGCGGCTGAACGACGTCCAACTGCTCGGGCTGAAGGACGCCGCCGAAGCGACCGCCGAGCAACTGGATCGGGTGCGCCAGGCGCAACGGGACGGGCTGGCCACGACCAACGACGTGCAGGCCGCGCTCAAGGTCGCCAACGACGCGCAGGACCGCTATACGAAGGCGCTGGCCGCCTGGGTGGAGCAGCAGGACCGGGTCGTCGCCGCCGCCCGGCGGGCGAACGACCTGGGCCAACAAGGGCTCGACCTGCAAATCCAGCAGGCGCAGGCGGCCGTCGATCTGGCCAAAGCCAAGGGCGACGCCAACGCGCAAAGCCAAGCCGAGGCCGCCCTGTCCGACCTGCTCCAGCAAAAAGCCGACGCGGCGGTGGCCGGGAAACAGCGCGAAATCGAAGCGTACCAAGCCTTGATCGACGCCACCCGCCAAAAGCTGGAAGCGGACGGCCAGCTCGGCGTGGCCGAACAGGCGCAACTGGCGGAAATGGCCGACAAGCGGGCCGCCCTGGAACTGGAACGGCAGAGCCTGGAGACGACCGCGCAAGCGATTCGCGATCAGGCCGCGGCCGTTCGCGAGTCGGCTAAAGCCCAAGCCGACGCGGCGAAAACCATCGCGGACGCGAAGGACCACGCCGAGCAGCTCGCCGCCGCCGGCGATCTGGTGTCTGGCGCGCTGACCGGCTGGGCGCAACGGTTGCAGGCGCTATCCCCCGCCGCGCGGGAAGCGTTCGATGGGTTCAAGCAAGGGTCCGATATCGCCGCGGCCGGCATCGAAGAACTCAATGCCGCCATGAGCAAGAACATGGACGAGCAGTCGAAGCTGACCGGCGCGGGCAGCGGTTTCGCGGCCTGGGCGAATCAGGTGGCCGATAAAGCGCTCGACATCGAGGCGTCTTTTTTGGGGCAAGCCAGCGCCGTCCAGCAACTCATCGATCGGCTGGGCGCCATCGGCAGCGCGACCGGGCTGGATACCCTGATCCGCCAGGCCGAACGGAGTCGCGAACAATTCGACCTGCTCGACCGGCAGCGTTTGGACAACCTGCAATCCGCCATCGACGCCGCGACCGACCGGCTGCGCCAGATGCAGGAGGAAGCCGCCAGCGCCAAGGACCGCCTGGCCGAACTGAACGCCGAAATCGCCCGCGAACGCGGCGACACCGCCACGGCGGACCGGCTGCGGCTCGAACTGGAGCAGCGTCAGGCGCTGGCCGAAGTCGAGGCGAATCTGGCCCAGGCCCGCAACGAACAGAATCAAGAGCTGATCCGGCTCTACGAAGAGCAGAAAAACAAGCTCCAGGAGCTGTACGACCTGAAGGAACGCAACCTGGAACAGGAACGCCGCCAGGCCCAAGCCGCCGCCGGGTCGAACGCGGGCAGCGCCGGCAGCTCCAGCAGCGCCGGCAGTTCCGGCAGTTCCGGCAGTTCCGGCGGATCCGGCAAAACCTACACTTTGAACCTGGTCGGCAGCGGCGGCAGCACGCTGACCGCCAGCACGAACACCGACCCGGCCGCGTTCCTCGACGAACTGGAGCGCGCCCAAGCCAGGAGCCTCGCCTGATGGCCATCACCGTCGCCGACCTCAAATTCTTCCAGTCCGAGCGGATGACCGACGAAGCCGATGGGGGCGGGCGTATGGCCGCGACCGAAATCGTCTCCGGCGCCGACAACCAGATTTTCGACGACGTCAGCGACGTGGACCGCGCGGCCGGCGATGTGTCGATTCGCAAAGCCTACGCGGCGGTGACCAGCCCGGACACCGACAAGTATCTCGACGCCGGCGTGGTGGTGTTCGCGGAGCCGACCGACCCCAACACCTCGGTGCTGGCCTTTTCCACCGGCTCGTTCTACGACGAACGCGCCGACCTGAAGAGCCGGCTGGAACAGTCCATTTCCCGCGGGGCGCGCCACAACGGCTGGCTGTGGGGCACGCACCTGATCGGACAGCGGGCGCTGTCGCTGTGGCAGCGCCCCGAAGCGCCGCTGCCGGCGTCGGGCAGCCGCATCGAGCTGGTGAAGTTTTCCGCCGGGGTCGAAATCGCCTCGCAGTTCTGTTGGATCACGCGGGTGACCGATGCCCTCCAGACCATCTACGAGGTCTATAACGGCCAGACCCTCACGTTCGACGTGCGGGCGGTGACGCTGGAAATCGCCGAACCGCTGACCGTCGCGTTCGTCGGCCCCGAACCGGCCCGGGCCGATCCGTTCGCCTCGTCCGCCACGGCGATGATCTACCAGACGCGCTACAACGCCGAGGCCGTGCCGCTGTTCGGGGTCAAGCCCGTGGTGGAAGCGGCCGGCGTCGGCGATTTCTCGGTCAAGGTCGCAAGCCTCTATTCCCCGCTGATCCCGACCGCCTTCACCGAAACCGCGCTGCCCGACGTGACGCCCGGCGGCGATTCGCCGGCCCTGATCGGCGGCAACGCCGAGGCCGTGTCGTTCTCCACGACCGTGCAATGCATCAAGCCCGACGCCGCGCTGTACTGCGGGACCGGCATGCTGCCCGGCACGCTGAGCATCGCCGTTTCCGGCTCGACCCTCACCGACGACAACGGCGCGGTGCTGCTGGCCGGAACGGACGTGGGGAGCGTCGATTACGGCAACGGAGTCGTGCGCTGGACCTCGGCCTGTCCGAACTACGGGACCGCCACCAAGGTGGTGACCTTCCGGCCGGCGGCCCGGCCGCTCCAGGTGCAGGAAACGACCGCGCTGGCGGTGACGGCGGAAAATCGCGGCTTCGTCTGGGTCGCCACGCTGGCGCCGATCCCCGCGCCCGGCACCCTGCGGGCCAGCTATCGGGTCAACCACCAGTGGTACGTGCTGAACGACCTGGGCGGCGGCCGGCTGACCGGCGCGGATTCCAGCTACGGATCCGGCTCGCTGAACTTCGCCACCGGCACGGTGACGCTCACGACCGGCGCGCTGCCGGACGTGGGGTCCGACATCATCCTGGCGTGGGGCATTCCGGCCGCCTACACCGCGCGCGGCGGGGCTTCCGTCGATGCGCCCGTGGTTCGCGCGACGACCGTCCACCCCAACGTCGCGCCCAACACGGTGACGGTGACCTGGAGCGGCTTCAGCCTGACCGACGACGGTGTCGGCAACCTGACCGGAACCGGCGGCGTCGGCTTCATCCGCTACGCGACCGGCGAGTGGTGGGTGCGGCCGACCGCGATCCCCGCCGGCGGAACCGAGTTCGAAATCGAATACGACTGGGGCGATCCCATCGAGGAAACCTTCGCCCATCCGCTGCGCGAGGGCAACGGCCATCTGGCGCTGGCGCTGAACGAAACCAACCTGTCGCCGGGTTCGGTGGAGGTGGAGTGGAACCTGCTGGTGCTGGATTACGAAGCGGTCTACGGCGCGTCTCTGATCGATTTCGTGCCGGCGCCGATCGTGAACGGTGTCCCGTTCGACCCGATCAAGATCGCGCGCGACGACGGCGCGGGCCACCTGCCGATCTCCGGCGGCACGAACGGCACGGTGAACTACGCGGCGGGGACGGTCGATTTCCTGCCCGACGTGACGGTCAGCATCCCCAAGCCGCTCTACTCGAACCACGAACTGGGGCAGTCCTCCTACACCGGCGGCGGCGGCACGGCCGTCTATTCGAACTGGCGCACCACGTTCGACGGCTGGGAATACATCCCGGCCGGGGCGCAGTATCCGAACGACGAAACCGGCCTGGTGAAGGTGCGCTATCGGGTGGCGGGCGGCGATACCACCGCGACCGAGACGGTGACGCTGGCCGCGCTGGAGTTCGACCTGACGAAAGGCTATGCCGAAACCCTCGTCGCCGGTTCGACCCGCTTCCTGTTCGGCGGCGCGACCTACGTCGAAACCGCCGGCCAACTCTATCGCAACCCCGGACCGGACACCGGCGCGGGCACGCTGGCCGGCAGCCTGGACCGCTCCAGCGGGCGCGTCTCGCTGTCGGCCTGGACGGCCGGCGGCGCCAACGCGGTGACGCTCCAGTCGCTGACCACGTCGCTGGACGTGAAGCCGATCTCGGAAGTCGTGTTCCGCACGCCGGTGGCGCCGATCAAGCCCGGCACCCTGCAACTGCGCTGGACCACCTTGACCGGCGCGGCCAAAACGAAGACGGTGGACGGGACCGGCCGGCTGGAAGATACCGACGTTTACATCCTCGTCGATGCGCTGCTCGGCGTGGTCCGGGCGCGCTTCGGCCAGTGGAAGAACGACGCCGACGTGACCCCGGCCGAAAAGCTGGAACCGTGGTACGGGACCGACTACCGGGTCACCCTCGGCGGCGTGCTGAAAATCTGGAAGCCCAAGCCGGCGCTGGCCGATTCCATCGCCTACAACGCCGTCGCCCAGACCTTCCTGCCGCCGGATTCCGCGTTGCTCGGCCTGGACGCCGCCCGCCTGCCGCCGGACGGCCAGGCGCTGATCTTCAACACCGGCCGGCTGGTGCTGGTGCATCACACCGATTCCGTCACCGAAACCAGCCTCAGCCCGACCGAAGTCATCGACTGCGGCCGGGTCCGGCTGTACCGGGTGGCGATCGAGGACGCGGACAAAAAGCGCCTGCCGGCGGATTTCTATACGGTGGATCGGGAGCTGGGCACGGTGACGATGTCGCCGACCCTGAACCTGACCGGGTACAGCGGTCCCTACACAATCTGGCACACCGTGGCCGATCTGGCACGACTGGTGGCGGTGGACATATCCGGCGCGCTGTCGCTGAACAAGGCGCTGTCGCACGTCTACCCGGAAGATGAAAGCCGCGTGTCCGGCGTGCTGTACGCCGGGACGCTCCAGGCCCGCGTCTCGACCGTGTTCGCCCAGAGCACCTGGGACGGGGTGTGGAGCGATACGTTGCGCGGCTCCGCGCCGCTGGCCGACTACAACGACGCGCTGTATCCCATCGCCACGTCGAACGCGGGGGCGTACCCGGACCGGATTCTGGTGAAGTTCACCAGCAGCACGGCCTTCCAGGTGATCGGCGAAAATCTGGGGCTGATCGCCGTCGGCGACGTCAACCAGAACTGCGCCCCGGTCAACAGCCTGACCGGCGAGACCTATTTCACCCTCGACTACCGGGGGTGGGGCGCCGGCTGGGCCACCGGCAACTGCCTGCGCTTCAATCTGATCGGCGCCGCGTTCCCGGTCGACCTGGTCCGCGCCATCCAGCCGAGCACGCCGAGCGGGGAGGATGATTCGGTGGAGCTTCTATTTATTGGCAATACTGATAGTCCGTAGGGAACGTCGATGCCTGATACCCGTGTCGTCTATCTCGATTCCACGATGACCGGCGCGCCGGAGCTGTCCGGCACGGCCGGGGCGCTGGTCGGCGTGCTGGATGCCTGCCTGGTCGACGGCTGCGGGTCCGTCACCCTGGATAGCCTGGTCGTCGCCGGCAACGTCGCCACCGGGACGGTCGGCACCGGCCATCATTTCGCGATGCTCGCCGATGGAGTCGGTCCGGTCGTCGTCGTGTCCGGGGCCACGCCGAGCGGGCTGAACGGCCGCTGGCGGCTGGCGAGCGTGCCGAACGCGACGACGTTCACCTTCGCCACGAGCGGCATTTCGAATCAGACCGCGAGCGGAACCATCGCGGCGAAACGCGCGCCGGCCGGGTGGGAGAAAGCCTTTTCCGCCACCGACAAGGCCGCCTATCGAGCCGTCGAGGAGGCCGGGGCGCGGTTGTATTGCCGCGTGGAGGATACGGCGGGCGTCTCGGCGACGGTGGCGCTGGTGCGCGGATACGAAGCGATGACCGGCATCGACGCCGGAACGGGACCGTTCCCCACCGACGCACAGAACGGCGGGACGCTCTACGCCCGGAAATCGACGGTCGCGTCCGGCACGGCGCGCCCCTGGGCGTTCGTCGGCGACGAGGCCGCGTTTTACCTGTGGATCGGGATGGGCGGCGGGCCGATCGGCGAGGTGACGTACTTCGGCGACCTGATGTCCCTCGTCGAGGGCGAAACCTTCGGCTGCGGCCTGCACGCCGCGTTCAACAGCGCCTCGGCGGAGAACAGCCACAACTTCTTCAACGTCTTCAACAACGGCACCACGTCCGATTCCGGGTTCTATCTCGCGCGGGGCGCCAACCAAGTCGGCGCGGCCATTCCGGCGCAGAAGATCGGCGTCTACAACACGGGTACCCGGCTGGGCGCGTGCGCGTATCCCCGGAACCCGAGCGATGCGAATTACGCCTACGTCGGGATGCCGATCTACGTGCTGGACCGCGCGCTCGACGACGCCGGCGCGTGCCTGCGCGGTCGCTTGCCCGGCGCGCTGGCCCCGGTCGGGAACGGCTCCCAGATCGTGGCGGGCGTTCCGGTCTCGACCGACGACGGCGGCGTGCTGCTGCCGCTGAACATCGCCTACGGCAGCTATCCGTCCCGGCTGCTGCTCGACCTGCTGGGTCCGTGGCGATGAGCGACGTGCTGTGGAACGCGGCGGATGCCGGGTCCGGCATCGTTCTGAGCGACGCGGATAAAACGGCCGCCTCGTCGGGCGGCTGGTACGTGGTGCGCGCGACCGCCCGCGACGACGCGGGGAAACGCTATTTCGAGGTCGTGTTGCCGGACAGCCCGAACGTCTACGTCATCGTCGGGGTGGCCAGCGAAAACGTAGCCCTGTCCGGCTACGTCGGCGGGTCCGCCGAAAGCTGGGGCTATCAGACCGGCGGCTACAAACGCAACGCCGGCGACTATGAGGGCGGCTACGGGGGCGGCGAAAGCGCGGGCGACGTCCTGATGTGCGCCTACGATCTCGGCGCCGGCAAGATCTGGTGGGGGAAAAATGGGTCCTGGTTCGCCGGCGGCGACCCGGAAACCGGCGCGAACCCCGCCTATTCGAACCTGTCCGGCACGCTGTATCCCGCCATCAGCCCGTATACCACGGCGCGCGGCACGCTGCGCGCCGTCGAGATGGCGTACGCGCCCGCCGGATACGCCGCGCCGTCCGTCATCCAGCCGCCGGGCGGAAGGGTTCTGACGGGCTTCGTGGCGGCGAGGCCCTACGACGGCGGTCGCCAGCGCGTGCGCGGCACCATCACCGAACTGGGCGTGCCCGGACCCTATCGCGTCCGGCTGTTCGACCGGCGCACGGGCCGCCTGCTGCGCGAAACCTGGAGCGCGGCGGACGGCGCGTATCAGTTCGCGGGCATCGCCTACCGTCCTCAGGGCTACGTCGTCGTGGCGCACGATCGCGGCGACGACCCGCTGAACGCGGCCATCGCCGACCTGGTCACCCCGGAACCGATGCCATGAACGATCTGATCCGGTTTGCGACCGCGCGGCGCAGCGCCCGCGCCGGCCTGCACGGCGCGTGGCTGGACGGCGGGACGCTGAAGGTGTATTCGGCGCCGGTTCCGGCCGATGCCGATACGGCCATCACCTCGCAGACGCTGCTGGCCGCGTTCGATCTGCCCGATCCGTTCGGCGACGAAGACGACGGCGTGCTGACCGCCGCCACCATCCCCGCCGCGCTCAATCTGGCGACCGGCACGGCCGCCTGGGCGCGGGCGTTCGACGCCCTGGGCGCGGCGATCGGCGATTACGACGTGGGCGCCACCGGCAGCGGCGCGGCCGTCGAAATGGACAACCTGTCGGTCGTATCCGGCTCGCTCAGCGCCATCACCTCGTTCGTCGTCACCGAGGGCTAGCCCGTGGCGGACTACGTTCCGCCGGTCGGCACGGCCGACCTGAATCTTACGGGCCTCTTTTCGCCGCCGGTCGGCACCGTCGATCTCGACATCAGCGCGACGGCCGGCGACGACCGAACCCTGACGGTCTCGGCGCGCACCGGCGGCGCTCGCGCCATCGCGGCCGTCGCCTACGATCCCAACCTGCTGTCGGCCATCCATGCCGTGACGGGCGCCGCGTGGCAGACGGCCGACGCGCTCCCCGTCGCCCTGGTCGAACCGCTCCAGCCGGCGGCCGTCCTGCGCGGCGAGGGTCTGGCCCGCTGGCAGGCCGCCGCGTCCGCACCCGCCGGCACCGTGGAAACCTGGCGGGCCGCGGCGCGGGTGGTGGGGAGCGGATTCGAGACCTGGCAGGATGCGGGGTGGGCCGGGAACGGCGGGCGCGCGGGCTGGCAATCGGCCGCGTTCGCCGCGGGCAGCGTCTCCCCGAACTGGCAGGACGGCCGGCTGGAATCGAACGGAGTCGCCGCCCGCTTCAGAGTTCGATTGCCGTTATTTTCGCCGGAAACCCGCGCGGTCTGGCAGGACGGCGGACGGGCGGTCCGTTCCTGGATCGACCGAAGCGGCGACGGCCGGCGGCTGATCGCCGTCGACGTCGCGGTCTGGCAGCGGGCCGGATACCCTTCGAACGCGCGCCGCGGGCAGCGCCCCAAACCGCCGTCCGACTCGCTCTATCATCCCCCGATCGGCCTCGTCGATCTGGATCTGCGCTGTCCGCTGCCGGCGTCGCCGGGAGCCATCCATCTAAACCTCGGCCGCGTGCCCTGCGTGGCGCAGGCCGCGCGCTGGATTCCCACCCGGAGGAGCTACATGGTCGTCAATTCCGCCTCGCTGGTCCGCTGGCCGGACCTGACGCCGCTGCCGGTGACGGCGATGACCGTCGAAACCGACGCCGATTCCTGGTGCTGGAGTCTGAGCGCCACGCTGGCCGGGCCGGACGCCTGGGACCTGGTGCAGCCGAATCCGCTGGCCTGCGAGGTGCTGGCGACGATCAACGGCCACGACTGGATATTCCTGTTGGACGTACCGAATCGTTCGCGCCGGTTCAATCAGGACCGAACCGCGCTGAAAGGTCGTTCCCGCTCGGCGTGGCTGCATTCGCCCTACACCGCGCCGACCAGCGGCGTCGAGGCGAACGCGCGCGAAATGGCGCAACTGGCCGAACAGGCGCTGGATAACCTGGGCTGGACGCTGGTGTGGAACGTCGAGAACTGGGTGGTCCCCGCCGGGCGCCATGCGTGGAACGGGACGCCCATCGACCGGCTGATGCAACTGGTGGGCGCCACCGACGATTGCCTGTACACCGATCCCGAATCGGAACTGTTGACCGTCTATTCCCGCTGGCCGATGGCGAGCTGGCTGATCGACGGCGCCACCGCCGACGTGGCCGTGCCGGAAGCGGCCATCCTGAACCTGTCGATGGCGCCGACGTACCGCCCGCCGCTGAACGGGGTGTACGTGAGTGGCACGACGCACGGCGCCGTGGCCCTGGTGAAGATCGCCGGCACGGACGGCGCCTTACAGCCGGCCGAACCCATCGCGCACGAACTGTTATGCGACGCCGAAGGCGTGGCGGCGCGAGCGCGCGGGCTGAACGCGCTGTCGGATTCCGGGGCGGGAACGGATCTGACCGCCGAACTGCTGCTGGTCGAGCCGGTGGGCGTGATTCGGCCGGGGCTGATCGCCAGCCTGGCCGGGGTGAAGGGCATCAGCCGCAGCGTGCGGATCGCCGCGACCTGGTCGAACGGCCTTCAGGTGCGGCAGACGGTGGGACTGGAACGGCGCGAGGTGGAGGCATGAAGAATCTGTGGCGGCGCTTTTCGGACTTGACCGGGCGGTCGCTGCGCACGGTCGGAACCTGCATCGCCAGCGAGTTCGGCGAATCCGTGATTCAGTATCCGGGGGGAAGTCAGGTCCGAGTGAAGGGCGAGGGCACGGCCGGCACGCGCTATTTCGTGCTGGATGGAAAGCTGGACGGGGAAGCGCCGGCACTGGTCGCGCTGGAAATCGAGGTGTAGGCGAGCGGATTTTTGTTTTTTTCGTCGGCGCCAGTTGGCACAATATGAGAATGATTCTCATAATCTGCCAATTCAGGCGGTTTTTTATGCCAATCCGCGCGGCGGGCGATACCACGATGGCCCTATCGCTTGGCCGAGCGCTGGGTCGGTTTCGATCAAGCGATCTCGGGGGACGATGCGCGAAGAGTCTGGCTGGTGATCGAGTCGGGCGAATTCGGGCTTTTCCGCGCGGCGGCGATCACCCGGACATGGTTGGCAAAATCCGGGTAACGCTCCAGGGTGCGATTGAATTCGGCCTGACCGAGTACGAACAGATCGCAATAATCGATGGCCCGGACCGTGGCGTTGCGCGGGGCATGGTCGAGCAACGCCATCTCGCCAAAAAAATCCCCAGTCTGGAGCGTCGCGATCAACTCGCCCGCCACTGAGAGAATTTCCACGACGCCGTGCTGGATGATATACAAAGCATCCGCCGGGTCGCCGGCCCGAAAGATGATCTCGCCGGGCATCGCCACCCGCGGTTTGAGCGCCAGGACGATCTCCTCCACCGACCGCCGCTCGGCCCCCCGGAAAAAGGGGACACGATCGATGAGCGAGGCATGGAGGACCAGAACGATTTCGGCCCGGAGTGCTGGAGGAAGGGTCGCCAGCACCGTGCGGTCGTCGTAGTTGTGGCGACTTTCCCAAAGATAACGGTAATAGCCCCGGACCTTGCCGCGCAATGCCTTGGGAATCTGGTGATAGCGCATGAACGCCTCGGCCCGGTCCACTTTGGTGATATGGCGCTCCCGTTCGGCGTCCATGCGAAACAGCAGCGTGGCCACGTTACCCAGGACAAAGCCGAAAAAACCGACTCCTACCATCATCACCAGACAGGCATACAGCATCTGCGGCAGTGTTGTGGGGTGAAGATCGCCATATCCGACCGTGGCCAGGGTGGTAATGACCCAGTATACGGCCTGACCGTATTCGAATAGTTTGTCTTCGTGGGCTCCGGCGGCGCCACTGCCCAGTCCGACCCAGCCGCAGGCGAAAAGATGGACCACAAACGGCAACAATCCGCCGATCGAGCAGAGCCGCGCCGCCACCGGATGGAGGGAATCCAGACGTTGCAGCAACCTCCAGGCCAACCGGAAACCGCGCAGTAGCGGAAACTTGGCCAGGTAAAGGACGATGGCTGCATTCCCAAAAATGGGTTCGGCCAAGCTAACCAGCGGAAAAGCGGCCAGAGCCAGAGCCAGCAACCGCCCGCTCCCCCGTTGCGTGCGCCTGAAATCGTCCCAAGCGGTGAGACAAGGACCCAGCATCAGGATCAGTATGACCCCCTCAAAGAGGGGATCGTCCCAGGACGACTGAAACACTGCCTGGAACGCGAGCCGGAGCGGAATCCAGATCCCGCCGATCACGGCGGCGGCGATCAGGCAAATCCGGTTGAATTGAGGCGAGACTCGGAACTCCACAATCAGCGTACCGAACGATAGACCACCCTTCGCTGGCGCTCGCCGGACACTTGCCGCCAGAGTTGCCCCCGACGGGCGCGGAAAAAGCCGGCGCGGCTCAGCAGGTCATATTTTCCCGCCTGGAATCGCCCGAAGAGGGAACTCTTACGGATGGGAAAAATTATGAAGGCGGGGCGTTCAGGCCTGCATGGCACGGATGTGGTGGGTCAAGCGGCTCTTGTGGCGGGCGGCCTTGTTGGCGTGAATCAGCCCCTTGCGCGCCATGCGGTCGATTATCGGCAGGGCGGTCTGGTACTCCGACTCGGCCTTCGCCTTGTCTCCGGTATCGATAGCTTTGATCACGCGCTTGATGTAGGTGCGCAGCATGGAACGCATGCTGGCATTATGCTGGCGATGCTTTTCCGCCTGACGGGCGCGCTTCTTCGCTTGAACGGTATTGGCCAAGTTAAATACTCCTTACGACACAACAGGATAAACGTAGCAGGGTTAGGGTGCAAAAGGATTGATAATATCGGCAGTTCCCGCCGCTCTGTCAATCCCCATGCCCGGCGCCGCGCTGACAGTCCCGGCCGATCCCGCTATTATCCTCGCCTTCCAAACCGCAGTGCAGGATCGTGTTGTCATGAGCAAGGCCCTCCTCAAATCGACCGGCATCGTCAGCGCCATGACCTCGCTGTCCCGGGTGACCGGCTTTATCCGCGACATGGTCTACGCCCAGATGTTCGGAGCCGGGGCCGGTACCGACGCCTTCTTCGTGGCCTTCCGCATTCCCAACTTTCTGCGCCGGCTGTTCGCCGAAGGAGCCTTTTCGCAGGCCTTCGTGCCGGTGTTCTCGGAATACCAGACCCAGCGTTCCCGCGAGGAACTCCAGGAACTGGTGGATCAGGTCGCCGGCACGCTGGGCGCGATCCTGCTGCTGATCAGCGCCATCGGGGTGCTGGCCGCGCCGGTGCTGATCCTGCTGTTCGCGCCGGGGTTCACCGCCGACGCCGGCAAGTACGAGCTGACGGTGGAGATGCTGCGGATCACCTTCCCCTACCTGCTGTTCATCTCGCTGACCGCCTTCGCCGGGGGAGTGCTGAACAGTTGCGGGAAGTTCGCCATCCCGGCGGTAACCCCGGTGCTGCTGAACCTGACCATGATCGCCGCCGCCTTGTGGCTCGCTCCCCGGATGGAACAGCCGGTGGTGGGACTGGCCTGGGGGGTGTTCATCGCCGGGGTCATCCAGTTGAGCTTCCAAATCCCCTTTCTGCGCCAAGTGAAGCTGCTGCCGCGCCCGCGCTGGGGCTGGGCGGCCCAAGGCGTGCAACAGGTGCTGAAGCTGATGCTGCCGGCGCTGTTCGGCTCCTCGGTGGCCCAGGTCAACTTGCTGATCGATACGGTGCTGGCCTCGTTCCTGGTCTCGGGCAGCGTCAGTTGGCTGTACTACTCCGACCGGCTGGTGGAATTCCCGCTCGGAATTTTCGGCGTGGCGCTGGGCACGGTGATCCTGCCCAAGCTGTCGCGCCATCACGCCAGCGCCGAGACGGTCCATTTTTCCCATACCCTGGACTGGGCCTTGCGCTGGGCCCTGCTGATCGGAGTGCCGGCGACGGTGGCGCTGATTCTGCTCTCCGGGCCGATACTCTCCGCGTTGTTCCAGTACGGCGAGTTCGACGCCCGCGACGTGGCAATGTCCACCCGCAGCCTGATGGCCTTTGCCCTCGGCCTGGTGGCGTTCATGCTGATCAAGGTGCTGGCGCCGGGCTTCTACGCCCGCCAGGACACCCGCAGCCCGGTCAAGTATGGCCTGATCGCGATGGGCGCCAACACCGCGCTGGTGTTGATGCTGATCTGGCCGCTGGCCCATGCCGGATTGGCGCTGGCCACCTCGCTGGCCGCTTTCCTCAACGCCGGGCTGCTGTTTTTCAACCTGCGGCGGCGGGACATTTACCAGCCACGCGCGGGATGGGTGAAATTTCTGGCGCAGTTGGCCGCGGCGAATCTGGCGATGGGGCTGATCTTGTGGTTCGGCGCGGGGAGCTTGGAACACTGGCTGAACGCCAGCGCACGGGAACGGTTGTGGCATCTGATCTGGCTGCTCGTCGCCGGTGGGGGCGGCTATCTGCTGGCGGTGCTGGCGGTGGGGATACGGCCACGGCATTTGCTGCATGGGTAGGTCCCGTTCCCCTCGCCCGCTTGCGGGAGAGGTGGCCATGCAAAAACGCCTCCGCGCGGCAACGCCCGCCGTGCCGCGGTCGATCCCGCAAGGAATCTGAACCCCGCCGTCTTCCAAGATGTCAGGAATCGGGCGATTACCCCTATAATGCCGACTTTCGCCCGCAACCCACCCCCTATCTTCCCCAAAACCGGCATGGAATTGATTCGCGGTCAGCACAACCTGAGGCCCCGCCACCGGGGCTGCGTCGCCACCATCGGCAATTTCGATGGGGTGCATCTCGGCCATCAGGCGATCCTCGCCCAACTGGCCGAGCAGGCCGCGCGCCTGCATCTGCCGCGGCTCGTCATCACCTTCGAGCCGCAGCCGCAGGAGTTCTTTGCCGGTCCCACGGCGCCCCCGGCCCGGCTGATGCGACTGCGGGAGAAACTGCTGGCACTGGATGGTCTGGGCATCGAACGAGTGCTGTGCCTGGAATTCGACCACCGGCTGGCGGCGATGCCGGCGGAAGCGTTCATCGATGAACTGCTCGTGCATCGGCTGGACATCCGATATCTGGTGATCGGCGACGATTTCCGCTTCGGCCACCGCCGCGCCGGCGATTTCGCGATGCTGGTCGAAGCTGGCCGGCGCCAGGGTTTCGAGGTTGCCGACAACCACAGTTACATCGTGGACGGCGAGCGGGTCAGCAGCACGCGCATCCGTCAGGCGCTGAGCCAGGGCGAACTGGAGCTGGCGGCGCGACTGCTGGGCCGACCCTACGACATGTGCGGGCGGGTGGCGCACGGCGACCGCCGCGGCCGTACCCTCGGTTATCCGACCGCCAACATCCACCTGCACCGCCGTGTCACCCCGGTCTACGGCGTCTACGCGGTGCTGACGAGCGGTCCCGGCCTGCCGCCCTGGCCCGGCGCCGCCAACGTCGGCCGCCGTCCGACCGTGCAGGGCGTCCGCGAGCAACTGGAAGTGCACCTGCTCGATTTCCAGGGCGATCTCTACGGCCGGCACGTCAAAGTCGATTTCCTGCGCTATCTCCGCCCCGAGCAACGCTTCGAATCCCTGGACGCCTTGCGGCGACAAATCCAGCGGGACGAGTCGGACGCCCGGGCCTATTTTGCGGCGCGAGGCATTCAAATCCCTCTCTCCCCCAACCCCTCTCCGCCCAGGGGAGAGGGGAATTTGAGCACCGGTTTTTAGAGGTTCACCGTGGCCGATTACAAAGACACTCTCAATCTTCCCCAGACCGCTTTCCCGATGAAGGCCGATCTCGCCAGGCGCGAGCCGGACCTGCTGCACTACTGGCGGGAGCTGGATCTGTACCGCCGGCAGCGGGCCGAATTCGCCGGCCGGCCGAAATTCGTGCTGCACGACGGTCCGCCCTACGCCAACGGGGTCATTCACATCGGCCACGCCGTCAACAAGGTTCTCAAGGACATCATCGTCAAGTCCCGTACCCTCAGCGGTTTCGACGCTCCCTACGTGCCGGGCTGGGATTGCCACGGCCTGCCGATCGAGCAGGTGGTGGAGAAAAAGCTGGGCAAGGTCGGGGTCAAGGTGGACGCCCGCCAGTTCCGCGACGCCTGCCGCGCCTTCGCCGCCGAGCAGGTGGCCAGCCAGAGCACCGATTTCCAGCGGCTGGGGGTTCTGGGCGACTGGGAACACCCCTATCTCACCATGGATTTCCGGGCCGAGGCCGACATCGTGCGTTCGCTGGCGCGGATCGTGGCCAACGGCCACCTGTATCGCGGTTCCAAGCCGGTGTACTGGTGCATCGACTGCGGCTCGGCGCTGGCCGAGGCCGAGGTGGAGTATGAAGATCGCGAGTCGCCGGCCATCGACGTGCGTTTCCCGGTGGCGAATCCGGCGGCGCTGCTGGCCCGTCTCCGTCACGTCGAGGGCCATGAAGGCAAGGGGCCGCTGTCCGTGGTGATCTGGACCACCACCCCGTGGACCCTGCCGGCCAACCGGGCGGTGGCGGTCAACCCGGCCTTTGAATACGTGGTGGTCCAGGTGGAAACCGACCACGGTCAGGAGCGGCTGATCGTCGCCGAACCGCTGCTCAAGGACTCGCTGGCGCGCTGGCGGATCGAACGCTATCAGGTGGTCGCCTACGGCTCCGGCGCGGATTTGGAAGGGCTGGCGCTGCGCCATCCGTTCTACGATCGCGAGGTGCCGGCGATCCTGGGCGATCACGTCACCACCGAGGCCGGTACCGGCGCGGTGCATACCGCTCCCGCCCACGGCCAGGAGGACTACGTGGTCGGTTCCCGCTACGGCCTCCCGGTGGACAACCCGGTGGGACCGGACGGCAAGTTTCTGCCCGACACCCCGCTGTTCGGCGGGCTGCACGTGTTCGCCGCCAACGAGCGGGTGATCGACGCCCTCAAGGCCCACGGGATGCTGCTGCGGGTGGCCCGCCTGCAACACAGCTACCCGCACTGCTGGCGGCACAAAACCCCCATCATCTTCCGCGCCACCCCGCAATGGTTCGTCGGCATGGAGCAACACGGGCTGCGCGCCGGCGCCCTGGCCGAGATCAAGAAGGTGCGCTTCACTCCGGACTGGGGCGAGGCGCGGATTCAGGGCATGGTGGAGAACCGCCCCGACTGGTGCATGTCCCGACAGCGCTACTGGGGAGTGCCGATCACCCTGTTCACCCACAGGAAAACCGGCGCGTTGCACCCGAACACGCTGGAACTGATGGAACAGGCCGCGCGGCGCATCGAACGGGGCGGCATCGACGCCTGGTTCGATCTCGACCCGGCCGAACTGCTGGGCGCCGAAGCGGCGGATTACAACAAGATCGCCGACACCCTGGACGTGTGGTTCGATTCCGGCACGACTCATCTTTCGGTGCTGGAGCGCCGACCCGAGTTACATTTCCCGGCGGAGCTGTACCTGGAGGGCTCGGACCAGCACCGCGGCTGGTTCCAGTCCTCGCTGCTGGCCTCGGTGGCGATGCGCGGCGTCGCGCCCTACCGGGGGCTGCTGACCCATGGCTTCACCGTGGACGCCCAGGGCCGCAAGATGTCCAAGTCGCTGGGCAACGTGGTCGCGCCGCAGAAAGTGGTCAATTCGCTGGGTGCGGACGTGCTGCGGCTGTGGGTGGCGGCGACGGATTATCGCGGCGAAATGGGCGTCTCCGACGAGATCCTCAAGCGCATGGCCGATTCGTACCGACGGATGCGCAACACCGCCCGCTTTCTGCTGGCCAATCTCAACGGTTTCGACCCAGCGCGGCATGTATTGTCGCCGGGGCGGATGCTGGCGCTGGACCGCTGGGCGGTGGACCGCACCCGCCGCTTGCAGGAGGAAATCCTGGAGGCTTACGACCAGTACCTGTTCCACCTGATCTACCAGAAAATTCACAATTTCTGCTCGGTGGATCTGGGCAGCCTGTACCTGGACATCATCAAGGACCGCCAGTACACCACCGGGCGCGACAGCGTCGCCCGCCGTTCGGCGCAGACCGCGATGTACCACATCGTGGAGGCGATGACCCGCTGGCTGGCGCCGATCCTCAGTTTCACCGCCGAGGAGATCTGGCGGCACCTGCCCGGCGAACGTGGCCCGTCGGTGTTCCTGGCGACGTGGTACGCCGGCTTGTTCGCGGCCGGCGACGACGAGCCGCTCGACGCCGCGTTTTGGGATCGCTTGATCGGCGTGCGCGAGGCCGTCAGCAAGGAACTGGAGAAACTGCGGGTGGCGGGCGGCATCGGCTCGGGATTGGACGCCGAGGTGGATCTCTACGGCGATGGCGAGCTGGCCATCGATCTCGGCCGGCTCGGGGATGAACTGCGATTTTTTCTGATCACCTCCCACGCCCGCGTTCATCCCCTGGCCGCCAAACCGGAGGATGCGGCGGACGCGCGGGTCGACGGCCAGCCGCTGGCGATCCGGGTCGCGCCCAGCGCCCACGCCAAATGCGTGCGTTGCTGGCATCATCGCGAGGACGTGGGACGGAACGCCGATCATCCCGAACTGTGCGGACGCTGCGTGGAGAATGCGTTCGGGGCGGGGGAAGAAAGAAAATTCGTCTAATATGGTCCCCGGATAACCTGGACTCTCCCATGCTGAAACAATGGTGGTGGCTCAGCGCCCTGGTGGTCGTGCTGGATCAGGTCACCAAATACCTCGCCGAGACCTTGCTGGTGATGCATCAGCCGGTATCGGTGCTGCCGTCGTTCAATTTGATGCTGACCTACAACACCGGCGCGGCCTTCAGCTTTCTGGCCGGAGCCGGCGGCTGGCAGCGCTGGTTTTTTCTGGGACTGGGGTCGCTGGTCAGCATCGGCCTGATCGTCTGGCTGCGGCGACTCGAGCCGGGGGATAAGTGGCTGGCGGCGGCGCTGGCGCTGATTCTGGGCGGAGCGGTCGGCAACCTGATCGACCGGGCCTGGCTGGGTCAGGTGATCGATTTCATTCAACTCTATTACGATCGCTGGTATTGGCCGGCCTTCAACATCGCCGATTCGGCCATCACGGTCGGCGCGGCGTTGCTGATCGTGGAAAGCCTGTGGTCCAGGGACGCGGGCAGCATGAAGAATCCCGCCGGGTAACTGTCCACTGTCCACTATGTAAGATCCACATGAGCGCTCTCATCCACCTTGCCAATCCCCGCGGCTTCTGCGCCGGGGTAGACCGGGCCATCGGCATCGTCGAGCGGGCGCTGGACCGGTTCGGCGCGCCGATTTACGTGCGCCACGAGGTGGTCCACAACCGCTTCGTGGTCGACGACCTGCGCCGGCGGGGCGCGGTGTTCGTCGAGGAACTGGACGAGGTGCCGGACGGCGCGACGGTTATTTTCAGCGCTCACGGGGTATCGCGGACAGTACGGGAGCAGGCGGCTCGGCGCGGTCTCAAGGTGTTTGACGCCACCTGCCCGCTGGTGACCAAGGTTCACACGGAAGTCAGCCGGCACGGTTGCGCCGGCCGCGAGGTGATCCTGATCGGCCACGCCGGCCATCCGGAGGTCGAGGGCACCATGGGCCAGTACGACGAAAGTCGGGGCGGGCGCATGTATCTGGTGGAAACGGTGGAGGATGTGGCGGCGCTGGACGTGCGCGATCCAAACGAACTGGCCTACGTCACCCAGACCACGCTGTCGGTGGACGATACCGCGCGGATCGTCGCCGCCCTGCGCGAGCGGTTCCCGGCGATCCAGGGGCCGCGCAAGGACGACATCTGCTACGCCACCCAAAACCGGCAGGACGCGGTCAAGGAGCTGTCGCGGCGCTGCCAGTTGCTGCTGGTGGTGGGTTCGCGCAACAGTTCCAACTCCAACCGGCTGCGGGAACTGGCGGAGAAGGAAGGCACGCCGGCCTGGCTGATCGACGGCCCCGAGGATATCGATCCGGCGTGGCTGGCGGAGAAAACCGCCATCGGCGTGACCGCCGGCGCCTCGGCGCCCGAGGTGCTGGTCCGTCAGGTCATCGCCCGCCTGCGGGAACTGGGCGCGACGGCGGTCACCGAGAGCGCCGGGCGGGAGGAGAACGTGGTGTTCGCCCTGCCGCGGGAGTTGCGGTGAATCAATGCCGGATAATGCTTGGCGCCGCAACAATAAGGCCGGCAAGTTCGGCCGGCCTTACCCTGTTCGACGCAGTGTTTCAACGCCAGCACTCATCCACCGTTTTGGTGGGGCTGTCCGTGAGGCCTCGAGCGCCCGTGTTGGTCAGAGTGAGCGTTTTACAGCCATCGCCGCTCTGCGCGCCGGTGGGAGCAGCCTGGAGGGTATAGGTATTTGCCGTCACCGCTGATAGGCTGAGGTTGTAGTACTTGGTTGCTCCCTCCTTGGGGGATGCCGTCAGGCCCGAATTTGGAAAGGATTGGATACCGCTGGTCGTGCTGGTGACAAGGTTAGGAGTACTGGCCCGATCCTGATCGTAGCGGTTGTTTGACGTGTAGTACCGCTCCATCCACTGCGCCGCCTCCAATAGCACGGCCTTGGCATCCGCGCGCCGGCTCTTCCTGATCTGTTCCAGGTAAGACGGGTAAGCGATAGCCGCAAGGATGGCGACCACCGCCACCGTGATCATCAGTTCGATCAGGGTAAAGCCACGCCATTTTCCGAGGCTTTTCCGTCTTGTTTTTTGACTGTTACCGGCGTTCATTATTGAAACTCCACTTGCCGCCAGGATTGCCGACCAAGCTCGGGGGCAACAATGGGAATGTCCACCACCCCACCCTCCGACGTACTGACGTAAAGCATGGATTTTCTCAGGTCGGGGGCTTTCATCGTGGTGGGCGCCGAAGCGATGCTATTGATGGTCACGCTGCTCGGCGCGAATCCGGTGCCGGGGGATGTTTCGGTGACGGGTACAGTGGAAGCAGTTGTACTCAGGAAACTTTCGGTCAGTCGTTTTCCCGTCACGGCGTCAAGCAGGTTTACCCAACTGGTCCCACCAAACTGGCAGGGGTCTGAATTCGGCAGGATGCTGGTAAAAACCACCCGGCTGCCGATGATCAAGGGATCGCCGGGAACTCGTTCCCCTGCTTCCTTCAGGTCGATATACCAGCCGCGCTTGGGCAAGGTATTGACGTTACCATCGTAATCCACTTCCCGCCTGCTGGTGACCCGATACGTGTTGCCGCCCGACGTGAAGCTTCCTGTCGAGGTAACCGTGGTTCCATTCACCACGGTTTGACAGGTTGGATCGGCCGGGCTGCCCGGGCAGAAAATCTGCGCTTGCAAGCCGGCGCGGTTGAAACAGGCGGTAGTAAAGGTTCCAGTAGTAACACCGTCACAGGAATGATTGTCCATGCCATCCCACACCCCATAGAAGGTCTGCTGGCTGGTGTTGGTGACGTCGTTGGCGCCCAGATACCTGCCCGTGCCGAACAGCACCATGTAGGTGAATTCGTCCAGCCGTGTATTCGCAACGGTGTTCGTATTCAATTTGGTGGGATGCCGCGTCACCTGCGGCGCGGAAGTAATCGACTGGACGTTACCATTGGCGTCCTTGGCGGTAAACAGCTTGGCGTAGGTCCAGTTGTCGCGATTGGGATCCCGGATATCGAATCGCCACAGATTGCCTTCCAGATCGCCCGCATAGATGAAATCGGCAGTCCCATCCCCGTCGCCGTCGACGACGCTGGGTGTGGACAACCCCTGTCCCTCGCGCAGATCGAATTTTCTGACGATACTGCCATCCCCGACGTTGACGACAAACAGGACAGCGGTGGTGGCTGGTGTCACAGGATTCGTGACCGGTTTGCTTGGATTGTTGCTGTTGTAGCCGTTGCCAAAAACCACTACCCAGGGATTGTTGTCCGGGTTGGAATCAATAGTGCCAAAATCGGTGTCGCTCCGCCGAACCAGCGACGGCTGGCTGAAGGTCAGCCCCAGGTCGGGATCCGTGAACTCCCACAGTACTACGTTGGCGGCATTCGCTTCGGTCAGCGACCCGGCGGCCGTTACGCTGCCGGCGCTGTCAACCGTGCCAGAATCGGTCACGTCCAAGGCGAAATAGCTGCGCCCTCCCGATCGCAAGCCTCCGACTAATACCGTATGCCAGGCACTGACCCCGGCACTGACGAACTGCACGTCTTGCACGGTTGGCGAAGCATCCACATAGAACTGGTGATTCTGGTTATACGTCAACTCAGTGAGGGCGTTAAGATTGGGATAGACCGCGCTGGGAACGTAGGCGAACACTTCCAGGCCGGTATTGGCATCGAAGCCGTGCAACATGCCGTCGTTGGCGCCGATATAAACCATCGGCCTGCGATTGCTGCGAGCATCGGCGAAGGTCTGATAGTTGCCAAAAGAATATCCGGCTACTGGTGGCCCCACATAGAACGGATTCGAGTTGACGATATCGCCGAGAATATTTCGAGTGGCGCCGATGGTGCGCTTGCGATACTGATTACCCAGGGGGTTTTCATTGGCCGCGTCGCCGCGCAAATACTTCAGGCGCGCTTCGCCCGCACCGTTACCGCCGTTCAGCGCGTTGACTTGGGCACGATCCAGCGCCGTCGCCCCGGTTTCCTCGGCGGGATCGGTCGGAATGGAGGCCGGCCAGAGGAAGGGGATACCACCGTGACTGGAGGGTTTGAAAGTCAAAATTTGGCGATTGTTGTAAGTCAGCAGATCTTGAGCCCGCCACACTTCATTTCCGATCGCCCCCGTGGTCGGATTAATCGACAACGCACGCAATTCGCCGTTCCAGATTTCACTATTGAAGCGCGCCTGGTAAACCCGACTCCCTTGGACCAGCGAACCGGAATTAACCGCGACCGCCGCCGCGGAACTGGTACGACTGATAATTTCCTCGAAGGTTTGACTCAATTGCTGCTTCAGCTTGCCCGCATTGGTCACCAGGAAGTAGCTATCGGGCTTACCGTCGTTATCTCTATCCCATTCACCCTGCTGATCGGGAAGATTGTTCGAGTTGGCGTCAATAAAACCGCCCCACTTGGCTGCGTACCACAGCGGATCGTGCTTGATGAAGACCGCGGACGTCGTGCCGGCGGTCGCGGGCGCGAACGTGCGCGTGGTGTCGTACGGTAACGTTATGCCATCACTCCATTGGCCGGTTCCGGTATTCGGCGCGGGCGGGGTGCCGGTAAAAGCGGGCGGAGTGTCCAGAAAATAATCCACGTCGTTGGTGGGGTCACGACTGCCACCCGTGTTCCAGTCGCGAACCTCCAGGTAGACGCCATCATGGGTGGTGCCGGAGATCACATAGCCGATGTGATGCAGCACGCTGCCGGCTTCGTATTCGGAAACCAGACGGATCTCCAGTTGACCGGATGCGTTGACGGAGAAAGTGTAGTTCACAATGGCGTCCATGTCGTGATCGGAGCCGTATTCCGAATCTTCATAATTGATGCGGAACTTGATATACGGCCGCCCGCCATTGCATGCCTGTCCCGCGCTATCCGGCGGGACACTGGACGGACAATTACTGCCGGAGTTGCCCGTTCCGGTATTGGCAATGGCTTCGACGAAGAAATCCACAATGGTGTTGGTGGGTTGAAAATTTCCCGCGGCAGCATTGATCCCGTTACCTCCAACCGATTTGGCGAAAGGCACCACGGTAATGGTCTTGCGGTTGGAATCGGTATAATTGGGAACGGGAATGGCAATCGTTGGGAGCGGAGACGACAGAGCAATCCCGAAGGTATCGGTTTTCACCACATGCGCCGGGCCAGATGGCGGGGTGATGGAACGAACGCCAGTGGTTTTACCAAAATAGCCGACGCTGGCGGCGTAATAGCCACCCTGACGAGTGGGTTCCTCCGGAGCCAAGCCGCGAATATTGCCGAAGCTGGTTACATCTTTGGGTGTTGGCGCCGTATCGTAAACGCTGCCGGACTGGCCGATGAAAATACTCTTGGTTCCGCCTTCTTCATTGTTCCAGATGGTCTGACCAATATTCGCCACGTTCAAAGCGCCGATATCGCTGCTGACGCCACTGCCGAATCCCGAGGCAACACCCGGCAACTGGTCCGTGTCGAACGAGGGCGCATCGGCAATCGCCAGCACGAACGGCTTGGAACAGTAGGGATAGCCACCCTCCGCAACAGGCCGATAGGGGTCGGTCCAAGCTGGTTTGGGCAAATTCAAGTTATCAGCGGCGTTAAACCGGCTGAATTCATCGCTGGTAACGGCGTAATCCGTCGTGGGACCCGTCTTGCCGGCGAAATAACGCAGACTCTCGTACATCATCTCAGCGACCGGATTACCCCACATGGCGCAGATGCCTTCCACCAACGGGGTCACCATCGGCACACTGCAACCGTTATCGTTATAGGCATAATCGCCCCGAAAGCCAACGACACGGATGTTGCTAATGGTATTGACAATACTGCCGGCGGTGGGAGGGGTGACAAACTGGCCGGTGTTCGGATTAATTTCATCCTTGAATGAAGTAATATTCTTGCGCAAGAGGCCGCCCGACAGGTTTTTATAGAACGAACCAGTCAACAAGCCAAACGCCATGCGGTCGGTTTCGCCATACTCATGCAACAGGCCCGTGGGTTTATAAACGGTGGGACTGGATTCCGGGTAGCCCTTGCATTCCGGCTCTAGCAGGCCGCTGACGCACGCCTTGACGCGAACCACATGGTCGGTTCTGGCTGAAACCGGAATCGTCCGGTTGTAAGTCGAAATCACCAGATTGGAAAACTTTGCGCTGGGCACTACCTGCCATGCCCCCCCGCTGTCCACACCCTTCCAAAACAACCAATAATTATCACCGCCACTTACCTCTTCATGACGGAATTGAATAGTATGAGCACCGGACGTCAAGGTGATAGAGCCTTTGTGAGCATCGCGGCAAGCTGTATTGGCTGGATCAGAATTGCAATTACCATGCCCGGTATACCAACCCGCCACTACCGTCCCATCAATCATCACCTCAACGGCGTCATCACCATCTACAGAAAACTCATAAGTGCCAGCGGTAGTGACATTGAGCGTGCCGCTGAAAACCGTGATATAGTTCTCGTCGCTGCCATACGGATTACAGTTCGACGCGCATTCAATTCGGCCATTCAGGGTAAATTCCGGCGTTGAGGGGGTCGGCGGGGCGCTGGATCCCATTAAATGGCCAGGATTAACGAAGCGGGCCGCCAAGGCATCAAACTCCGCATGATTATTAGGGTGAGACGTATCGGTATCGGTACCGCTGGGTGATGCACAATTGGGACCATTGCCTCCATGAATACACTTATCACCCGCAACAGGGCGCTCGATCGCCACCCAGTTCCAGATTCGATAACTGCTATTGGTCAGCACTCGCAACAGGGTTTTTTGGTCGGCATCATTTTGGAGGGTCGTATTGGCGAATAGATGCCGAGTTCCATCAGCCGGCTGCGACAGCGGAGTATAGTCAGAAATATAATACCCATCGCGGGCAAAGCTTTCATACTCCTTGCCCCAACTGTGCGCGTCCTGGGGAATGCGTGCCCGCTGCAAAATGGTTTCCGTGGCGCTATCGACATTACGGTAGCCGCCATAAAGCACGCGGCGCAGGGCATCGATCCGGGATGTGGTTAGATAGTTGAGAAAATCCCCACTCCAATTGCCCGAGCAGGTTTTAATTCGATTCGTTCTTCTATTATTGATTACATCGGTCGTCATGGACACGGGTGTGAAATAATCCGTAAGACTCGGATTGGTATTATCGCCTTGGTAGCTGTAACACTTATAGGAATCGAAATAGCCATAATAGTCCAGCGGCTTTCCATCCTGCATGAGATTGGGTTTATAGCCGACATCAATTTCGCCGTCCTGATTTAGATCGGATGCGTCGTTATAGGCTTCGTAATACAGCTTATGATCGCGTCCCATGACCAGCATCGCCAAGGGCTTTCCATTCCCACCTAGAAACAAGGGGTTGTTGGAGATCTGCACATCAGCTTGAGCACTCGACCAAGATAATCCGAGCACGCACCCCAATAGCAACCCCCTTAACAGGAACTGACTCATCATTAAGCGGAGCTTATTCATTGCCTGTCTCCAAAATACCTTGAGAGATTTTATAAAAATTACCGACCGTAGACGGATTGCAACATGATGCGAGCCAAGGGCTGGGGCGGTGTACTATCGGACACCGCGATACCGTAGCCTTGGGCGGTCACACGATAGTAAGTCGTCTTGGGTGATGGAGTTCTACCGACCACGACCGAGCCGAATTCAGCCAAATATTCAAGAATGTAACGGGGCTGTCTGGAAACCACGGCCAAATCCGGCGGATGCGTGATAGTGGAAGCTGATGGTAAAGTACCCTGCGAGGTATATTGGTTATATTCCCGGTAAGGTAAAGGAGAACTCGTTTTGCTCCAGTCGATAGCCAGCCATTGTGGCGGATCCGTTGTCGTTGTGGGTGGCAAGCACAACCCATTCAGGCTCGGCTTGCTGACATGGATGCAACTGGAAGAAAAATCAACTTTTTTGTAGTCATCCGGATTCACTCTACGGAATGTGATCGAATCCCTGTTGCTCAGATCCTGCTCGCCATCCTGCAAGCCTAGTTCCGCCGCCTGGAACGCGATATTCGAATCACGTACATTACCCGCCATCTTCTCTTCCATGATGGTTGTCCGCATGCCTGCCGTGCCGAGAATGAACATCAACAACAGCACGGTCAGGCCAATAATCAAGGCGCTCCCTGCTTGATGTTTCCTAATGCTTAACTGCTTGCTGACCATAACCAATCCCTCAACGTTCGTTGCGCAGGGTTACCGTAGTCGTAAACACGCGGCGCAGGTATCGATCCGTTGAGGCAGGCGTGACGGTAGCGCCGTTGAAAGTATAGGGCTGGGGACTATCGGCCAGATAATTTTCAGCGGTGCGCAGCAGCAAACTGATTCGCGCGCTGACGACCCTGTCCCATCGACCCACGTCGCTTGCTGGAACGTAACGATCCGCTACTCCCCACGTATCACCATCGGTATTTTCTCCGTACAGAATTTGCATATTCTCGACATTATCCACGATGGGTTGAGTTTGTCCCCCAGATACACATTGAAGACTGTTGCTGTTGCTAATACTCAGCACATTGCTGGCTGTGGCGTTTTCACCGACTTGGGCGTTCACGCAATCTCTGACATCACCTTGACCTGGACCTTCGCCTTCAAAAGCAACGGTTATCGTATCACTGCTGTTAGGTCCACCATTATTGGTTCCCTGAACCGCTTGAACACTGGGAAAAACTTCTTTGAAGCTCAGCCCGCGTTCGATATTAAAACGGGAACGAGATCCAGCCAGTCGGGTCAAGCGACTGATATAGTCGAGGGCATAGCGGCCATTCTCTTGAACCCGAGATAAATTTTCCTGCACTTTGGCTGACACCCGCAAACTGATGAATAGCTGCAATAGGCCTGCCAACAAAAATAAACTGATCACGAGCGCCACCAGGATTTCGATTAAAGTGAGGCCCTGTTGACGGTGTTTGCGAATCATGGTGTTCATGGGCGAAAACTCGTGCTAAATAGCAGGGGATTTCCAGATGGGTCATCATTCCACCAGATTTTGACGGCATACATCGCCACCTCGGGATTGGCGGCTCCCACACCATCACATGCCGGAGCACCAGAAGTGGCGCCTGGCGTACCATCTTCCGGCGTACTGTCGATACAAACCACGCCCACGCCGTTGGGCAGGACATCGGCAATCGCCTGATTCCATCTAAATAAATCGTGTGCCGCCATCTGCTGTGAATTACAACCCGAAGTCGACTCGCAAGCGGTGTTCTGGGTACCCGCCGAACCGCTTACTGAGGGATTATTATAGTAACCATCCCGAATTCCACGGATATTCGCCCGCATCCGGTCAATAATATCGTAGGATTGAATCGTTGCCTGCGTTCGCATATAGGCGCTGTGATTGGTGCGCAAGCCGATGACTTGCATGCCGGCGAGGCTCAGCAGTCCCACTGACAATACGATTAGAGCAACCAGAACCTCAAGAAGAGAGAAGCCAAAATGAAAGCGTGCTGGCTTATAACAGGCCTTGTTCCACCTATTCATGGGCATGCATCTCCCGTTTGCTTTTCTCTAACCCTAACGCGTCCCGTACTGCTGAGCACAATGAAACGGGCCTGATCGACGCCTCTGCTATCGCACAAATTTAAAGTTCCTGTACCTAAACCTGTTGCTGTACCATCTGCATTATTGCCAATACTTACACCATTTGGGAGGTAACCAATCCACTTCGTGAGAGTACCGCTTGCGCGTAGGGTGAAGTTTTGAGTAAGAGCCCCTTGCACTTTAATTACTTCTCCATTATCAGGTATATTATTTTGATTTCGGTCAACAAAAACGATCCAGCCATTTTCCCAAACCCCAGTTATGTCATCAGTGCAGGTAGCACCATTCGTGCTTCGACAGATTATCACTCTAACACCACTTTTCGCCGCTTCGGAACGCGCCAAATTTAAGAAACCGACAATTTCGTTCGTTTGTGCTACGCGGGTGCTATTCAGAATCGCGGTTCGGAATGATGGCACGCCAATAGTTAACACAATAGCCGCCAGCATGACTGTGACTATCAATTCAATAAGGGTAAAACCAGCACTTCTGTTCATGGCATTAAATCCTTTTTTGAACGATTACCCTATATCCGACCATCACCTCAACTTCATCAGGCTGGGGCACGAATGGTCATATTTTCCCGACAAAGGGTTGATTTCGGGCCGCCCCGCGCCAGTACGCCCGTGTTGGCGGCAAGAGGCGGGCTATCCGCTTGGTGCGTCACAACCCCTTCTTCGGCCAGATTTCCTTTTGCGCTGGACCTGGCGCGCGGCGTTCGAGCTGGCGATTTCCCCAACGAGTATTCCGAGTATGCAAAGGACACCGCATCGGGGAGGATTTGGCGACTATAATGCAATCAAATTGTATTTGCTTGCGCTGAGGGTCGCGAATATGGCCAACCCGCCGATCCTCGGCAGTCATCAGGATTCCATCCTCGGTGCCGCATCCCATGACTTCCCGCCCATCGGACCATCGTCCCAATCTCACCACGACGTCGGGCTTTCTGCCCGACTTCTGTGCCAATCGGACGGTGTTTCTAACGGTGATTCTCGCCGAACTGTTCGCCTTCGTCCTGACCTTGGCCGAACCGAACAGCGCCATCGAGTTCTGGTTCGAACTGGCGCTCACCTCGCTGTTCGTGCAATGGATCACCCTGGGCGCCGTGGCGGTGCTCTGCTTCTGCCGCTTCTGGCTGGCCCGGCTCGAGACCACCGCCGCCACCCTCGCCACGCTCGGATTGACCCAACTGGTCACCCTGCTGTTCTCGGCGCTCGGCGGGTGGTTGCTGGGACCACGTTTCGACCTTGCCCCGCTGATGGCGCCGCCGGATTCCTTCATCGCCCGCAACCTCGCGATCAGCGGCATCATCACCCTGATCGCCCTGCGCTACTTCTACGTCCAGCACCAGTGGAAACAAAATGTCGAGGCTGAAACCCGTTCCCGCCTCTGGGCCTTGCAGGCGCGCATCCATCCCCACTTTCTGTTCAATACCCTCAACACCATCGCCGGCCTGATCCGCGCCCAGCCCGACCGGGCCGAGCAGGTGGTGCTCGACCTGGCCGATCTGCTGCGTTCCGCGCTCGCCAGCCTGGAGCGCATCACGCTGGGGGAAGAGATCGAACTCACCCGCCGCTACCTCGCCATCGAACAGTTGCGCATGGGCGAGCGGTTGCGGGTGGACTGGCAACTGGACGACGGTCTGCCGCTCGACGCGCCACTGCCGGCCCTGCTGTTGCAACCGCTGGTCGAAAACGCCATCCATCATGGCATCCAGCCGCTACCGGAAGGGGGACAACTGGCGATCCGCATCGAGAAACAACCGCGTGCGTTGCAATTCGTCATCACCAATCCCCGGCCACCCGCATGCGAACAGCGCTACGTCCAAGGCCAGCGGCTGGCCCAGGACAACATCCGACAGCGTCTGTTGCTCGTTTACGGCGCCGCGAGCCAACTGGAAATTACGGAAACGCCCGACAGTTACCGGGTGGCGTTCGCGGTTCCGCTGTCCGACTGAAACATTCGGCGGCGGATACCGAACGAACCGATCTCGCCTGCTACACTTGCGGAGTGACCATGCCGGAATCGCCTATCCCATGCGAGTTCTGATCGTCGACGACGAACCACCCGCCCGAGCCTGGCTGCGCGACCTGCTCGGCCGCCTGCCCGACCACGAACCGTGCGGGGAAGCCGGCAACGGCGCCGAGGCCTTGCGGCTGGCGGCTCTCCTGAAGCCCGATGTCGTGCTGCTGGATATCCGCATGCCCGGTCTGGACGGTCTGGAAACCGCCCACCGGCTGATGGAACTCGCGCAACCGCCGGCCATCGTCTTCATCACCGCTTACGGCGAATACGCACTGGACGCTTTCGACGCCCACGCTGTCGCGTATCTGCTCAAGCCGGTGCGGCTGGAGCGGCTGGAGCGGGCGCTGGCCAACGCGGGCCGGGTCAATCGCGCGCAACTGGCCAGCCTGACCGCCGAACCGACGGGACCCAACCGCACCCATATCCGCGCCCGCATCGGCCAGCGCCTGGAAATGATCCCCCTTGCGGACGTGTTCTACTTTCAGGCCGACCAGAAATACGTGACCGTCCACCACCGCCACGGCGAAGCGCTCATCGAGGAATCGCTGAAAACCCTGGAAACCGAACTGGGGTCGAGAGTGGTGCGGGTCCATCGCAACGCGCTGGCGATGGCCGTGCATGTCGCGGGCCTGGAGAAAACCAGAGACGGCGGCGCGAACCTGACCTTTCACAACATCCCCGACCGGCTGGAAGTGAGCCGCCGCCACCTCCCCGCGATCCGCCAGTTCCTGAAGGATGTCTGAGCGGCGCAAACGGTGGTTCTTTCCCGCCACCTTGTACCTCGGGGCCGAGTGGGCTATATTTCCCGCTCCTAATATTGCCGGAATAGCTCAGGCGGTAGAGCAGCTGATTCGTAATTAGCAGGTCGGAGGTTCGAATCCTCTTTCCGGCACCAGAAACCAGGGGCTTACCCGGCCGGGTAAGCCCTTTTGCTTCATGGCCCACTCAAGATGCACCCCAAAATCCTGAACGTCGGTCTGGTCCAGCATGCCTGTACCGCGGACCGGGCCGCCAATCTCGCCGCGACCATCGCCGGCGTCCGCGACCTCGCCGGCCACGGCGCGCAACTGGTTCTGCTCCAGGAACTCCACGCCAGCCTGTATTTCTGCCAGACCGAACACTCCGACCGGTTCGACCTCGCCGAATCGATACCCGGCCCTTCGACCGAGGCATTGGGGGCGGTGGCCGGCGAATTGGGCATCGTGCTGGTCGCCTCGCTGTTCGAGCGGCGCGCGCCGGGGTTGTATCACAATACCGCCGTGGTGCTGGAACGGGATGGGCGCATCGCCGGAACCTACCGCAAGATGCACGTTCCCGACGATCCCGGCTACCACGAGAAATACTATTTCACTCCCGGCGACCTCGGCTTCGCCCCCATCGACACCTCGGTCGGGCGGCTCGGCGTGCTGGTGTGCTGGGATCAGTGGTTTCCCGAGGCAGCCCGGCTGATGGCGCTGGCCGGCGCCGAACTGCTGCTGTATCCGACCGCCATCGGCTGGAATCCTCACGACGACGAGGACGAGCGCCAGCGGCAATGGGAGTCCTGGATCATCATCCAGCGGGCGCACGCCGTCGCCAACGGTATTCCGGTGGCGGTCTGCAACCGGATCGGATTCGAGTCCGACCCTTCCGGCCAAACCCCAGGCGCCCAGTTCTGGGGCACCAGCTTCATCGTCGGTCCGCAGGGCGAATGGCTCGCCACCGC
Source organism: Candidatus Competibacter sp. (assembly GCA_031732855.1). Classification (GTDB taxonomy): domain Bacteria; phylum Pseudomonadota; class Gammaproteobacteria; order Competibacterales; family Competibacteraceae; genus JAVMKJ01. The sequence continues at coordinate 52,796 of JAVMKJ010000110.1, forward strand.
CCCCCCCGACCAGCCGGCCACGCTGGCGGTGGAACTGGACTTGGGCCGCTCCGAGCAGGTGCGACGTCACTGGCCCTATCTGCGCGACCGCCGGATCGATGCCTACGAAGGCTTGCTGAAACGCTACCTGGATCGGTGAACGACCGCCCGGGCCGATTCGGGTTAACGATAAATAATGGCTATCGACGTCATTGCGCTCATCAATTGGCGCGCTTGCCGATCGCGAACTACACTCGATTTGACCCCAAAATTCACGGGGTCTTGCGATCGATCAATCCACCAAATGAGGAGTTCGCGCCCATGCAGCTCAAAGGTTCCAAGACGGAAGACAATCTGAAAGCGGCCTTCGCCGGCGAGTCGCAGGCCAACCGGCGTTATCTGTACTTCGCCAACAAGGCAGACGTCGAGGGGCAAAACGACGTCTCGGCCCTGTTCCGCTCGACGGCGGAAGGCGAAACCGGCCACGCCCACGGCCACCTGGATTATCTGGCCCAGGTGGGCGATCCGGCCACCGGCCTGCCGATCGGTTCCTCGCGCGACAACCTGAAGTCGGCGGTCGCGGGCGAGACCCACGAATACACCGACATGTATCCGGGCATGGCCAAGACCGCCCGCGCCGAAGGCTTCGACGAAATCGCCGACTGGTTCGAGACGCTGGCCAAGGCCGAGCGCTCCCACGCCAACCGCTTCCAGAAAGCCCTGGACGCCCTGGTCGACTGAGTGTTGAAGGGCGGCGGGCCGCGCGCCCGCCCCCTATCCCAAACCGTCACCCGGAGAGAGGCCGACATGAGCGTCCGCGAAGGCAATCTGGAGCCGCCGAGACGGCATCCCATCGACTGGAAAAACCCCGACTACTACAACGAAGGCTCGCTGTTCGCCGAACTGGAGCGGGTCTTCGACATCTGCCACGGCTGCCGGCGCTGCGTCAGCCTGTGCAACGCTTTCCCCAAGCTGTTCGACCTGATCGACGAGGGTGCAACCGGAGAGGTGGACGGCATCCCCAAAGCGAAATACGGCGAGGTGGTGGACCAGTGCTATCTCTGCGACGTGTGCTTCATGACCAAATGCCCCTACGTGCCGCCGCATCCCTGGAATCTGGATTTCCCGCATCTGATGCTGCGAGCCAAGGCGGTCAAGTTCAAAAAGGGCCAGGTCACCTTCCGGGACAAGCTGCTGACCAGCACCGACGCCCTGGGCAAGCTGCTGGCCATTCCCGTGGTGGCGCAGACCGTCAATGCCACCAACAAAAACAAAGCGCTGCGCGGCGCGATGGACAAGATGCTGAAGGTCCACAAGGACCGTCAGCTTCCCGATTACGCGCCGAAGCGCTTCCGCGCCAACGCCCAGGCCGAGCGGCATTTCCCGGTGCGCGACGGCCAGCGCACTCCCGGCAAGGTGGCGGTTTTCTCCACTTGCTACATCAACTACAACGAGCCAGGCATCGGCCACGACCTGCTCAAAATTCTCGCCCACAACGAGATTCCGACGATCCTCGTCGAAAAGGAGGCGTGCTGCGGGATGCCGAAACTGGAACTCGGCGACCTGGAATCCGTGAACCGGCTCAAGGAAATCAACATCCCCGTGCTGGCGCGAGTAGCCCGCGACGGCTACGCGATTCTGACCGCCATTCCTTCCTGCACCCTGATGTTCAAACAGGAACTGCCCTTGATGTATCCAGGCGAGGCGGACGTGCGGGCGGTGGCCGAGGCCATGTTCGACCCGTTCGAGTACCTGGCGCTGCGCAACCGGGACGGTCTCCTCAAGACCGATTTCAAACAGCCGCTCGGGACGGTTTCCTACCACATTCCCTGCCACCTCCGAGTGCAGAACATGGGCCAGAAGACGCGCGAACTGCTGCAACTGATCCCGGGCACGACCGTCAACACCGTGGAGCGCTGCGCCGGCCACGACGGCACCTGGGGCGTGAAGAGCGAGTATTTCGAAATGTCCATGAAGATCGGCAAGCCGGTCTTCAAGCAGATGGCCGCGGCGAATCCGGATTACGTGAGTTCGGATTGCGCCATCGCCGGCCGCCACATCTGTCAGGGCATGGGCGAGACCCAGGCGCGGAAGCAGCACCCCATCTCGCTCGTCCGGATCGCCTACGGACTTTAACCGCGAGGAACCGACCATGCCGCCCATCACCCGGGACAGCCTGATGTCTCTGGAGCAATACGCCCGCGAGCGCCCGGCCTTTCGCGCGCGGGTGCTCGCCCACAAGAAGAATCGCAACCTGGCGCTGGGCGATCATCTAACCCTGCTGTTCGAGGACGAGTTGACCATCCGCTATCAGATCCAGGAGATGCTGCGGATCGAGAAGATTTTCGAGGAGGACGGCATCGACGGCGAACTGGAAGCCTACAACCCGCTGGTGCCGGATGGCGCCAACTTCAAGGCGACCTTGCTGATCGAATATCCGGACGTCGAGGAGCGCCAGCAAAGACTCGCGCGCCTGAAGGGAATCGAGGATGCGATCTGGGTGCGGGTCGAAGGCTGCGACCGCGTTCCGGCGATCGCGGACGAAGACCTGGAGCGGGAGAACGAGGAAAAGACCAGCGCCGTGCATTTTCTGCGCTTCGAACTGACTCCGGCGATGAAGGATCGGCTGAAGCGGGGCGCGCCGCTGGCCGTCGGGGTGGAACATCCGGAATATACCGCCGTGGTCGCGGCGGTCGGCGACAACCTGCGCCGGTCGCTGCTGGCGGATTTGAGTTAAACGCCAGCGTCCACTCCCCTCGCCCCCGTCCGGGAGAGGGATTTGGGGAGTGGGGCTTCAATCACCGCTGCTTCCGGCGTCCGCCCGTCCTGGGCCGACGACCGCGTGCCGCCGGCGCGGGTTGATAGGGATTTTCGCCGCCGCGGAATTCGATGCGGATCGGCGTGCCCCACAAGTCCAGCCGCTTGCGGTAGACGCCGATCAGATAACGCCGATAGGAGTCCGGGACGTGCCCGACCCGGTTGCCGTGGATTACGATCATGGGCGGGTTCTGGCCGCCTTGATGGGCGTAGCGCAGCTTGATGCCGTGACCCTGGACCAGCGGCGGCTGATGGGCGGCCAGGGCGTCTTCGAGGATGCGGGTCAGTTCGGGCGTCGACAGTTTGCGGGTCGCGGCGGCGTAGGCTTCCCGGACGGAACCGAGCAGCTCGCCGACGCCGGTGCCGTGCAGGGCGGAAATGAAATGGATTTTGGCGAAGTCGAGAAAATTCAGCCGGCGGTCGAGATCGCTTTTCACCCGGGCGCGGGTATCGGGGTCGAGGTGATCCCATTTGTTGACTCCTATCGCCAGCGCCCGGCCGCTGTCCAGGATCAGGCCCAGCAGGCTGGCATCCTGGTCGCTGATGCCCTGGCGGGCATCCAGCACCAGCACCGCCACATGCGATTGTTCGATGGCTTGCAGCGCCTTGATGACGCTGAATTTCTCCACCGCCTCGCTGACCCGCGCGCGGCGGCGCACGCCGGCGGTATCCATCAAAACGTAACGCTGGCCGTCGCGCTCGAACGGCACGGCGACGCTGTCGCGGGTGGTGCCGGGCATGTCGCAGGCCAGCATCCTCTCCTCGCCCAGCAGACGGTTGACCAGGGTGGATTTGCCGACGTTGGGTCGGCCGACCACCGCCAGTTTGATGATGCGCTCGGGCTCTTCCGGCACCACCGCCTCGTCCTCCTTGCTCGTGGCCGGGAGCGCGGCGAACACTTCCTCCATCAGGGTTTCGACGCCCTGGTTATGAACGGCGGCGATCACGTGCAGGTGATCCAGGCCGAGGGCGTGAAAATCCGCGCCGAGCAGATCGGGATCGCGGTGTTCGGCCTTGTTGATCACCAGATGCACCGGCTTGCCGGCCCGACGCAACTGGCCGGCGATCTCTTCGTCGGTGGCCGTCAGCCCGGCGCGGCCGTCCACCAGCAGCAGCACGGCGTCGGCTTCCTCGATGGCCCGCCACGCCTGCCGCGCCACCAGTCCGCTCAGACCTTCATCCTCGCCGGTCAGGCCGCCGGTATCCACCACCACGTAGGGACTCGGACCACGCTGGCCGATGCCGTACTGCCGGTCGCGGGTCAAACCGGGCATATCCGCCACCAATGCGTTGCGGGTGCGGGTCAGGGAATTGAACAGGGTGGATTTGCCCACGTTGGGCCGGCCGACCAGGGCGATGACGGGGAGCATGGCGAGTCCACCGAGAGTCGAGGAAAAGGTGGTGAATTATGCCTGAAATAGATATTGAGTTTTTGGCAGGTTGAACAGCCCTTTTAATGTTAAGTCAACTTATTAAATTATAATAACTTAATTGGTTGAATAAACCTGCATGAGGCGTTCGTCCAAGACACCCGGGGTGTATGGCGGTTGGCGAGTAGCCAGACTCATCCGTCACCTGATAATTGGCCAACTCCTTGTGGAAAAGCTGTCGGCAAGTTTTCCCGTCCAAAACCAGTGGCTAAGGCAGCCAAGACCACATCTCCACAGTCACAAAGCGCACCAGCCGATGGGTGAAGGCCACCGCCAGCGGTTCCTCCTCCGCGGCAATTTTGGCATAGCCCGTCATCCCCGGTTTCAGTAGACCCTCCGGGTTGGGTACCTCCAGGATGACCTTGACTACCCGGCCGGTAGGGGTATCGCTGGTAGCGGTGTCAATCTGGGTGACCTTGCCGGTAAAGTAGCGCTGGGAATAGGCCCATGGCTTGAGCCGGGCGCCAGCGCCCAGCGCCACGAAGGGTAAATCCGCTTCCGGCACGCTGATCTCGGTCCGCAACACTCGATCATCCTGCACGGTGGTGAACAAATCGCTCTCTTCAAGATACTTGCCGGTCAGATTCCGCAACTTCAGGTCGGTCAGCCGTCCATCGATCGGCATGATCAACCGGGTGCGGGCCAACTGTTCCTGATCCAGCACCAGTTGTGCCTTGAGACGCTCCAGTTCGGCCCGCGCCGCATCGATATCCTGGGGATAGGGACCGGCCCTGACCAGATCGAGATTGGCCTGCTGTTTCTGCACCTGCTGGCGATCCACCTCCAGCTTGCTTTCCGTCGCCTCAAACTGTTGCTCCGACGTGAAGCCGCGCCGCAACAACTCCCGTTGCCGGGTCAATTCGCTGCGCTGAAACTTCTCCTCGGCCACGGCGACCTGGAGTTCGCGATCGGCGATGGTCACTTCCTCCGGACGTGGAGTGTTGAGCAGTTTATCCAGGTTGGCCTGTTGGCGGTCGATGGCCGCCCGGGTAATCGCAACCTGCTGCTCCTGACGATAGGATGACTGGCGAGCGATCGGGACACCGGCCTGCAGCCAGTCCCCCCCTTCATAGAACACTTGCTCCACGATGCCCGAAGTCTGGGCGTACAATTCCCGACTCTGAATCGGCATCAACTCAAAGGAACCACCGGTTTCGTAGGGATAAGGCAAGGCCCCGACCAAGATCGCGAGAACCAGCAGAAGCGGTGCCGTCCACCGCCGGGTTTGAGCCGGGAGCGCGGCTACTGGTTCGCTCGCCAGCGCAGGGGTGACTGGTCGTCCGGCCTTGCTCCTCGCCGCCGCCGGCCGCGACCGATAACGGGCCTGACGCTCGGCGGTCCGCTTGCGAAATGCTCGCAGGAGGCTCCACCCCGCCCAAGTCAGCAAAATGAGGAACAGAGCGATACCGGTACCGCTGAAATGAAGACGCAGCCAATCGCCAATCAGATAAAGCGTCAACCCAAACAGCGCCAGAAAGTAGACGCAGACCGCCAGGGCATAGGCTACAAAAGCGGAGCGTCGACCACGCTCATCTTCCCTTACGGAACCTCGGCGGAACAGGGCGCGAATGGCCTGGAGACGTAGATTGGGAGTATCCAGATAAGCCGTCAGCCATCGGTAACCATCGCCCGCGCCCAAGGGATTGCTGCTAATCACGAACATGATCGTCGTCATCAGCATCAGGCTCAGCCAGAAGAACGGCAGCCGGGTACCGGTATCGCGACTCAGCAACCAGCCCAGCACACTAAGGCCGAACAACGCGATTTTGACCAAGGTGGGGGTTGCCAGCACCCAAAGCACCTGGTTTCGCGACAATCGATCGAGACCGTCCAGTTCGACATGAAAGCGTGGCAGGACACCAAACAACAAGAAAACGCCAACGCCCTCGACCCGTCCCCCCAATGCGATATTGACTACACCCTCCAGCCAATGGCTCAGGAAATTGACTATCATCAAATTGATCAGCAGATGCAGAAGGATATGCTGAAGAGGAGTGACAGGTCCCCAAAAATAACTCAGATCGGTTTTCAGATGCGCGGCGTTGTACATCAGCGCCACCAGTGCCAGTCCAAAACCGAGCGGTAACAGATAGATCAAGGATGCCAGCGGACGAATCAACCGCGCCAGGAAATCCATGAGCGCGGTCGCTTTCACCAAACGCCGGTAATAAGAGGGAGTACGCTTGCCGGGCTCCCGCCCGCCAGGCTTGAGCGCATCGAGCAAGGCCAGCCAGGCATCGTCGGCTTCGGCGCCAGGAAAATGCCGGTTCGCTTCAGGTGATCGGGACGGTTCGGACGGTTCGGACGGTTCCGGCGCTTCATCCATACTTGCCGCCGTTGCCGGTGAGGTTTTCGGAGTATCCGCCAGCAACCCCCAACCTGAAAGACTGGTCAGGAACTTGTCGAGATAGGCAGGTGTGAGGCGTTGCTGGTAATGTTGTTGAAAGGCCTGCAGCAGGACCTCTGGCGCGGCGCGACCATCGAGTCGGGTAATGAGGAAATATTCCTTCTCGCCGAACTCGAAGGTTTCGTTCCAGACCGGATCGCGGATGACGTAGACCGTCCCCTGCTCGCGGTTGTCGCAGGTGATGACCAGATCATCCCGCAGCTTGGGAATGCTTGACACGGCTTAACGGCGACCCAGCCAGATTTCCAGGCCACCCTGGGGATTATCCTCGTAACGCCACTGGTCCCCGCGGCGGACGGCCACCCGGGGGCCGAAGGGATTGGCGGTACCGAGAAAAAAACCATGCGGCGTGGAGACCAGAGTGCGAAGCCCATAGTTGTAGGGATTTCCGAAGCCCTGGCGGTTGACCGGCAACCAATTTTCACCGTCGCTGCTGCGCCACAACTCGAATCCGCCCTGCCGCGCGACGATGTTTTCCACCCCGATCAATTCGTAGAGACGGCTAACCCTCGGGGACCGTCGTTCCAAATCGGCATACCGCAGCGTGTTGCTCCAGTCCATGGTGCCGGCGTAGAGCCAACCATCGTGGACACCCATCCGCCACAGATAGGCATTGAAGAAATTGCCAAAACCGGCGCCGAGCCCGCTCAAGGGACGCTTGAAACCCTGGACCGTATCCCGGGCGTTACCGACGATGAGATCCCAGGAACCGTCGCCCCGAACCCGGAGTATTTCCGCGCTGGCCGGGCCGATCTTGTGGGTGTAATCGTAGCCGCCATTTTGAATGCCGGTGCCGAGATAGAGCGCACCCCGAAAAACCTGCATGCTGGCGACCAGCTGATTCAGTGACCCGCGCCCGGCACCGCCTTCGAGCACCTTTTCCCAGCGGTACGGCGGTCGATCCTCGGCAGCGGTACGCCACAACTGAAAACCCTGGTTATTGAGGGTTCCGGCATAGAGACGGTCCTCAAATACCGCCATCTCGAAGATGGTCAGATTACCAGGATCGCCGAAGCCCGGTTCGTTGACCAGGATCCAGTCCCCCCGGACGGGATCGCGGGTGGCGTAGATTTCAGGCACCCGAGAAGTATTGGGATTGCCTTGGGCAGCGCCGGTAGGCGCGATAAACAATTGCCCCTTGAAAGGCACCAAGGCTCGCAGACTGGTGACTGGCTGACCGCCGATCCTGCCCAACCGGCCGACCACCTCGAAAGTCGCACCATCGCGGCAGCGCAGCAGTAGCGGGCCATCGCCGTTGGCCCGCGACCAGTTACTGGTATACAAAGCAGGTTCGGGGTCGCTGGCGCTCTGGTAAATCACCATCCCCCGATAACCCAGATCGCGGCTCATCGTGCCGCCGTGATTGCCCACCACCAGCGGCGCCCGATAGACCCGCGTCCAGGCAGCTTGCACGGGATGGTACTTCCAAATTTCGGCGCGGGCCTGCAGGGTTTCGAACTCCTCGGACAGCAACTTGTGGGGACACTCCACCGGCCAGACACCGATATCGATGCCAAGCCGTTCCTTGATCAGGCAGAAATTGGCCCGGGTCGTGCCGACATACAGGGCATCCCGGTACCAAGCCATGCAATGAGCATAGGCGTTGTTGCCATCACCGAAACCGTTGGCGCAAATCTTGTAAAAATCCTGAAAACGCAGGCCAGGCTCGGGGGAAGGATAAAAACGGTTACCTGCAAGTCCGATGGTGGCGATCATCGAGGCGGGAACAAAGGATTAGGTAGGTCGCAATCAATCGGCTTGGGTAGTCCCAAGGATTTTCCGGCTTCCTCAAAAAGGGCGAGTTCCTCGCGGGTCACGGCCAACACCGCTTCCAGCCAGGTGACCCGGTACCGTAGCTCGCGACAGCGCTGGTCGATCTCTTCCAGGGTGCTGGACCCCGGATCAAAGACCTTGTTGAAATCGAACTCGGGCGGCTGCATGTCGAGCAACTGACTCAATTGCTCGGCCGTAACCCTCGGAACGGAGGCGGGCGCCGGCGGGGATAACGTCTCCAATAAGCCATCCGCCATGGTGGATTCCGGTTCTTCCGCCCGGACAGGACCCGCGCCGGCTTCATCGCCGGCCGGAGCGGTGGTGAAACCAAAACGTCCCCGGGCGCGCAGACGCTCCAAGGCCGACAGTCGTTTCTCTACGGCGGGGTCCATTTACAGTTCCATGAATAAAGACATAAGGCGGCATTCAATTGGATCAAACATAGCCGAGCCGTTCGGCCAGTTGCAGGGTTTGCGGATTGAACCCCCGACCGTCGGACCGCCAAGGCAATAATCCAACCAAGCTGCTGGCGGTGATACGGCCGGGGCGGAAGCGGGGATCCTTGAGAAAGTTGATATCGTTGCCAAGATGCGCTCCGAAAGGCCCGAGGGAGGCATAGGGCGACGCCTCCGGATGCAGCATGGCTTCCATCGCCTCCGGGCTATCGGCCACCCCCAACCAGGTGGCGCACATTCGCAGATGCGACTCTGGATCGTTCAGCAAGTCCTCGCCCCGGATCGTCCGCTGCCGCTCCCAGGGAATATCGGCCAGAAACGCCAGAATATGGCTCTGCGTCCGGCACCAAGTGACCTGAGGGTCCAGAGTGGGGGGCAAGGTGCTGTAGTCATAAGCGTTTTCCATCGCGGCCAGCAACGGATTCAGACGCAACAACGATTCCCCCTGGGTACGCGGGTGCCGGACTAAATGGATGTAGCAGGCTTCGGGAAACGTTTCGGCGATACGCCGCAGATAGCGCGGGCTGGCGCAATAGACCGGGCTCTTGTCCACGATGCGTAAGGGAGACACCCGGATGGCTAACTCCCGATAAACTTCACCGGTGGTACGGGAAAGCCGGCGCAGGATCCAACGACGCGCCAGGTCGATGCTGGCCAGGGTTTGCTCTCCGGCATAGATCTGGGCGATCGCCCGCAGCAATCCGTGCATCATGAACTGGCGCTGGCCGGTCAGGCGCAGCCACAACCGCCGCATATCAGGTTCGATGAACAGATTGAGTTCCGGTACTCCGTAGTGGGCCGGATGCTGGCCCAGCATGGCGCAGATCACCGAGGTGAAGGAACGCGGCGAGCCGAGAATGAACAGCGGCGCCGATGCAGTGGTTTTTGACGCATTCACAGAGACAACCGCCAAACCGTCAGTCCGGGCGGCAGGGAATCAGTGCCAGGTCCCGCGGCGGTGGAAATCGCCGCGCCAGGTTCCGCAATATCGGGGTCCGCCGCGCTAAAACGCGCCGTGGTACCGGTGCAAGCCAGGAGGTGATCGCCCAGATGGATCAACCCCAGCAGCGGCTGGGCAGCTTCGACAAGCAGCCCCGGCCATTCCCGGGGCTCAAACTGTTCCCCGTCGCTACTGGCCCACAACTGCTGGCGAATCGGTTCCCCGGCTTCGGGCAAGGTGCCGGCCGCAATATACAGGGTACCGCGATGGCTGAAAAGACCCAGAAGGTTAGCGCGAGCGGGATCGCCGAGACCGGACCCAAGCGAGGCCAGCGGCACCTTGAGACCCTGTGGGGTGAAACGCACTGCACCCGCCAGGATTTCCCAACGATCATCCTGGTCCACCCGTAACAAATCCACTCCCAATGGCCTGGCGTTGGCGGCGGTCTGCCCGGTCCGACCGGCGGCCAGACAGAGTTTATCGTTCCAAACCGTCAGCGCGAGGATCTCGCGGTTGCCGGTATGGCGCTCGGCGCCATCGCGCAGCACGCAATGCCAATCCTCTGCCATGCCCTCCGGGGTCAGCCCGGCCCACCAGAGTTGAAAGCCTCGCTCATCGTTGGCCACCGCCGCGTAAAGCCGCCCCTGCCATGCGATCAGGTGGGTGATCATGACATGGGCGGAATCGCCAAATGGGGACTCAACCATCGGTCGCCATCTTTCCCAAGCGGGACCTTCATTCCACAGCAGGGCAGGCGCCCTGCCGCTCGCCGCGTCACCGGCCACCGCCACGAAGAGTCGACCCTGGCAACCCAGCAATGCGGTCACCGGGCCGTAGCCGCCGGGGAATTCGGCCACCGGCAGAAAGCACTCTCCGGTATCGCTCCAGGCCAGCGCCACACCATGGTCATGAAAGGCATTGGTGAACAGCCGAGGACGATTTCCAGCCGCAATGGCGAAGGTCAAACCCGGGAGGAAGGGTGACCTCGCCGGTTCGGCAAGAATCGAGGCGACTTCACCTCTCACGGTTGGATATACCGCCCGCCAGTACGGTTGATCGATCCCGCGCCGGACTACCTTAACACCGGCGGGCATCCGGGTGGCGAGATGGAACGCGCCGTCAAACTCCATTCCGGCGAGAGCAGTCACCGCGGTCGACCCCGCGCCACGGGTTAAACATTCGATGGCATGAAACCAGTCGGATGGAACGCCGGACATTCAACCGTACCCCATCTGTCTGGCCAACTCGCCGACCGCCTGCGTCAGTTCGGGATCCGGAATCTGGGCTAGCAGCGGATCCTCACGCAGGGGCGGCAAGGTCAATTCGGGGCGCCGCAGAGTCGGCGACAGCAAAAACTTGCGATCATCGCCCCAGCGGGCATTGACCGGTCCCGGCCTAGCAAAGGGTGAATGCTCGGGGTGGCGCATCGCCTCAATCGCATCGGCATCGTCCCGAATCCCCAGCCACTGGGCGATCTGCGGCAAATAGCATTCATCTTGGGTCAGCAGCAATTCCCCCCGCACGCTCGCGCACTGACCCTCCGGCAACACCGAAGCGAAATCCAGAATGGCGCTGTGGTGGTGATACCAAAGCTTCAACTTCTGCTGCAACCATTTGCCTTGCTCGGGTGGTGGCTCCTCGCGCTGGTCCAGGAGGGCATGGGCCACCGCCAGCGGGTGAGTAGTTACATGCAGGAAATTCGCTTGGGGCACCGCCTTGTAGGCCCGGATCAGAAAGCCCCATTGGACCGAACTGGTGGTGCTCTTGTCTACCAGAATCCGGGGCGCCACCGCAGCGGCCAGATGAGCGATTATCCGAGCGATGCTCCAGTCGCGCCGGTCCGCCAGCCAGCTCCAGGCCCGGCGGGCGCTAGCCTCGCTCTGCTCGCCTTCGTGCAATTGCGCCAAGGCACGCACCAGACCGTGGGTAGCTTGGGGCTGGTCCTGGCGGTGGGTGTGATAATCGTGCCACTGCGTCACGGTATCGGCGACAAACAGGTTAAGCTCCGGCAAACCGTAAAGTTGCGGGTGCTGGCCCAGCATGGCGCCGACCAGTGAAGACAGCCAGTGCGAGGCGCCGAGAACAATGATCGCGTTAGCCATCGGGGACAAGATTCCGGCGCGATTCAGGGTTGGCGTCCGGCGAACCAGGCATGCGTGAAGCACCGAGCGTATCGAAGAAACGCCACATCTCGCGGCTAGCGGAAATCGAGTGGCTGGAGTACTCATTCCGCCCCCAGCGATCACTACGTTGGCCACCTGGCCAAGTGTGCCCGCCGCCATCGATGGTGACCAGCACGACGGGACCACCCCTGCGGCAACTGAACTGCTCGATGTTGGCATCGCCAATCCTGGTATCCCTACCCTGCCCCTGACATTGGTGGTATTGCCGCAGCCAGTCGATGGTATCCGGTACCGAACGATGGGGCACCCCAACGATTGAACGGACACCGATTCCACCCTCGAAGGGTGCGTTCTGATCCGCAAGGCCATGAAAGTGGATCACTGGAATCGGACGCGCGGGGTTGCATCGTTCGGTCATGAGGGTACCGGCTACCGGTGCGATGGCGCTAATTCGGTCGGACAGATCGCACGCCAGCCGGTAGGCCATCATGGCGCCGTTGGAGATCCCCGTGGCGTAAATCCGATTGGCATCGATCCGGAACTGATTCGATACCTGATCGATGATTGCTTTGGTGAAGCCGACATCGTCCACGTCATTACGCTGGGCGATGCCGCAACAGAGACCGGCGTTCCAGGTAAAGCGGTTGCCTTCGGGATTGCGTCCGGTACCGTTGGGATAGACCACGATAAAACTCTTCTCTTCGGCCAGTTCGTTCATGCCGGTCAGCAACGGCATTCTCTCGGCATTGCCCAGACCACCGTGAAATACCAGGATCAGCGGCACGGCGCGGTCAGGATTATAGTTGCGAGGCACGTAGATCAAATAACTGCGCGGCAACCTTTCATAGGGCAAGCTCACTTGTTGGAGCACGCCTTTCTGAATGCTTCCCAGAGTCGCCGGTCGGGCCGGGCCAGGCGCGACGGTATTGTCGTCACCGGCGTAGCATCCCGTCATCAGGCCGAAACCGACCAGCCCACAAAGCAGCCATTCAAACATCTGGCGCATGCTTTAAAGAATCCTCGTGGAAGTCTCTCCAGCGAACATGGCTGCTATCTCCCGAGCCACACCGCGCATCCGCCAGCACCGGCGGCCATGCTCGCGCCTTGTCGTCGATAGCGCCTGGCGATTTCCTGGTGGTTCGAACTGCCTACAAACAACCCCGCCGGCGTGGAGAGTAAGGTTTGGACACCGATTTGGAAAGGGTCGCCAAACCCGGTGGCAGCCACCGCCTGCCACTGATCGCCGTCCTCGCTGGCCCACAATTGAAAACCACCCTGAAGCGGCTGGCCCGTCAGGGCGCACTCGAAAGATGCCCAGTGATGGGTGCCAACGTACAGACAACCATCATGGGCCACCATGCTCCACAGTACGGAATTATAGAAATCGTCGAAGCCCGGTCCCCGGACCGCAAAGGGCACTTTCAAACCGGTTGAAGAAAAGCGGGGTTCGCCCACCACCAATTCCCAGCGGTCATCGGCGTAAACGCGCAACAGTTCGGCGGCGGCGGGACCGATGTCATTGGCTGAATCGTAACCCAGTCCCGGCAGTCCCGTCGTCACATACAAAGCGCCATGGAAAACCGTCAGGGCCGGCACCAAGGCGTTGAGATTGTAGCGCCCGGCGCCGTCCCGGAGCACCAGATGCCAACGATAGGGCGGCTTGCCCCGGGTGCTGGTCTTCCAGAGTTGGAAGCCGCGTTCAGGATTGCCGGTTGCTGCGTATAAATGGTTGGCGAAACTTGCCAAGGCGGTAATGGCGCGGTTGGATGGATCACCAAACCCCGGTTCCATGGCCGGTTGCCAAACGCCGTTCACCGGATCGTCAGTCACATAAACCATGGGATCGCCACTGAAATTATGATCGAACTGTTGCTCATTCACCGCGCCGGTCGGAACGATGAACAGTTTGCGACCATGGCCAAGCAGGGTGCGGAAGGATAGCAATCGTCCGCGATCCAAATCTATTAGTGGCACCGCCTCAAAGCACTCACCGTCTAGGGAACGCAGTAAATCCGCGCCCCAATGACAGATTGTGCCGACATAAAGCGCGGGCGTGGGATCGGAACGGCCTTGGAACACCGTCATCGCGCGAAAGCCGCGATAGCGCGGCACGGCGCTGGTGCTGTGCTGGGCGGGGGCACGACGCCGCAGCACGTCACGGGCGAAGGCGCGGCTGTCGGGCTCGGTCAGCGGCGAGACAAAAACCGTATTCCAAACCGCTCGAAGCGGGTCGTAGCGCAGAATACGAGCCCGATCCTCGGGACTGGCGCCACGAGGATGAGTCACCCCAACGTACAAGGCGTCCTGGAAATAGGCCATGGACTGCGCCACCCGGCTGCGTGGATTGCCCAGACCTCCCCTGCCAATTAACTGGAATCGCTGGGCGTTCAACATCGCGGCTTCATCCGTCATTGGTAACCGAACTCCCGGGCCAGCTTCAGGGTCGGACGGGAAAAATAACTACCGGGACGCCAATCCAGTTCTTCCTCCAAACGGGGTTGCTCCTGGGCGCGGGACGGACGCAGGCGCGGATCCTTGAGAAAATTGGGATCGTTACCCATCTGAGCATTGGCCGGCCCCAGACAGGCATAGGGCGAGGTCTCCGGATGCTTCATCGCCTCGATCGCCGCTTGATCGGTCCGCACCCCCAGCCATTCCGCGATCTGCGGCAGATAAATATCAAGCGCCGATAACAGATCCTCACCCTTGATCCGCATGCACTGACCGAAAGGCAGAGTGCGGGTGAATGCCACGATGTTATGGTGGGCGACATACCAAAGCCGCTCGGGGTCGACCCGGTCGGGATCGGCTGGACCGTTCCATTCGTGATTGTGCCGCACCAGTTCCAGAATGGATTTGCCGGTCGCGCGGGGATGACGGGACAGATGCAGATAACTGGCACTGGGGCAAATGCCGTGCATGGTCCGCAGGACACGCGGACTCATCACCGTCGCCGGACTTTTGTCGATTAGAATCCGGGGCGCGACTCGATCGGCCAGGTAGGTGAACACCCGCCCCGTGGCCCATTCCAGACGCGCGTCGAGCCAGTGCTGTGCGCGGCGCACTGTAGCCTCGGTCTGCTCGCCGTCGTGCAACTGCGCCAAGGCGCGCAACAAGCCATGCACCGCAAAGGGGCGAGTACGCTGGTGCCGCTGCAGCAGGGCGCCCAGGTTATCTTCCAGGAACAGATTCAGCTCCGGCATTCCGTACATATCCGGGTGTTGGCCCAACATGCCGCAAACCACCGAGGAAAAGGAACGAAGTGGACAGAGAATAATGAGAGGATCAGGCATCGTGCATTCCGCATGGCGGCTGCGCCAGATTGGTCAGGAAATCTCGCCAGACCCGAATCAACAGTTCCGGCTGGGACACGGGAAAAAAATGGCCGGCCTTGGGCACCAGTTCGACTCGGGTCTGCGGCCACAGGGCCCGCAGACCATACGCGCTGGGCAACGCCTGGGAATACTCGCCGTACATCGCCAGGGTCGGCAGGCGCAGGGTCTGCAGTGCGACCAGCGACAGACCGTCCTCGGCCAGTTCCCGCCGGGCGGTGGTCACTTCCAGCAGGCGTAACCAGTGACGCGCCGCCCGCTGGCCGACCGGCCCGGTGAACGGCAAATGCAGGTCGGGCAACCGCTGCACCCGCTCGGGAGCACCCAGAGAAAGCTTGGCCATCTCTTCCAGCAAACGGTGGCTGAACAGGGGATCGCTCTCATCCAGTTGGATACCGAGTCTTTCCAAAAACGGCTGGATTCGCCGTGTATAGGCTGGGTTGCGAGGCAGGAGCCCCTGCAGCGTGGGAATTCGAGTATCCAACAGGGTCAAACTGCGCACCCACTGGGGCTGGCGCAGGGCAAAATGCAACGCCACCAAGCCGCCGAAACTATGCCCGATCAGATGCAGGGTGGTGACACCCGTCTGATGCAGGAGATGCCACAAATCTTCGGCCATGATCCGGGGTGAGTATCCGTTGACGCTCATGGTGCTGCGCCCGTGGCCGCGCAAGTCGAACAGCAGAGTACGATGGCTTGCAGCGAAGGCTGGTGCCAGACGGGCGTACCAGAACGCCAGATTGGCAGCCAGACCGTGCACCATCACCACATCATCTCCGGGCGCGCCCGGGTCCGGACGTCGATCCATCCGCAGATAATGGAGGTTGATCCCTGGCAAACGAACGACCGGCACGACTATTCCATATAGCCCAACATATGCAACTGCTCGAGAATCCTGGCTTTTTCAGCCGCGCTGGCTTCAGTGGTCTTGCTGGTCCCACCCGCGACCGGCAGGGTTGGATCACCCAAGCGAACCGGATGGGAAATCCGTTGTTCGGCGGTGAAGAAAGCCTCTGGTACCCTCCCTTCCAAGTCTCCGGGAATATCCAGGCCCAAGCTGTATAGCAGGGTGGCCGCCACGTCCACGATGTCGCGGGGCTCGCCATGCTGGCCGGCGACGATACCCGGACCGGCAGCCAGGAAAATGCCCTCGGGATGATGGGTACCGACTGGATAGGGACGCGGCAACACCACTGGTTCCAGATTTTTTATCGAGACAAAACCGTGATCGCGCAAGGTCAACAACAGATCGGGAGCCTGACTCATGGATGGCCCAGGAAACACGTCCTCGCGGGTGCGGATGGCGCGGATGATGCGCTCGCCGCTTGCAGGATCGCGCAAGGCTTCCAGATCGACCATCAGTTTGGCGCGGAAGGCCGGGTACTCGGCGGCGGCGATGCCGGCTTCACCAGGATGGCGGGCGACGCGGATCGTAATGCCGTTGCTGGAAGGCGTATGGCAATAGGCCACGGTATTCTTCCAGTCGAGATGGGTGAAAAAGGCGCTGGCCTCGCGCCGGGCAAATTCCGCGCTGCCGTCGGCCAGCTTCCAGAACAAATAGCCTTTTTCATGCAGATAGCGGTTGATCCGCACCACCTCGTTACTGTGGGTGAAACCATGATCGGAGGCCACGAACACTTGCGCCGCGGGACCGGCCAGCGCCACCAGTCGCTCCAGATACTGGTCCAACTGGCGGAAATAGCGCAGACATAGCGCCCGCATCCGCCGTTCCCAGGGCGAGGGGTCGCTGTTAAGCAAGGCCGGCTCCAGGAAGCGCCAAGCCTGATGCTGGATCTTGTCGGTGCCATCGAACATCACTGCCATCAAGTCCGGCCGTTCGCTGGCCAGCAGGTGGCTGGCCACCCGAAACCACTGCTCCTCGCGGGGCAGATGATATCCGACCCAGGCTTCGCACTCCGCTTCGGAAAGATCGTCCAGCGACTGATTTTCCCGCTCGAAATCCCAGGCCAGCTCCTTGGGGTTGAAGCCATCCAGGGCACGCAAACGTTCGTAAAGCGACTCGGGATAGCTGTTGCGGCGCAGGTGCTTCCAGGGAACGAAACCGGGCAACAGAAACCCGTTGACCGGCCGGGGCGGCGCGGTAATCGGGAAGTTGAGCGCCGCCACGCGCCGCTGTTGGCGGCTGGCAATGGCCCAGATCGTCTCCACCCGGATATCACGGGCATCGTAGAGAGTCGTAAAACCCTCGCCATTCTGTTCGGCCACCCGCAGAAAGTCGAAAACTCCATGCTGGCCCGGCCAGCGCCCGGTCATCAGCGAGACCCAAGCGGGCGGAGTGAGGGGGTTGGGCGTGGAGCGCAGCACCGCCCGTGTCCCGCTCGCCATGAAAGACCTGAGAAACGGCATTACGATCTCGCCGTCGGGGTCGGGTTGGATCATTGCATCCAGCAGGGTGAAGGTGGCACCATCCAGACCGATGAACAGGGTCCGGGTCATACGCCGTCACCTCGCTGCAATTTTCGCTCGACAAAGACGACCAGTTCGCCGATGGTGAGATCGCTGACATACTGATCGCCTTGCATCAGCAATCCCTCGAAACCCAGGCGGCCCCGCCCAAAGTGCTCCTCGATCGACACGAGGAGATGGACGATATCGATGGAACTGAAACCCAGATCAGTGACCAACCGGGTTTCCAGGGTAATCGCCTCATCCAATGTGATCTCCCAGTCCCGAATCGAATCTTCAATCAGCGTAATGATGCTGAATGCAACTCTAAGCATGGTTATTTCCGACAACTTGAGGTCTGGACAGGATTTTCTTCTCGCGGGAAAGGCAAGAACCGATGGCGGGGCTCCTTCCAATCGCACTGGATGGCAGTGCACCGTCAGCCTCTGGCACCTCTCCGTTCCAGCACAGCACGCAAGGTCTCGACGCATTCAAATCTGGACGGTCGAACAGCCGGAAATCTCGCCTCCGTCGCAGATCGCCCAAGAAAACCTAGCATGGCAGTGCCATTTTGCGAGGTTGCCATGAAAGTACCGGACTTTCATCGTTGGGGGTGTCGATTCCATCGACATGATTGTTAGGCACTCGCTGGAACTCCGAATCGGTCCTTCACTGTCAATCAGGACTGGCTAGTAACGGGCACGCACGGAGAAACGCTCTTTACACCTATTTCAGCCTAGCGCTTTTGCAGCTTGCCTATTAGTTCCAGTTCCTTGAGTCCCTTGTCCAGGGTTTCTTCCAGCCAGTCGATACGCTTTTCCAACTGGGCACGATAACGACTCAGCATTTCCGGCGAGAACGTGCTGAAGGGCGTGGAAGATTCACTCGTCATGGCGATGTCGTCGTCGAGAAGGGGGGGCGCGGCCTCGGGCACGGTTTGAGATATCGGCGGAGAAGGACGGGCCGGCGTTTCCGTTCCTCTATCCAAGGCTGCCCGGAAACGACCGCCGCGTCCCATGCCACCCCCGAAGCCACCCGCCACTCTACCCTGTTGCCGGCGCTGCGCCAGCATTTCCCTCAACCGGGGGAAGCGTTCCAATACTGCCTGGGGGTCACCGCCACCTTCTCCCATCGGCGGATTCCGGAACAGGCCCCGTCCTCCGCCCAACCCACGCCCGTCCAAAGCATTCTCCTCCAGGACCTGCGCCGGCTCCGCAGATTCCAGATCTGGCTTTCTCAGGATCTCTGGCGATTCCGGCAATGGCGCCTGATCGAGCCGTTGATGCTTTTCCTTTAACGCCTGCAATCGCGCGCGCCGCGCCTGAGCATCGTCTTGAGCCATGCTTGCCTCACTCGGTGAAAAGTGTGAAAAATCGTCGGGTAAACAATACACCCCAGTTATGTTTGACGCGAAGCCACGCGGAAATCAACGTGGCACCCGCCCCTCGATGAAGGGCACTTCGAAAACTTTCTCGTGCATGATCGGCCCGTGGCCGAAATATCCGTCCTCACCGAACAGTTCGCCATGATCGGAGGTGATGATGACATGGGTATTGTCGGGACAACGGGCGAACAGACGATCCATCAGGGAGTCCAAGTATTCCACGCAACGGATCTGCTGCTGGTGCAGGGATTGCATCTGCCGGGAATCGAAGAACTCGTCATCCCCGGCTGGATCGCGGCCATCGGCCAGCGCCTTGAAGACGCCATGCACCCCGGAAATATGCGGCAGGCTTTCCTTGGGCAGCATGTAGGGATAATGGGTTTCACCCAGATTGAGAAAGTAGAAGTACGGCTGCCCGTCCTCGAATTCGATGCCCTCGATCATGCCGGCAAAATCGCTGTGGTTCTCCATCAACCGGTAGTCATCGAAGTGGCGGCTAAGCAGGGTAAACGGATTGAGTACCGGTAGGGAGACCCGGGCCACGCAATAATAACCCAAACCTTGCAGCACCTTCGGTAACGAAAGCTCGGGTATAAAGGACTGAAAGGACAGGTTAGGGATGCCCAACCGATCAACCCATTGGCTGAATTCCTTTTTATAGACCTCGGAGGCGAACACCCCGTGCGGGCTGGCATGCGGCATCATCCCCATGAGAAAGGCATAATGAGCCGGCGCTGTCCAGGAAGCATAACTCCAACGGCGTTCCAGCGTACCGACCCGCGCCATGTTCGGGGCGTTGGCTCGGGCAAAGCTGTCGTAGCGACAACTGTCGAAGATTAAGAAAACCAGATGATTGGCCATGCGGGGCTGGGAGTTAAATTCACACCGCAGTTTGGGCGCGGCGCAAATTTTGGCGGCGAGCGGAACGGCTTGGAGCATCTTTTCGCGGGCGTCGCCGTTTGCCGAAGGGGATACGAATCCTCGTGAAGACCTGATGCAGGCGGGCAGCCCTGACGCTGTCATCGCCTGGGATATCCTGCTTCAATTCCGGGTGCTGCTCGGCCAGCTCCGGAGCATGCAACAACACTGCCTGATACTCCTTTATCGCTTCCTCGGGATAATCCAAGGCGACATAGATATTGCCCAGCAGGGCGTGAACCGCGGCGGCGCCACTCTTGCCACGCAGGAGGTCGCGCAGGAGATCCAAGGCATCGTCGTAGCGCTCCTCCCGAACATACAGTTTGGCCAAATTGTACTTGGCGCCGCTCGACCGTGGCTTGAGGCGTAACACTTCCCGGAAACAGCGTTCCGCCAGTGGATAATCGCCACTCTGGACGGCGCAATACCCCAGGAAGAAATGGGCCGATGCCTGATCTGGGCGCTGATCGAGAACCTGACAAAAAGCGGCGATCGCTCCCTGATGATTTTTCTCGCGGAGATACAACCGGCCTAACTGGAAAGCGCCTTGCCAGTATTTGGGATCCTTGCGCAACGCGGCGCGCAACTCGGCGCTGGCCGCCTTGAGGTCTCCTTGCTGGCGGTGGATGGTCGCCAGCAGACTGTGCGCGGACAGCATCTGCGGGTTGGCGCGCAGACAGGCCTCTGCATGTTGTCGGGCTTCGGTGAATTCCTGCTGCCGGGCCAGCAGACGGCCCAGTTGCAATTGCACGCCGGACAGATTGGGCTTTTGGACCAATGCCTCGCGGAAATTGGCGATCGCCTGTTCCGGCTTGTCTAGAGCGGCATAAGCATTGCCGGTCATCGCCAGGGCGGCTGCGAACTGGCGTTGGCCACGCAGCGCTTGCTGGAAATGCTCGATAGCGGTTTGATATGCGTCTTGTTTATAGCATACGACCCCGATAAGGAAATGGGCCATGGCCAGTTTTGAATCAAGGCGCAACGCCTGTTGCAAAGCTTCCCGAGCCTCGTCATAGCGCTGCTCGCGGAAATGCCGCACACCTGCCCGCACATAAGCCAAGGCTTCCTGACTGGCTGGGCCACTACCGACCCGCTCCAAGCGCGGTTCCCATTCGCCATCTTCCAGCACGCCATCGCTAATTTCGTTCTCGATCATAAATACGTTCCTTGCTGCTTGACTTGGCTTGCAATGTAAAGTCAATGCGGATTTTCAGTTGGCCATGCCTGCCATTGCTTACAACTCGAACAAAAACTTTTTTATAATAATCCATATGTGAACAAATACAAACAAAGGTCAATTTCAAGAGACCCAATCATGGAACAGCCAGTTTGCTGTATTATGCAACCAACAGTTTCAAGAGGGGTTTGAGCAGGCTTTTTCTTCAGAGGCGGGCATTATGACGAACTGAAAGAATGTTGCGGCAGAGCGAAGTAAATTACTCTCCTGGTAGGAAACCGAAGGCCAAGGAAGACTTTCCCCCTTGACCGGAGGAGAGGAAACAGAACGCCTCCTTCTCCCGAGTTGCCTGCGAGGGTAGATAGGAAATTCGGGCACACCCTTCCCCTCAGGCGGGCAGCAGTTCCGCTGCCTGCACCATGCTGCGCTTGTGCTCGATGTAATAGGCAAATTCGTGGCGATAATGCTTGACGAAACTGCGAACCGGCATCGCGGCGGCATCGCCCAGCGCGCAGATGGTCCGCCCTTCGATGCGGCTGGCCACGCTGTCCAGCAGATCCAGATCCTCGGGCCGCCCCTTGCCCTCGACGATGCGGGTGACCATCCGGTACAGCCAGCCGGTGCCTTCGCGGCACGGTGTACACTGGCCGCAGGATTCGGAATAGTAGAACCGGGAGATGCGTTGCAGCGTCTTGACCATATCGGTGGTCTCGTCCATGACGATCACCGCTCCGGAACCCAGCATCGAACCGGCCTTGACGACCGAATCGTAGTCCATGTTGGCTTTCAACATGATCTCGCCCGGCACCACCGGCACCGAGGATCCGCCCGGAATGACCGCCTTGAGCCGGCGACCCTTCCAAACCCCACCGGCCAAAGCCAGCAGTTCGGCGAACGGAATACCCATCGAAACCTCGAAATTGCCGGGCCTCTCGACATGGCCGGACACCGAGAAAATCTTGGTGCCGCCCGCGTTGGTGGTCCCGAGGTCGGCAAACCATCCGCCACCGTTGCGAATGATCGAGGGTACCGAGGAATACGTCTCGGTGTTGTTGATGGTGGTCGGCCGGCCGTACAAGCCATAGCTGGCCGGGAACGGCGGCTTGAAGCGAGGCTGGCCTTTCTTGCCCTCGAGCGACTCCAGCAGGGCGGTTTCCTCGCCGCAGATGTAGGCGCCGGCGCCCAAGGTCGGATACAGATCGAAGTCGATACCCGAACCCATGATGTTCCTACCCAGCAGGCCGGCGGCATAAGCTTCCTCGACCGCGTTTTCGAAGCGCTGGAAAGGCTCGTCCATGAACTCGCCGCGCATGTAATTGTACCCAACGGTGGAGCCGGTCGCGAACCCGGCGATGGCCATGCCTTCGACCAGAGCATGGGGGTTGAAGCGCAGGATGTCGCGGTCCTTGCAGGTACCCGGTTCGGATTCGTCCGAATTGCAGACCATGTACTTTTGCACCGAAGCGTTGCGCGGCATGAACGTCCATTTCAGGCCAGCCGGGAACCCGGCGCCGCCGCGACCGCGCAGGCCGGACTTCTTGACTTCATCGATCACCTGATCGGGAGTCAGACCCCCAGCCAGAATCTTTTTCCAAGCCTCGTACCCGCCTATGGTCGTGTAGGTATCGATCGACCAAGGCCGGTCCAGACCCAGCGTCCGGTAACACACTTCGTTGGCCATCGCGGTTTACTCCAGACTATCCAGCACCTGATCCACCTTTTCAGGAGTCAGATGTTCGTAGTAGACGTGATCCACCTGCATCATCGGCGCCCCGCAACAGGCGGCCAGGCATTCCTCTTCTTTCTTCAGGTAGAACTTGCCGTCCGGCGTGCTCTCGCCCAGCTTGATGCCGAGTTTCTTCTCGATGTACGCCAGCACGGTATCGCCGCCGCGCAACATGCAGGAAATGTTGGTGCAAACCGCGATGTTATGCCGGCCGACCGGTTCCAGCTCGAACATCGAATAGAAGCTGGCCACCTCGTAAACGGCGATGGGCGGCATATCCAGGTAGTCGGCCACCGCATCCATCAATTCCGTGGTCAGATAGCCGCCGTTCTCGTGCTGCACCTCGCGCAGGGCTGCCAGCACCGCCGATTGCTTGCGCTCGGGGGGATAGCGGGTCAGCCAGTGATCGATCTCCGCGCGGGCGTGGGCGGACAGCAGATCGCTCTTGCGTGCACTCATTAGCGGTCGACCTCTCCGAAGACGATATCCTGTGTGCCGATGACGGCCACCACGTCGGCCAGCATGTGGCCGCGGGTCATCTCGTCCATGGACGACAGATGCGCGAAGCCGGCCGCTCGGACCTTGACCCGATAAGGTTTGTTGGCGCCGTCGGAAATCAGATAAATTCCATATTCGCCCTTGGGATGTTCGGTGGCCACATAGACCTCACCCTCGGGCACGCAGTAGCCCTCCGTGAACAGTTTGAAATGGTGGATCAGGGCTTCCATGTCCTCCTTCATCTTTTCGCGCGGCGGAGGGGCAACCTTACAGTCGTCGACGATGACGGGGCCAGGATTTTCCTTCAGCCATTTCACGCACTGCCGGATGATGCGATTGGACTGGCGCAATTCCTCGACCCGGACCAGGTAGCGGTCGTAGCAGTCGCCGTTGACCCCTACCGGAATGTCGAAATCCAACTGGTCGTAGACTTCGTAGGGCTGCTTCTTGCGCAGGTCCCAGGCGATGCCGGAACCGCGCAACATCGGGCCGGAAAAGCCCAGTTGCAGAGCGCGCTCGGGCGACACCACGCCGATACCAACCAGCCGCTGTTTCCAGATCCGGTTGTCGGTCAACAGGGTTTCGTATTCATCCACCCGCTGCGGGAACCGTTCGGTGAACGCCTCGATGAAGTCGAGCAGCGATCCCAACCGGGTGGCGTTCCGTTCGTCCACATCCTTCTTGCTGTGAAGCCTGGACGTTTCATACTCATATTTCGACATCGTGTTCGGCAAGTCGCGATAGACGCCGCCCACGCGGAAATAGGAGGGGTGCAGCCGCGCTCCGGAGACCGCCTCGTAGCAGTCCATCAGATCCTCGCGCTCGCGGAAGGCGTAGAGAAACATCGTCATGGCGCCGACGTCCAGACCGTGAGCGCCGATCCACAACAGATGGTTCAAGATGCGAGTGATTTCCGCGTACATGACCCGGATGTACTGGGCGCGCACCGGCGGCTGGATGCCCAGCAATTTTTCGATGGCCAGCACGTAACCGTGCTCGTTGCTCATCGCCGACATGTAATCGAGCCGGTCCATGTAGCCGATGCTTTGGTTGAACGGCTTGCTCTCGGCCAGTTTTTCGGTGCCGCGGTGCAACAGGCCAATGTGTGGGTCGGCGCGCTGGACCACCTCGCCGTCCATCTCCAGCACCAGGCGAAGTACGCCGTGGGCAGCCGGATGCTGCGGCCCGAAGTTCAGAGTGTAATTGCGAATCTCAGGCATCGACGGCTTCCCTCAATGCGGATCGGACAGGTAGCGGTTGTCCTTGCGGATGACGCGGGGCACCAGAACGCGCGGCTCGATACTGACCGGCTCGTATACCACGCGGCCTCGTTCGGGATCGTAGCGCATCTCGACATTGCCGATCAGCGGGAAGTCCTTGCGGAACGGATGGCCGATGAAACCGTAATCGGTCAGGATGCGGCGCAGATCCGGATGACCTTCGAACACGATGCCGAACAAGTCGAAGGCTTCACGCTCGAACCAGTTGGCTGATGCCCACAGGGGCACCACCGAAGGCACCACCGGCAACTGGTCATCGGGAGCAAACACTCGAACTCGCACCCGCTGGTTGCGGGAAATCGACAGAAGTTGATAGACGGCGGCAAAGCGGCCCTTGCCAGGGGCGGTTCGCCCGGCCGCGTATCGGACCGCGGCGGGACCGCGACCGGTGGCCCGTTCGACGACCCCTCGGCTGAAACCCTTGTTGGTGGATTCGTTGGTCGCCCACTCCACCTCGCCGTAGACCGAGTAATCCACGCCGCAGACATCCATCACCTGTTCGAAGGCAAAATCGGGCTCGTCACGCAGGGCAACAAACACCTCAATGGCCCTGGCCGGCGAAACCTCGATGGTGGCTTCCCCGCGGTCGAGCTTGCATTCGAGCAGGATATCGCCGAATCGGGCCTGGAGTTTTTCCACAAGGATCTGCACGTTAGCCATGGAGCTTCTCCCTCAGCGGGCTATGGTGTTGGTGCGCCGGATCTTGTTCTGCAACTGGATAATTCCGTACAGCAGAGCTTCCGCCGTCGGCGGACAACCGGGCACGTAGATATCCACTGGCACGATCCGGTCGCAGCCGCGCACCACCGCGTAGGAATAATGATAATAGCCGCCGCCGTTGGCGCAGGACCCCATGGAAATCACCCAGCGCGGTTCGGCCATCTGATCGTAGACCTTGCGAAAAGCCGGACCCATCTTGTTGCACAAGGTGCCCGCCACAATGATCACGTCGGATTGACGGGGGCTGGGCCGGAACACGATGCCGAATCGGTCCAGATCGTAGCGGGACGCACCCGCGTGCATCATCTCCACCGCGCAGCATGCCAGACCGAAGGTCATCGGCCACATCGAACCCGTGCGCGCCCAGTTGATGAGCTTGTCGGCGGTGGTGGTCACCAAGCCTTTTTCAAGAATACCTTCTATTCCCATTCCAAGGCTCCTTTCTTCCACTCGTAAATGAATCCGATGACCAGGATGCCGAGAAAAACCGCCATCGCCGCGAAACCGAACAGACCGATTTGGTCGAGCACGATCGCCCACGGAAACAGGAAGGCGATTTCCAAATCGAAAATGATGAACAGGATGGCCACCAAGTAATAGCGGACATCAAATTTCATCCGGGAATCCTCGAAAGCCTCGAAGCCGCACTCGTAAGGTGATGTTTTTTCACTGTCGGGGCGGCGAGTGCCGAGGAAATAGCCGAGGCCGATCACGATCACGGCCATCGCGACGGCAATGATCACAAAAATCAGGACGGGAAGATAATTGGACAGCATCAGGGTCGCACCTTAGACATGGCGTGACGGGAGAGCGCGGTTACGATGGCCAAGCTCGAACTCGAACCGAAACCACTCCGGTTCGCCTGGCAACTAGACCGGATCACTGGCTATGGACATGCCGGACGGAACAACATACGGGGCGCATTGCTTTTTATAATTAGAACGCCGCATGTAAAACGAAACCTCGCAATGGTGGCTGCAATTCGATTCCCCGGAGGCGGGATGCGCGACCGGGTTACCGGGGAAAACGCATGGCATTAATGGTGATCCCAAGATGCCCGGTGTTGTTTGGTACCGATGGCCGGACTCGAACCGGCACGGCTTGCGCCACTAACCCCTCAAGCTAGCGTGTCTACCAGTTCCACCACATCGGCACGTTAAAAAAACCAAAGAACCTTCTTCACTGCTTCTGCAGCGGCAACGGCGGAACATCGGCCGGGCCACCGCTGCTCTGGGGCTTGTCGGCGGCTTGCTGCTCGATCCGCACCCGATCGACAACGCTCTTCGGTACCGAAGTCTGGGTTGCGAAGTAAGCCAGCGTTAAACTGCTCAAGAAGAACGCCGTCGCCAAGGCGGCGGTGGTCCGGCTCAGGAAGGAAGCCGAACCGCGCGAGCCGAACATCGTCGCGGAGGCGCCGCTTCCAAACGCCGCGCCGGCATCGGCGCCCTTGCCCTGCTGCAGAAGCACCAAGGCGATCAACGCAACGGCAACGACAACGTGCGCGACGAGAATGAGGGTATGGGCCATGACAGCAGTTTAACAGCCCGCCTTGGCAATCGCCAGAAACTCCTTGGCATCGAGCGAGGCGCCGCCGATCAGACCGCCGTCGATGTCGGGCATGGCCAGCAGTTCACCGGCATTGGCCGCCTTCATGCTGCCGCCATAGAGGATGCGGGTTTTCGCCGCCACCGCCGGATCGTGTTTGGCCAGTTCGGCGCGAATGAAAGCGTGAACCTCCTGGGCCTGCTGGGGCGTCGCGGTCCGTCCGGTGCCGATGGCCCAGACCGGTTCGTAGGCGATCACGGCGTCGTTGAAAGCCCCTATGCCTTCCAGATCGAGCACCGCCTCGAGCTGCCGCTCGACCACGGCTTCGGTCACGCCCTGCTCGCGTTCCTCCAGGGTCTCGCCCACGCAGAGAATCGGCACGATGCCCAGCTTGCGGGCGGCGGCGAATTTGCTGGCGACTACTCGATCGGTCTCGCCGTACAGGGTGCGCCGCTCGGAATGGCCGACGATAACGTACTTGCAATGGAAATCCTGGAGCATCGAGCCGGCCACTTCGCCGGTATAGGCGCCGGAAGCGTGCTCGGAGAGATTCTGCGTCCCCCAGGCAATGGCGGTACCGGACAACTGCTGTTCGACCGGTCCGAGGTAGACGAACGGCGGAAACACCGCCAACTCCACCGCCGCAACCTGAGCGGCACCCTCTTTGATTCCGTGCAACAACTGACGGATGCTGTCCGCCGAGCCATTCATTTTCCAGTTTCCGGCCACCAGCTTACGGCGCATGTTGTTACCTCCCGTTTGAAAAACCGGCAAAGCTTACGAATTTCGTGCTCGGAAAGCAATCACGCCGACAGGGCATCCCGCACCACCCCGGCCAGATCGCGGGCATGGCGCTCGACGGTTTCGGCATCGGCGCCCTCCACCATGACCCGCACCACCGGTTCGGTTCCCGACGGACGCAACAGCACCCGGCCATGATCGCCCAACTGGCTCTCCACCGTCCGGATGGCTTCCAAGATCGGCGCCCGGTGAAGATCCACCGCTCCGGCCACCGACACGTTGATCAGGATCTGAGGATATTTGGTCATGCCGGCCTTGAGATCGTGCAGGCTTTTTCCGGCCTGTAGCATCGCCGCCAGAACTTGTAGCGCGGAGATGATCCCGTCGCCGGTCGTGGTCCGGTCCAGACAGATGATGTGGCCGGAATTCTCGCCGCCCAGAATCAGATTCTCGGCCAGCAGGCGCTCCATCACGTAGCGGTCGCCCACCTTGGCACGGTGCAGTTCGAGCCCCAGCGCCCGCAGCGCGATTTCCAGCCCCAGATTGGTCATCAGCGTGCCGACCACGGCGTTGAACCGGCTACCGGTGCGCAGGCGGTCGCGGGCGATGATGAACAGCAGTTCGTCGCCATCCAGGATTTCGCCCCGGTGATCCACCATGATCACCCGGTCGCCGTCGCCGTCGAAGGCGATTCCGAGGTCGGCGCCCTGCTCCCTGACGGTTTCGCGCAGGATCGCGGGCCTGGTGGAACCGCAGTCCAGATTGATGTTGAGGCCATCCGGCGAGACGCCGATGGGAATCACGGTCGCGCCGAGTTCGCCGAACACGCTGGGTGCAACGTGATAGGTCGCGCCGTGGGCGCAGTCCACCACGATTTTCAGTCCGGCCAGACTGGTATGGGCGGGAATCGTGCTCTTGCAGAATTCGATGTAGCGGCCGGCGGCATCGACGATGCGCTCGGCCTTGCCCAGAACATCGGGTTCCACGGTTTCCAGCGGTTGCTCGAGCAGATCCTCGATGCGCTCCTCGGCCGCGTCGGGCAGCTTCTGGCCGTCGCGGGAGAAAAACTTGATGCCGTTGTCGTAGTAGGGATTATGGGAGGCGCTGACCACGATGCCGGCACAGGCGTGCAAGGTGCGGGTCAGGTAGGCGATACCAGGCGTCGGCATCGGTCCCAGCAGGGCGATGTTGACGCCGGCCGCCGACAGGCCCGCCTCGAGGGCCGATTCGAACATGTAGCCGGAAATCCGGGTGTCCTTGCCGATGACCACCTTGTTGAATCCCTTGGTCTGCAACACCCGCCCCACCGCCCAACCCAGCTTCAACACGAATTCCGCCGTAATCGGGTGCTCGCCGACGCGCCCGCGAATGCCGTCCGTACCGAAATAACGTTTTGCCATCATGATTCCCCTGATTCAGCACAGTCGGTTATTCTAGCGGGGCCCGGCGCAGGGCGCACGCGGCATGCCGGCCAGCGATACGAACCGCTCCGGTCAGCCAACCGTCAGGACGGCAGAACAAACCCGCAGGGCCCGAACCGTTTCCCGCACGTCGTGGGCACGGACGATGCGCGCGCCCTGCCAGACGGCGATGACCGCCGCCGCCAGACTACCGGCCAGTCGTTCGCCAACCGGCACATCCAGCAGCAAACCGATCATGCTCTTGCGGGACATACCGACCAATACCCCAGCCGCCAGCCCGGTAAAACGGTCCAGATGACGCAGCAGGATCAGATTGTGGTCCAGCGTCTTGCCGAAACCAAAGCCGGGATCGATCAGAATCCGTTCGCGGGAGATACCGGCGCTTTCGCAGACGCGAATCCGCTCGGCCAGAGAGGCGTGAACCTCCGCCACCACGTCGGAGTAGCGGGGTTCCCGTTGCATGGTCGAGGGTTCGCCCCGCATGTGCATCAAACAGACCGGGACGCCGCTGGCGGCGGCGGCTTCCAACGCACCCGGCAGGCACAAGGCCCGCACGTCGTTGATCAGTCCGGCGCCGGCCCGGACCGCCTCGCGCATGACTTCGGGCTTGCTGGTATCCACCGAAACCGGCACCGGCAACTCCCGCGCCAGTCGTTCCACCACCGGCAACACCCGCCCCAACTCTTCCCGAGCCGATACCGGCGACGCGCCCGGACGGGTGGATTCGCCGCCGACATCGATCAGCGCGGCGCCCTCTTCCACCATGGTTTCGGCGCGGCGCAGGGCTTCGGCCAACCGCAGGTAACATCCGCCGTCGGAAAGCGAATCGGGAGTGACGTTCAGCACTCCCATTACGGCGGGCCGGCTCAGGTCGACGATCTTGCCCGCGCAGTCGAGCCGCATGGCTCAATGCTGCTGGGCGGGACCGCCGATCGACCCCTCGCCGAGCCGATCCTTGTCCAAGCTGACCGGCGAACCAGTGGTGGGCGGCCCCTGGTCGGAACTGGCATCCACCGGCTCGCGGGGCGGCTTGCCGGCCATGATGTCCCCGATCTGTTCGGAGTCGATGGTCTCATACTTGATCAGAGCATCGGCCATGGCGTGCAGCTTGTCGAGATGGTCCCGCAGCAACTGTTCGGACCGCAGATAATTGCGGTCGATGATCGAGCGGATTTCCTCGTCGATCACGTGCGCGGTTTCGTCCGAGACGTTCTTGTGTCGGGTCACGCTGCGGCCCAGGAACACTTCGCCGTCGTCCTCGCTATAGGTCAACGGCCCCAGACGTTCGGACAATCCCCATTTGGTCACCATGTTGCGGGCGATATCCGTCGCCCGCTCGATGTCATTCTGCGCGCCGGTGGTGACGAACTCCGGCCCAAAAATCAGCCCCTCGGCGATCCGGCCACCGAACAGGCTGGAAATCTGACTCTCCAGCCGCTGCTTGCTGAAGCTGTAGCGGTCGCCTTCCGGCAGAAACATGGTGACGCCCAGCGCTCGTCCGCGCGGGATGATGCTGACCTTGTAGACCGGATCGTGGGCGGGCACCAGCCGGCCGACGATGGCGTGGCCGGCCTCGTGATAGGCGGTCAGCTTCTTCTCCTCCTCGCTCATCACCATGGATTTGCGCTCGGCGCCCATCATGATTTTGTCCTTGGCTTTCTCGAAGTCGTCCATGTCCACGTCGCGCTTGTTGGCGCGGGCGGCGAACAGAGCAGCTTCGTTGACCAGGTTGGCCAGATCGGCGCCGGAGAAGCCCGGCGTGCCCCGGGCGATCACTGCCGGCTTGACGTTGTCGGACAGCGGGACCTTGCGCATGTGAACCTTGAGGATCTGCTCGCGGCCGCGCACGTCGGGCAGCGGCACCACCACCTGCCGGTCGAATCGGCCCGGCCGGAGCAGCGCCGGATCGAGCACGTCCGGGCGGTTGGTGGCGGCGATGACGATGATACCCTCGTTGCCTTCGAAGCCATCCATTTCCACCAGCAACTGGTTCAAGGTTTGCTCGCGCTCGTCGTGGCCGCCGCCCAGCCCGGCGCCGCGATGCCGGCCCACCGCGTCGATCTCGTCGATGAAGATGATACAGGGCGCGTGTTTTTTGGCCTGCTCGAACATGTCGCGCACCCGCGAGGCGCCGACTCCGACGAACATCTCGACGAAATCCGAGCCCGAGATCGAGAAGAACGGCACTTTCGCCTCGCCGGCGATCGCCTTGGCCAACAGGGTCTTGCCGGTTCCCGGCGAACCGACCATCAGCACGCCGCGCGGAATCTTGCCGCCCAGCTTCTGAAACTTGCCGGGATCGCGCAGGAATTCCACCAGTTCGGCCACTTCTTCCTTGGCCTCGTCGACGCCGGCGACATCGGCGAAAGTCACCTTGATCTGATCTTCGCTCATCATCCGTGCGCGCGACTTGCCGAACGACATCGCTCCCCGGCCCGCGCCGCCGCCCTGCATCTGCCGCAGGAAGAACACCCAGATGCCGATCAAGAGCAGCATCGGGAACCAGCTGATGAAGATCTGCATCAACAGGCCCTGCTTCTCCGGCGGCTGACCTTCAATGTCCACCCCGTGGTTGAGCAACTCGCCGATCATGACGCTGTTATCGGTTTCCGGACTGTAGGTGGTGAAGCGCTCGCCGCCGCTGGTCCGGCCCTGAATGGCGCGACCGTCGATGGTCACCTGCGCGATCCGCCCCTGTTTGGCTTCCTGCAGGAACTGCGAGTAGGACATCTGGGCGGAAGGCGCAACCTTGGGCCCGAAACTGTTGAACACGGACATCAGCACGACCGCGATGACTACCCACAAGAGGATGTTTTTGACCATGTCGTTCAAGGCGAATACCTCAACAAGCCAGACAATGACAGAGAGTTGGGGGCGAATCGCTGATTTTCCAGCGCAACGGCTTCAAAAACAGCGATTTTTTAGACCGGCTCACCCACGATAGTTCCGGGCCACCAGATACTGCTCGGCGCTGCGGGGGCGCGAGGCCCTGGGCTTGCGCGAAACGATCGAGACGAACGCCGCTCGCAGTTCTTTCAGAAAGGCATCGAAGCCCTCGCCCTGAAACACCTTGACCAGAAAACCCCCGCCTGGCCGCAGGCAACGCCGGGAAAAATCCAGAGCCAGTTCGGCCAGATACATGCCGCGGGGCTGGTCCACCGCCTTGATGCCGCTGGCGTTGGGCGCCATGTCGGAGAGTACCAGATCCACCGGTCGGCCTCCCAACCCATCCAGCAAGCGTTCCAGCACCGCCACCTCGCGAAAATCGCCCTCGACGAATTCGACGCCTGGCACCGGTTCCATCGGCAACACGTCCAAGGCGACGACGGCGCCCTGCCCCCCCACCAGTCGGGCCGCCAGTTGAGACCAGCCTCCGGGGGCCGCGCCCAAGTCGACCACCGTCATGCCGGGCCGCAGCAAACGGTCCTTTTCGTCGATCTCCAGCAACTTGTAGACGGCGCGGGAACGGTAGCCTTCCCGCTGGGCGCGCTTGACGTACTCATCGGTGAAATGCTCCCGCAGCCAGCGGGCACTGCTCTTACTGCGAGCCATCCAGATGCTGCTCGCGCCCGCGGGCGATTCGGTTCAAGATCCGGCGGGCACGCGCGACGATCCATATCATGCCCAGCAGTCCGTAGCTCGCCAGCAGCAGCAATTGCAGCGACAGGCTGTCGAGAATTCGCCCCTGTAGCAGCAACAGCAGAAAACCGACCATCAGAATGATCCCGAGGTCCAGTTTGATTTCGTTCAGGGGACTCGGGGCTACCGTCATGCCCTTGCCACCGGTTACACTGGCCGAACCTTTAACCATGTTCGGTTTTCCTCGTGTTTGCCCTCACCAATCCGCAGAAACGTCATCTCAAGGCCCTGGCCCACCCTCGCAAGCCGATCGTGATCGTCGGCGACCGTGGCATTACACCAGCCGTCATGCACGAAATCGCGCAGGCGCTCGATCATCACGAACTGATCAAGATCCGGGTCAACGTCGGGGACCGCGAAGGACGTGACACCATGATTTCAGACATTTGTACGGCGAGCGGGGCGGCGCTGGTCCAGCGGATCGGGCATGTCGCCACGCTGTATCGGCGCAATCACGAAACACCGCGCATCGAACTGCCGTAACCGGAGCCCGGTACCCGTCGGGCGGGCATGGAAACGATGGTGCTGGTGGTGGGACTCGAACCCACAAGCCCGGTCAGGGGCGCAGGATTTTAAGTCCTGTGTGTATACCATTCCACCACACCAGCGGGGAACGAGAGTGGAGGCTAGGGTCGGAATCGAACCGGCGTCCACGGCTTTGCAGGCCGCTGCATGACCACTCTGCCACCTAGCCCGGCGACGAAGATTCCGGCCAACCATCCACCGGAAAGACAAAAAAGCCCCGAACAATCGAGGCTTGGAAACCTGGAGCGGGAAACGAGACTCGAACTCGCGACCCCAACCTTGGCAAGGTTGTGCTCTACCAACTGAGCTATTCCCGCCGCATGGATTAGTAATTTTAACTCTAAAATCCAGATCGTCAATACTTTCAATCATGCCTGAGCGCCGGCCACGCCGCCGCCAGATAATGCAGCATGGACCAGAGTGTCAGCGCCGCCGCGATCAACAGCAGTCCCAACCCCATTTCCAAGGTCGGAAACAAGCCGAGCGGTTCCCGATACAACAGCAGCAACACGGCGATCATCTGAGTGGTGGTCTTGACCTTGCCCACCATGGATACCGCCACGCGCCCGTGACCACCGATCTGCGCCATCCATTCCCGCAGCGCCGAAATGGCGATTTCTCGGCCGATGATGATCGCCGCCGCCACCGCCATCAGCGCGGTGGGGATGGCCTGCACCAGCAGCACCAGGGCCGTCGCGACCATCAACTTGTCGGCGACCGGATCCAGGAACGCACCAAACGCCGAGATCTGATCGAGCCGCCGTGCCAGATAGCCATCCAGCCAGTCGGTGAGCGCCGCCAAGCCGAACAGCGCGGCGCACAGCAGATTGGTCCCGCGGAACGGCAGAAAGAACACACCCACGAAAACCGGGATCAAAGCGATCCGTAGCAAGGTCAACAGAGTGGGCAGGTTCGGTTGCATGGTTCGACGCGCGATCAGTTTTCCCCATGAAAGGTGTCATAAATCCGTTGCGCCAGCTCGGCGCTGATTCCATCAACTCGGGAAATATCTTCGACGCCGGCCCGAGCCAACTGCTTCAAGCCACCGAACTGCCTCAGCAACGCCTGCCGGCGTTTGAGTCCGATACCGGGAATGCCGTCGAGCACGGAGATCGTGCGGGCCTTGGCCCGGCGCTGGCGATGGCCGGTTATGGCGAAACGATGCGCCTCGTCGCGGATCTGCTGCACCAGATGCAGGGCGGCCGAATCGACGGGCAGTATAATGGGGTGGTTATCCTCGAACAAGTAAAGCGTCTCCAGCCCTGGCCGGCGGTCGGGTCCCTTGGCGATACCGACCGTTACCACCCCCGTCACCTCCAACTCGTCCAACACGTCGCGCGCCCGCGCCAACTGACCCTTGCCGCCATCGACGAACAGAATATCGGGCAACCTCCCGCTCCCTTCCCGCGAGCGGGCGTAACGGCGGGTCAGCGCCTGATGCAAGGCGGCATAGTCATCACCTGGAGCGATCTCTTCGATGTTGTAGCGGCGATAGTCGGACTTGAGCGGCCCTTCCTCGCCAAAAACCACGCAGGACGCCACCGTCGCCTCCCCCTGGGTATGGCTGATGTCGAAGCATTCCAGGCGCGACAATGCTTGTTCGAGTCCCAGGGCCTCCCGCAACGCCTCCAGGCGGTGGCGCGTTCCGGCCCGACCGGACAGGCGGGCGGCCAGGGCGTGTTCGGCATTGCGCATCGCCATTTCCAGCCAGCGTGTCCGCTCGCCGCGCACGCGGACGCCGACGACGACGCGCCGCCCGGCCCGCTCCTGGAGCGCCCGAGCGAGAAGCTCGGCATCCGCGAATTCGTGGCTGACCACCAGTTCGGCGGGAACGAACTTGTCGAGATAATACTGGGCCAGGAAAGCACTCAGTACGGCGCCCGCATCCTCGTTTTCCGGCAGCCGTGGGAAAAAGGCCTTGTTGCCCAGCAGACGACCGTCGCGAAAGACGAACACCTGCACGCAGGCTTCCCCACCCCGCGCGGCGCAGGCCACCACATCAAGATCGCCACTCTCGCCCTCGACATGCTGACGCTGCTGGATCTGTCGCAACTCGACGATCTGGTCGCGGTAGACCGCCGCCTCCTCGAACTTCAGCGCGACCGAAGCCGTTTCCATGCGCCGTGCCAGTTCGTCGATCACCTCTCGGCTCCTGCCTTCCAGAAACAGGATGGCATCGCGTAACTGGCGCTGGTACCCGTCGTGGTCAACCAGACCGACGCAGGGGGCGGTGCAGCGTTTGATCTGATATTGCAGGCAGGGCCGGCAGCGGCTGTTGTAAAAGCTGTCCTCGCACTGACGCAGCCGAAACACTTTCTGCAGCAGGTTCAGGGTATCGCGGACGGCATTGGCATGGGGATAAGGCCCGAAGTAGCGCCCCGACATCCGCTTGGCGCCCCGATGCAGCGACAGACGGGGAAATGGACCGTCGGATAGATGGATATAAGGATAGCCCTTGTCGTCGCGCAGCAGGATGTTGTAACGGGGTTTGAACTGCTTGATCAGCGTGCTTTCGAGAATCAGCGCCTCGGTCTCGGTATGGGTAATCGTGACTTCGACGGCCTGGATGTGGGAAACCAGGCTGCGCGTCCTGGCGGACGCATGATTTTCCCGAAAATAGCTGGAAACCCGTTGCCGGAGATTGCGGGCTTTTCCGACGTACAACACCTGGCCGCGTTCGTCCAGCATCCGGTAAACGCCCGGCAACGTGGTGAGGGTCTTGAGAAAGGCTTTGGGGTCGAAAGGGCAAGAATTCATCAACTGAAAAATTCAGTCAATTCCAGGACCAAGGCGGTATCAGTCCCCCGTGCGATCAGGTCAAACGAAATAGCCGGCCTCCGGAGGCCGGCGATCCAATTTCCCGAACTTCCAGGATCAGGCGTTATCCCGCCGAATGTCATACTTCTCCATCAACCGGTACAGCGTCATCCGGGAAACCCCCAATTCCTGGGCCGCGCGGGCGATGTTGAAACGGGTCCGCAACAGCGTCGCCTGAATCGCTTCACGATCAGCCGCCATTCGAGCTTCATCCAGTGTCACGAACCCCCGACCCAGCGAGCGCCGTTCCAGTTCCAGGTCGTTGGGCGTGATGTACGGTCCCTCGCTCAGCAGCACCGCCCGACGGATGCGGTTCATCAATTCCCGGACGTTGCCGGGCCAGTCGTAGCGGTTGATCACTTCCAGGGTATCGCGGCTGAAACCTTTGGCAGACGTCCTCGTTTCCGCAGCGAACTTGGCGAAGAAATGTCGCGCCAAAAGCTCGACGTCGCCCTTGCGCTCGCGCAGGCTCGGTACCCGCAAGTGCAACACGTTGAGACGATAGTACAGGTCCTCGCGGAACCGGCCATCTCGCACCGACTGTTCGAGATGGGTATTGGTGGCGGCGATCACCCGTACGTTGGCTGGGATCGGTTTGGTACCTCCCAGCCGACGGATTTTTTTCTCTTCCAGGAACCGCAACAGATTGGCCTGCACTTCGGGAGCGAGGTCGCCGATTTCGTCGAGAAACAACGTGCCTCCACTGGCGGATTCGACATGGCCGACATGGCGTTCGCCGGCTCCGGCGAACGCTCCCTTCTCGTGCCCGAACAGTTCCGACTGTATCAGATTGGCGGGCAAGGCCGCGCAGTTCATGGCGACGAACGGCGCGGCGGCCCGGGTGGAATACTCGTGAATGGCGCGTGCCGCCTGCTCCTTGCCGGTACCACTTTCCCCGGTAATCAGAACGGGCACGTCCACTTCCGCGGCTTTCTGAATTCCCCGAAACAGGGTTTGCATGACCGAACTGTTGCCGATCAGCCCGTACTGTGATTCCAGATCGCGCTGCTGTCGGAGGCTGGTTTCGGTCAGCGTCGCCATTCCGTACGCATGTCCGAGCGTCACGATCAACCGCTGGTTGTCGAGCGGTAGCGTGTGATAATCGTAGCAGCGCTCCGCGATGAGGCTCGATAATGGCTTGCGGTCGATGCACTGGCGGGCAAGGGCCACGACCCATTGCATTTTCCGGCGCGCCAGAATCAGATCGACCAGCCACTGGATGGCCCGCTCGGATTCGCAACTGTACAAAATACCCAGCCCTACTTCGAACGAATGCTCGGTGAGTAAGGTCCTGGCCAGTCCCGCTTCCTGGGCCCAGTAAATTTCCCAGTCAGCCGCCGCGATTTTCTGGAGCAACGTCTCTTCGACGGTCGCCGTACTCAAAATCAGAAGTTTTCGCATTGCGATCTCGCTGCCTCCCCATTATCCAGGAACACCCGGTCCCTGCCCTACGGCAATCCCGGTCACTTGAATTGTAGTATTTTTATACATTTTGACTCAAAAAAGCAAAAAAATGTCAATTTGATAGGCTAAGTATTGAACAATTTAGTATCGCACGAATAGCAATCAGATTTTTGAATCATTTTTTTTACATGTGTGTTATTACTTGATCGACCAAAATACTAGTCTCTTGGTTGCTCGAAGGCATCCATCGCACGCGCGGGATGCATCATCCTCATACGTCAATCCTGTTAATATTAAGATGATTTTGCCACTGATTCTGGTGTTTTTGCATGATTTATCAATATAACCGTCGGCAATGTAGTATCTACATGGACGGGAATATTGTCTACTGTCAACGTAGCAATATTATCAAAATCCCATTAGTCTCCAACTGCGTCAAGATCCTTGGCCACTCATGATGACAAGCGTCAGCAACCGTGACATTGCCCGAACGCAAGCCGAAGGGCAGCGTGATGTCGTTCGCCGCTAGCTCCCCGTCGGCGTGCGGAAACCCTTCGAACCCGAGGAAACCATGTTTTACCTTCCGCTCCGCGCTCTGTTATTCCAGTTTGACCCTGAAACCGCTCACGACTGGACGCTATGTCTGCTGCGTTCGATTCCGACCACTCCCTTGGGGGGAATTCTCACCGCCTGCGTTCCAGCCGCGCCACGCCGGGTCATGGGCATCGACTTTCCGAATCCGGTCGGGCTGGCGGCGGGGCTGGACAAGAATGGCGAATGCATCAAGGCCTGGGAGGCTTTGGGATTCGGGTTCGTCGAAATCGGCACGGTCACGCCCCGCCCCCAGCCGGGTAACCCCAAACCCCGGATGTTCCGGCTGCCGAAAGCCCAAGCGCTGATCAACCGGATGGGATTCAACAACAAGGGCGTCGATTATCTGATCGAGCAGGTGCGGCGATCCGGCTTCAAGGGAGTGTTGGGCATCAATATCGGCAAGAACGCCGACACTCCGCCCGAGCGCGCCGCCGAGGATTATCTGACCGGCCTGCGCAAGGTCTATCCCTGGGCCCGCTACGTCGCGGTGAACATATCCTCGCCCAATACTCCGGGTCTGCGCGATCTGCAATACGGCGCGGCGCTCGATCGCTTGCTGGGAGCATTGAAGGAAGAGCAGCGGCGTCTGGCCGACCAACAGGGTCGCTACGTGCCGTTGGCGGTCAAGATCGCCCCGGATATCGCCGATGCCGATCTGCCGACCGTGGGTGGGGCGCTGGTCCGTCATGCCATCGACGCCGCGATCGCCACCAACACCACATTCTCCCGGGCTGGAGTCGAAGGATTGCCGCACGCCGATGAAACCGGAGGATTGAGCGGGGCGCCGCTGCGGGATCGGTCCACCGCCGTGGTGCGGCAACTGACGGACATCCTGGGCGGCGCACTGCCGATCATCGCCGTCGGCGGGATATCGAGCGGGGCCGATGCCGCCGCCAAGATCGCCGCAGGGGCCAGCCTGGTGCAGCTTTACACCGGCTTCATCTATCGCGGACCCGAACTGATCCGCGAAGCGGTCATGGCGCTGCGCTAGCGAAATCTTTATCCCTCCCTCTCGCGGGAGACGGTTTGGGTGGAGAGGTTGGGAACCTGGAGCCACCTTGGCGCAGTCCAACACGGCGTCGTCCATCAACCACCGGAGAATTCGCGCATGTCCCGAGCGTTGTTGTTCCTGCTAACCCTGCTGGCGCCGGTTCTGACTCAGGCCGCCATCGAAACCAAAACCGTTGAATACCAGCAGGGTGATACCCGGCTGGTCGGCTATCTGGCCTATCCCAAGGACGCCAAGGGACCGCTGCCTGGGGTGCTGGTCGTGCATGAATGGATGGGACTGAACGACTACGCCAGGCGCCGCGCCGACCAACTGGCCGAACTGGGTTACGTGGCGTTCGCCGCCGACATCTACGGCGATGGCAAGGTCGCCGCCGATGGCAAGGAGGCCAAGGCGCTTTCCACCCTTTACAAGAGCGACCGGGCGCTGTTGCGGGCGCGGGCCGTCGCCGGGCTGGAAGCGATGAAGAAACAGCCGCAGGTAGCGCCGGGCCAGGTGGCCGCGATCGGGTACTGCTTCGGCGGCACGACCGTGCTGGAACTGGCCCGGAGCGGCGCCGATCTCGGGGGTGTGGTCAGCTTCCACGGCAGTCTGGATACGCCCGCGCCCCAGGATGCCAAGGCTATTCGCGCCAAGGTGCTGGCGCTGCACGGAGCCGACGATCCCTACGTGCCAGCCGAGCAGGTGGCGGCGTTCGAGCAGGAAATGCGCGCCGCCGGTGTCGACTGGCAGTTGATCGCCTACGGCGGCGCGGTGCACGGCTTCACCAATCCCGCCCACGGCAACGACAACAGCAAGGGCGTCGCCTACAACGCCAGCGCCGACGCCCGTTCCTGGGCCGCGATGCGGCAATTCTTCGCCGAATTGTTCGGCCCCGCCAAAACCACGCCCTGACCCGCACCGACGCCGTTTCCGAACCGCGCCCACAACCCCGGCTCCTCTCCCACAAGGAGAGGAGATTTCCATCGTCGTGAATGCCGCGCCATGCTCGATCACCTGATCTCCGTCGCCCCGATGCTGGACTGGACCGACCGCCACTGTCGGTTTTTTCTACGGTTGCTGACCCGCCATACGCTGCTGTACACCGAGATGGTCACGACCGGGGCGGTGCTGCGCGGCGATCGGGAGCGGTTGCTGGCCTACGATCCGACCGAGCATCCGCTGGCGCTGCAACTGGGCGGCAGCGATCCGGTGGATCTGGCCCGCTGCGCCCGGATCGCGGCGGACTGGGGTTACGACGAGGTGAATCTGAACGTCGGCTGCCCCAGCGACCGGGTGCGATCGGGTCGATTCGGGGCGTGTCTGATGGCCGAGCCGGACTTGGTGGCCGAGGGCGTGGCGGCGATGCGGGCGGCGGCGATGATTCCGATCACGGTCAAGACCCGCATCGGCATCGACGGGTGTGATTCGTATGAGGAACTGGCCGATTTCGTCGGTCGGGTGGCGGCCGGCGGATGCGAGACGTTCGTCATCCACGCCCGCAAAGCGTGGTTGAACGGTTTGAGTCCGAAGGAAAATCGGGAAATTCCGCCCTTGCGGTACGAGGTCGTTCACCGGATCAAGCAGGACTTTCCCCGCCTGACCATCATTTTAAACGGTGGTCTGGTCGATCTGGATCAGATGGCGGAACAGCTGCACCGGGTGGACGGGGTGATGATCGGCCGGGCGGCTTATGAGAATCCATACCTGCTGGCCGAAGTGGACCGGCGGTTTTTTGGTTCGAGCAAGCCGCCGCCGAGCCGGCGGCAGGTGGTTCGGGCGTTGCTGCCCTACGTAGAGGCGCAGTTACGACAAGGAACGCCGCTACACTGCATGACCCGCCACTTCCTCGGGCTGTTTCAGGGCGTGCCGGGCGCGCGGGCGTGGCGGCGCACCTTGAGCGAGCGGGCCTGCCGACGGAGCGCGGGGGTAGAGGTGTTGGAGGCGGCGCTGGGATGGGTGGTGGAATGAAGCCTTTCTGGCAATGGTCTTACAACTTTTTCCCCCGCCCCGGTTTGGGACCGATCAGGTCTTCCAAGCACCCGGCGTCGAAAATCCCCTCCAGCCAGGCGTTCAACTGGTCGATGGCGGCGGCGTCGATGCGCTTGGCCGCCCACGCCGGCAACGGGCCAAAGCGGCGAGCCAGCAGGCGTTTCAGGCCATCGGCCTTGCCCTTGGCTTCGCCCTTGGCTTCGCCCTTGGCTTCGCCCTTGGCTTCACCTTCGGCCTTGCCCTTGGCTTCGCCCTTGGCGAAAATCGACTGATAAGCGCGGGTTTCCTCGATGGGAATCAGCACGTTCAACATGGTCCAGATCTCCTCCGCGGTCAGCGTTTGAAACCGCTCGAACAACCAGAATGCCAGGATCCGTTCCAGGGTGGCGCGGATGGGCGGCGCGACCGGGGCGTCCTGAATCGTCCGCCACAGAGCGGGGGCGCGGCGTTGCAGTTCCGCGTCATCGGCCACGCTCAGCGGGGCCAGCGCGGCGACGAAGGGGTTGTCCGGTTCCCGCTCCAGCCACTCCGGCAACACCCGGTCCAGCCCGACCGCCGCCAGCAACGGTCGGGCTTGGCCCGCGCCCTGGGGGCAGGCCGGTTCGTCGCGGGCGCGCAGCAGGAGCAGCAGGCCCCGCGCGTCGCGTTCCGGCTGCGCTTCGCCGTACAG
Source organism: Candidatus Competibacter sp. (assembly GCA_031732855.1). Classification (GTDB taxonomy): domain Bacteria; phylum Pseudomonadota; class Gammaproteobacteria; order Competibacterales; family Competibacteraceae; genus JAVMKJ01. The sequence goes on from JAVMKJ010000110.1 coordinate 94,497, forward strand.
CCCGAGCTTGGCCAGCAGATTGTACCAGGCACCGGCGGCGGGCTGGGCCTGAAACTCGATCACATAGACCGGCCCGGCGTGACCCTGAGGTTCGAAAATCCCGTCCAGGCGTCGTTCGATGCCCTTGACGGCCAGGGCGTGAAAGGCGTACTCGCCGCTCAGGGTCAGACCGCCGGTCAGCACCCGGAAGGCTTCCGCGCCGGTGGCGAGAAACTCGTAAATCGGCTGGTCGGTTTTCATGGCTGTCCCCGCTGCGGACAGTGTATCAGGATTCCGCCGGGTGGGCTGGCTGGTGGCGGGAAAATCCGGTTACCCGAGTTCGCGGCGTGCACCCAAAAAAATAGCCAGTTCGACGTTGGAACTGGCTTTGGCCCAGAAAGACCGGAGCACCGGGGATCGGGTGGCGCTCCGTCACAAGCCCATGAGGTGAGAAATTGTCACTTGGTCACCGTTATCGACGTACTGGCCTTGTTGGAGGTGGGCACTGCTGTATCCTCGGCAGTGGCGGTAATGATGTACTCGCCCGCCAACGCCCTGGTAGCATTCCAGGTGAAATTCAGCGACCCGCCGTTGCCCACACCCGACGCCACCGTCTTGCCCGTCTTTTTGCTGATCACGGAGCAAGTGGTCTTGGCTACGCCCACGTTGTCGGAAGCGCTCACTTGAATCGTCACCTTGCCCGCGACCCTGGCGCCGTTGACCGGATTGGTGATCTTGACGGTGGGGATAACGGTGTCGGCCACATCGGGGATGTTGTCCACCGTGACCGACACGCTGTTCGACGTACCCTTGTTGCCAGCGGCGTCGTAGGCGTACGCGACGAGGGAAGTCGCCCCTTCCGGTTGCTTGGTGGTATCCCAACTGAAGCCGAAGGGAGAGTTAGTGTCAGTGCCAACTAAACTCTTGCTTGCACCGTTATCGACATAGAGTTCCACCTTGGTCACCCGGATATTGTCGCTGGCGCTGACATCGACCGTCGTCACTCCGACGACCTTGCCGCCGCCGGCGGGCGAGGTGATGGAGGTGCTCGGCGCCTGGGTGTCCGTCGCCGGGGCACTCTTTGCTCCCTGTACCGCCGCCGCCGCGTTCACCCGGCCGTAACCGTAGCTGGTATCCCAACCGGTGGCACCGAGGTCGTCGGCGGTACTTTCCAGAATCTGTTCCAGGGTCGCGGGAGCGAGGGCGGGATTGGCGGCCATCATCAGGGCCACCACGCCAGCGGTGACCGGGCTGGCGAAGGACGTGCCATTGACCGCGCCGTAACCGCCGCCGTTGGTCGTGGTCCAGATGCCGACGCCGGGGGCGGCGACGTCGACGTAATACCCGTAGCTCGACCAACTGGCTTTGACATCGTTGCCATCGGTCGCGGACACTGAAATGATGTACGGACTGTCGCTGTAGCCGCGATCCGTACCGCTGTTGCCGGCCGCGCCGACCACGACGCCGCCCTTGCTGACCATGTACTGGGCCGCGCTGGCGATGGAGGAACTCGTCGTCAGCATGTCGTAACTGATGTTGGCTACCCGGGCACCGTGATCGGCCGCCCACGTCAGGCCATTGGCAATGGCGCTGAAATAGGCGCTGCCATCGCTGGAGTTGGTCACTCGAATCGGCATGATGCTGGCGGCACCGGCCACGCCGGCCACGCCAAGACCATTATTGGTGGTGGCCGCCGCCGTACCCGCGACCATGGTTCCGTGGCCGTATACATCAGCGGTGCTGGTAATGGTGGAATCACCGGCCGCATTCCAGCCCGGCACCAGTTTGCCACTCGGACAGTTGTTCGTACCGTTTAAATCGGGGTGGTTGGAATCGACGCCAGTATCCAGGATCGCCACGATCACGCAACTGCCCTGACTGCTATCCCAGGCGGACGGAGCCTGAATCTTCGGCAGATGCCAGGCGCTGGCATAGTTGGGATCGTTGGGAACCTGCTGCAATTCGACCAGCATGTCCAGTTCGGCGAATTTGACATGCGGGTTGTTGGCAAGGGCGCGCGCCACCGTCTGTTCGAGCTGCGGCGACACCTCGACAACGCGCAGATTGAGCTGGCGGATGTGACCGATGGCCCTGCCACCATGCGGCTTCAATATTTTGTCAAATTCGGCGTCCGCCAAACCGGCCCGGGTTTGCACCAGGATGCGCCCTTCGGCCCACGGGGCGGCGAGCGTATCCGCCGCATATCCAGCAGCAAGGGCCAAGGCAACCGCCGAGGAAAGGGAGAGTTTGCGGAAAGTTTCGCGAGAGCCCGACGCGGCCGAGGCAACAGCGCGGTTGAAGCGGGGGTGAGTGTGGTCGGTGGTCATGGCTTGCGATCCCCTCGATGCGATTGATTTCAATGGGGCACGCCCACCACCGAATCAAACGCGGGGAGATAGCAGCCGCGCCGGCCGAAAGACCGCGAAGCGACTCATCTGGCGATCCCGCTGTCATAGGGTCGAGACCCCTTAGACCGGTGATTTTGCGTCGCCACCTTTCGGCGGCTTTGCCCTTTTCAATAGTTCGGACAGTTTTTAGGCGGCGATAGACTGGATCAGGCCGTAATTACA
>JAVMKJ010000111.1:0-3900 GCA_031732855.1 Candidatus Competibacter sp.
TGAACAGCAGCGCCCTGATCCAGAAAGTCTGGAGCTTCTGCCACACCCTGCGGGACGATGGCGTGGGTTACGGCGACCCGCGCACCAACCAGCACTTCACCCTCAAAACCAAGCCGCTCAAAGTCGACGACCTGCGGGACTTCATCGCCTGCCACCACGCCGAGAATCGGCACGAGCGCCGGGAAACGGAACGGTTCCGGTACTTCGCTCACGAAGACCTGGTCGCCCACGACGTTGAAACCGTGGCTTGCGAACAGGAGCGGCAAATCGAACTTTTCCATTCACCTTCCCGCCATCCCCAATGGAGTATGCCTGTGACCGACTATCTCGATATTTCGCTCGCGATTTCCCCGGACCTGCCCCGCTGGCCCGGAAGCCCGCTCACCGAATTAACTCGCCGCCGCGACATGGGGCGGGGCGATCCCGTCAACGACAGCACCCTGGTTTGCGGCGTCCATGTCGGAACTCATGTCGATGCGCCCCTGCATTTTCTGGCCGACGGCGCGGATGTAACCCATCTGGCGCTGGACGCGCTGATCGGTCCCGCGGTCGTGGCTTTTTTGCCCGACGTGGCCGCCGTCACCGCCGATGACCTGGAGGCACTGAAGCTGCCCGCCGATACCCGGCGCCTGCTGCTGCGCACCCGCAATTCCGAGATCTGGCAACGGGGAGACCGCGATTTCCGCGCCGACTTCGTGGCCCTGACCGCCGATGCGGCCCGCTGGGTCGTGGCGCGGGGCATTCGGTTGATCGGCGTCGATTATCTGTCGGTTCAGATTTTCCAGGGCGATCCGGCAACCCACATCGTCCTGCTGCAAGCCCAGGTCGTGATCGTGGAAGGCTTGAACCTGTTCCGGGTCGAACCGGGGAACTACGAACTCATTTGCCTGCCGCTCAAACTGGCCGGCGCGGAGGGTGCCCCGGCGCGGGCGGTGCTCAGAAGAGCGCCGGCGTGAAACCGGTCGCGGCGGCGGGTCGAACCGCTCCGGCGGCGCTGGCCAGCGTCGCAATTCAGTTCCTCGATTCCCCTTCTCCCCGAACGACCAACATCTGGGTTTCGGAGACCAGCGCCGCCGTTCGAACGGCGCCGTCGCTCGCCGCCACGAAAAAGGCGCGAATTGGACCCTTGGCGGGAAGATTCCGTTGGAATTCCAGCAGCGCCTTGCAAAAATGCCGGTTGCAAATATCCGCCCGCATCGCGCGAGGCAGGGCGCACCCATCAGCCTGGTGATAGATGCAAGACCCTTCAACCGTCCGACCGCCGACGCGTTCCAAATAAGCGGCGAGCACCTCGGAAGGACGTTGATCCGGGTTTGCCGCTCGATAACGTCGAATGGTTTCAACGTTCAGATAGGCATCATCGCCCCCGCCCCCACAGCAGAATCCCTTGCAACACGCACACGCCTTACCCAGGATAGCTCCGACTTCGGATGCCAAAACGGCAAGCGGGGACGTGCTTTCCTCGGTTGCGAGCGACGCCTCGGACAATCCGTCGGCCTGGCTGACGAGCGAGTCCACATGGTCGCGAAAAGCGCGGCGGCGGCGTTTCGGCAGATTCACGATCCTGGCCGTGGAGGCCGGGATCACCACCAGAGGAAACATGTCCGGCTCTCGGAGACCGAACGCGCTCATCACCCGGTCGCGAAGCTGCATGGCCCGCTGGATCTCCTGCTGGATAAGAGCGGCGTCCCGCGCCTGATTTTGCTCGTATAGGTGACGTGCTCGATCCGCGACCGCCGCCCGCTGACAGGCTGGGGTCGCGCAAGCCTGGGTCGGCAGCTCCCCTGCGGACAGCGGACGCCCGCAAACCACGCAAACCCCATGCTGTTTTTGAAGTAGGGCATAGCGCCAGTCGCATTCCCCGCGACCACAAAGCCTGCTTTTTCGCGCGGGGAGGAAAACGAGCGGGGCGTGACAAACCAAACAGGTCCGAATTTCTTCCGAAATGGAAACCAGGTTTGTTGTCATACGTCGAGGACATCCCTGAAAAATATCTGCTCAGTGCCTGTCGTTGAACCCCCTCGCAACTGATCGTACCCATAGGGTTGGGTCGCAGCAGGATGGAGTGGACAGTGGTTGGAAACTATGTAGACCGATTCGGAATCATGCACGAGTTTGCCATACTAATGAACTGATACACTAACGGCAGTGCAATTCTACATTACGAGGGTGGATGGGGTGGGAAATCAAACCAGAGCCAACCGGCGTGGGTGGATCGCGTCAGGTTGGCTGATTCTGGTGGTCGTTCTGGTCTGGTGGCCGCCGGTCGGAATGTCCCGGCAGGGCTTTCTCTACGAAGGCGATCCAATGGTCGATCCGCGCTGGTTGTATCCCCTCTTGGCGGTGATGCTCGCACTGGTGCTGCTGGGCGGCCTGGCCATGTTGAGCATCTATCGTCTCAACCGCCACCTGCGCCGTGAAGTGCGGGAGTGCAGGATCGCGGAAGCCAGGTTCCGGGGTCTGGTCGAGCAGTCCCTCGCAGGGATCTGCATCATCCAGGATGACCGGTTCGTCTACGTCAACCCGAAATTCGCCGAAATGTTTGGCCATACGGTGGAGGAGATCGCTGGCCGGCTGGGACCCCCCGATCTCATCGCCCAGCCCGACCGGGAGCGGATCGGCGAGAGCCTGCGCCGCTGCCTGGATGGTGAAACCGGCGGCATCCGCCATACCTTCGGCGCCATCCGCAAGGATGGTTTTCCGATCGACATCGAGGTCAATGGGGAAACGGTCGACTACGAGGGGCGTCCCGCCATCGTGGGAATGGTGCTCGATATCACCGATCGGAAACGCACCCAGCGGCAGTTGAATTATCTGGCGTTCTACGATCCGCTCACCGACCTTCCCAACCGCGCCCTGTGCTTCGATCGCCTCGGGCAGGCGCTGGTCCGGAACAGGCGTCGCGGGGAATCGTTCGCCCTGCTGCTGCTGGATCTCGATGGTTTCAAGGCGGTGAACGACCGCCATGGCCACAAAACCGGCGACGCCCTGCTTCAGGCGGTGGGGCGGCGCCTGAAAGGCTGCGTCCGCGAATCCGATACCGTCGCGCGAACGGGCGGCGATGAATTCGTCGTTCTGCTGCCCCACCTGCAGGAACCGGATCACGCTACCCTGGTGGCCGGGAAAATCATCTTGGCGCTGGCCGAGCCGTTTTTGCTGTCCGGGCACGAGTGCCGAGTGGGCACCAGCATCGGCATCTGCATCGCCCCGGAGGATGGCCGCGACATAGAGACTCTGCTCGGCCACGCCGATGCCGCCATGTACGACAGCAAGACCCGCGGCAAGAACACCTGGACCCGGTATCGGCCGGCGTTGTCGAGCGGCAAGTCGTTGAAAGTGGCGTTCCTGGAATGGGGCGACGAATGGCGCCTCGGGGTGCCGGTGATCGACGACCAGCACGCCGGGTTGGCGGCGTTGCTGAACCGCATCGGCGATGCCGTGAAAACCGGCCAGGAGGTGGACCGCATCATGGGGCTGTTCGATGAACTGGTCGTTTTCACTCGCCATCACTTCGAAACCGAGGAGCGGCTGATGGATCAGCATGGCTATGCGGACGCCCTCGTTCACCAGCAGGCGCACCGCAAGCTGGTGGAGGATCTGCTCGGCATCCAGCACCAGTTCGACAGCGCCAGCCTGATGCTGAGCCTGCGGGCGCTCAAGGATTGGCTGTGCAAGCATATCACCGAAAACGACCGCCCCCTGGCGGAGGCGCTCGTCGCCGGAACGATGCCATCCCAACCCGCGCGGCGCGCGGCGTCGGCCTGAAGCGCCGGTACTTGACTCGTTCCCAGCAGCCGCGAATCTCGGCGGCGCGTTCTCGGCTGGCAATCAAACCAGACCCCAGTAGCGGGCGCGCATCTTGGACATGGGGCGGAAGACTTGCGGTTTGAGGTAAGCTAG
>JAVMKJ010000112.1:0-96784 GCA_031732855.1 Candidatus Competibacter sp.
GCCAACCTCCGCCAGCGCGATCCGTCCTCAACAGTCCGGAATCCATATTGAGCCACTCCTCTTTGCGGGGGATGACGATCATCCGTGATCGGCAATCGGCTAAAATCCCAATCATCATCGCCACCCCGGCCCACGCCCCATGACCCTCGCCCGCCGCAAACTGCCCATCGGTATCCAGACTTTCGCCGAGATCATCGGCGAAGGACACTACTATGTGGATAAGACCCCCTTCGCCCACCGCCTGACCGAGCAGGGCAAGTACTACTTCCTCTCCCGCCCGCGCCGCTTCGGCAAGAGCCTGTTCCTCGATACCCTCAAGGAGCTGTTCGAGGGCAACGAACCGCTGTTTCGGGGGCTGTACGTCCACGACCGCTGGGACTGGAGCGCGCGCCATCCGGTGATCCGCCTCAGCTTCGCCGATGGCGTGTTGCAAAGTCGGGCGGAACTGGATGAGAAGATTGGCGAACTGCTTGATTACAACCAGCAGCGCCTGGGCGTCAGGTGCGAGCCTTACAGTCTTTCCGGGCGTTTTTCCCAACTGATCCGGCGGGCGCGCGAACAGCACGGGCAGCGGGTGGTGGTCCTGGTGGACGAATACGACAAGCCGATTCTGGACAACCTCACCGACCGCGATACCGCCCTCGCCATGCGCGAGGGATTGAGGAACCTGTACTCGGTGATCAAGGATGCCGACGCTTACATCCGGTTCGCTTTCCTGACCGGGGTGTCCAAGTTCAGCAAGGTCAGTCTGTTTTCCGGTCTGAACAACCTCAACGACATCACGGTGGACGCGACCTACTCGGCGATCTGCGGCTACACCGAAACCGACGTGGACACGGTGTTCGCCCCGGAACTGGCCGGGCTGGACCGCGAGGAGATCCGCCGCTGGTACAACGGCTACAATTGGCTGGGCGAGGCGGTTTACAACCCCTTCGACCTGCTGTTGCTGTTCGACAAGCGTCAGTTCCGCCCCTGGTGGTTCGAGACGGGCACGCCGAGTTTTCTCATTAACCTGTTGACCCAGCGCGGGCAGTTCGTGCCGGCGCTGGAACATCTGGTCACGGTCGAAACGCTGCTGTCCCGCTTCGATGTCAACGACATGCCGACCGAGGCGTTGTTGTTCCAGACCGGCTATCTCACCATCGACCACGCGGAGTGGACCGGCCACAAATACCTCTTTCACCTGCGCTACCCCAATCACGAAGTGCGCGTGGGATTGATCGAGCAACTGCTGTTCGCCCTGAGTCCCGACGATACCCGCGTCAGCGCCAACCTGTACCGGTTGTACCGGCTGCTCTCGGCCAACGATCTGGCGGGTCTGAAAGACCTGTTTCACGCCTTCTTCGCGGGTATCCCGCACCACGGGTACGCCAACAACCTGATCGCCCGGTACGAGGGCTACTACGCCAGCGTGTTCTACAGCTACTTCGCCGCCCTGGGCCTGACCGTCATCCCGGAAGACGTGACCGATCACGGCCGCATCGACATGACGGTGAAGTTCGACGGCCACATCTACCTGTTCGAGTTCAAGGTAGTGGAACTGGCGCCCGAAGGTCGCGCCCTGCAACAGCTCAAGGACCGGGGCTACGCCGACAAATACCGCGCCGAGGGCCTGCCGATTCACCTCATCGGCGTGGAGTTCTCCCGGAAGGAGCGGAATGTGGTGAGGTTCGAGGTGGAATAACCGCCTAAGCGCTCGTCACCTCGACCCGGCTTTGCCCGCCCGACTGGCGCCGCACCTGAATCTGAATCCCGATCCGTTCGGTCATCTCCTGCACGTGGGAGATGACCCCCACCTTGCGACCCTGGGCCTGCAGGTTGTCCAGGGCATCCATCGCCACCCGCAGCGTGTCGGTATCGAGGCTGCCGAAACCCTCGTCGATGAACAGCGACTCGACTTGTACCCGGTTGGAGGAAAGCGAGGCGAGGCCGAGGGCCAGCGCCAGCGAGACCAGGAAGGATTCGCCGCCGGACAGGGAATGCACCGAGCGGTATTCGTCGCCCATGTCCTGATCCACCACCATCAGCGCCAGGGTGTCCTTGACCCGCTCCAGCCGGTAGCGGCGTGAGAGGTCGGCCAGATGGCGGTTGGCGTAGCCGAGCAGCACGTCGAGGGTGAACTGCTGGGCGTAGTTGCGGAATTTCTTGCCGTCGGCGGAGCCGATCAGGTCGTTCAACTGCCCCCAAATCCGGGCTTTCGCCTCCTGCTGGTCGATGTTTCCTTGCAGCTCCGCGGTTCTGATCTTGCGTTCGTCATCCTGCCGCAGGGCCAGTTCCGCCTCGATGGCGCGTTGTCGGGCCTGTTCCAGATCGGCGGCGGCTTGAGTCCACGCGGTCTGAACCGCGTCCGCCGGGTCTGGCGTGGCGCGTTGCCTTTCGTGCGTTTCCCTCCGCGACCGGCGTTCCTGGAGGATCATCTCGGCATGACCGACGTCGTCGGCGAGCTTCTGGAGCGCCTTGCGTTCGGCCGCGATCCAGGCGCCATCGCGGGCGAGCAGGGCGCGAAGTCGGGCGGAATCCAGCGGCTCTTCGGGATGCTGGGCGTCGAACGCGACGATCCAGGCGTTCAGGGTCGCGTCGGCCTGCTCCGCCGCGTGCTGGCCGGCGGCGAGGGTTTGCCGGGCCTGGCCGAGCACTGCCTCGGCACTGGCTTGGGCTTGCGCCGCCTTCCGTGCCGCCTGATCCTGTTGCTGGCGTCCGGCCTCGGCGTTCTGGACCGCTCGGGCGAGCGCCGCTTCCACTTCGGTGATCGGACGCCCCGCGAACAGGGCTTGCCGTTGCCGGCGTTTGTCCTGAAGGTCGCGGTCGACCTTTTCAAAGCCCGCGGCGGCGTCCTGGAGCAGCGTGGTTTTTTCGGCGGCGGCCTGGGCGAGCGCCTGGCACTCGATGTCGAGCTGGCTCAATGTGGTTTGCCGCTGGTTGACGGTTTCGGTCTGGGCGCTCCATTGCCTGGCCTGTTCCCGGCGGGCGCGATGAAAGGCGGCGGGATCGGCCTGCCAGTTGGAACGCCAGTCCTCCCCGGCGAAGGCGGCGTCCAGCGCGGTTAGCCGTTCGTTCGACCGGCGCGCGGCCTCCGCTCGCCGGTCGCCGGCGGTCTGTATCGCCTGAACCGTCCGATCGAGGACGGCCTGCGCGGCGTTCAGAGCGTCCCGCGCCGCCTCCTGCCGGCGCTGGCCGGCATCGCGCGCCTGTTGCGTCTCGTCCCGGGCCTTGCCGGCCTGGCGCAGGGCGTCTTCTTCCCTGGCGATGGCGGTCAGTCGTTCCCGTGCCGACTCATTCTGGGCGACGAACCAGGCCGGACGGTCGGCGGGCGCCACGGGAGTCAGTTCCGCCGCGACTGGTTGGGCGTTCCAGGCGTCGGTATCGCGCTGGATGGCGGCGGCCAAGGGCTCACGTTCCCCGGCGATGGCGGCCAGCCGCTGGCGGCCGGTTTCGACGGCGGCCTGTTGCGCGGCTTCCTGCTGGACCAGGGCGTCCAGCGCCTGCCGACACTCGTTCACCCCGGCTTTGAGACCGGCCAGCATGGCGCGGGAAGGGGCGTCGCCGGCGGCGTAGGGATGTTCCGTCGCCCCGCAGACCGGGCAGGGCGAGCCGGTTTCCAGGGCGGCGCGCAGGGTTTCGACGTTTTTGGCGCAGGCGGCCTCGGCGATTTTCAGCGATCGTTCCGCCTGTTCCAGCCGAACAGCCGCCGCCGGTTTATCGGCGAGCAGTTGCGTCAAGGCGGTTTCCGCGCGGGCGATTTTCTCCCGAAGCGCGCCGGCTTCGGCGTCCAGTTCCCGCTGGCGAGCGAGCGAGCCGGCCAGCGTGGTCCACAGTCGTTCGGCGCGGGCCAGTCGTTCGCGGCGGGTTTCGGCGGCGGCGCGGTTTGTCGCCAACCCATCGGGATCGAAACCGGCCAGCGCCTGGATGGCGGCCTGGAGTGCGGTCTCCGCGCTCTGGAGCACGGCTTCGGCCCGGGCAAGCGTGGCGGCGGCCTGATCCCGCCCCTGCCGGTGCTTCGGCTCGTCCCGCCGCAGGGTGGCGATGGCTTGATCGGCGTCGCGCAGGTCGTTTTGCGTCTTGGCGGCCTCGTCGAACAGCAGGTCCCAGCGCGGCCAGTCCTCCGCGAGAATGCGCGAGGGTTCGTTCGCAGACAGCCAGTCCCGGGCAATCCGCAACTCTTGGCCGATCCGGTCGCGTTCGGCCTGCTTGCCGGTGAGATTCTTTTGCGCCCGCGCCTCGGCCTGGCGAGCCTCGGCCAAGGCGTTGGCGGCGTCGGCATGGCGAGGGACCAGCAGCTCGATGGCGGCGTCGAGCGCCTTGGCCCGGTCGAGGTCGGCGCCGGCGGCGGTTTTGGCCTGCTCGGCAACGGCGACCCCTTGCGCGGCCTGCGTCAGGGCCTCATCCGCCTGTTGTCGAACGTGCCGGGCTCGAGCCAGATCGCCTTCGGCGGCGGCAACCGCGTGCGAGTGCTTCGCCACCTCCCCGGCAATGCGGTCCGCTTCCGTCACGCGGGGTCGGGCGTCCTGCACGGCTTCGACCCGGGCGAAGTAGACCTGCCGGGGGGCGGCGTTTTCGCGGGCGGCGCGGGCTTTTTGCGCCTCATCCCGCGCCTGTTGCTCGGCCTGCTTCAGTTTCTCCCAGGCATCGTGCCACTGTAACCGTCGATCCAGTTCGGTCTTGCGTTGTTCCAGCGCCCCCGTTTCGGTCCGGGCGGCGGCGAGCGATCGTTCCAGTCCGACGCGGGCTTCGGCGTCCAGCGGCTGCTGGCCGGCGAGTTGGGCTTGCAGGGCTTCCAGCGCTTTCTGTTCGTTCCGGGCGCGCTCGAAGGCGCGGATGGAAATGCCGGTGTAGACATCCAGTCCGGTCAGGGTTTCCAGCAGTTCCGCCCGTTCGTTGTCGTTGGCCTTGAGGAAGGTCGCGAACTCGTTCTGGGCCAGCAGCACGGCGCGGGTGAATTGCGGGAACGACAGCCCCAGCCGCTCCCGGATCGCCTGCTGGACTTCGTTCTTCACTCCGCCGATGCGCTGACCGCCGTCCAGGGTTTCCAGCAGCATCTCGGTGTTTTGCAGCTTGCCGTCCGCCTTGCCGCGGGCGCGGCGCACGCTCCAGCGGGCGCGGTATTGAATCCCGTCGTTGCCGAGGAAATCGACCTCGGCGAAACCCTCGCCCGCCCGGCGGCGCAGCAGGTTGCGAGGGTCCTGCGGCGTGATGGTTTCCTCGCCGACGTCCGGCAGGCTGATTCCCTTGACGGTGGCGCGGGTCAGGCGCGGAGTTTCGTCGTAGAGGGCCAGGCACAGCGCGTCGAGCAGGGTGCTTTTGCCGGACCCGGTCGGACCGCAGATGGCGAACAGGCCGGTCGTGGCGAGCGGTCCCTGATGAAACCGAAGCTCGAACTCCCCGGCCAGCGAGGCCAGGTTTTTGCCGCGAATGGCCAGGATTTTCATGGGGCGCTTTCCCCGCTGGAATCCAGCAGCAGTTCGGCGAAGGCGGCGAGCAGGGTAGGGGAGGGTTCCGCGCCGTATTTCCGCCAGTGGAGTTTTCTGAAGATCTCGTCCGGTTGCAACCGCCCCAGATCGTCGAGCGACCGTGGACCGCGGTCGGCGCCGTCGTCGGGACCGGTGTCGTAACGGGTCTCGATTTTGGCCAGCCGCACCGGCTTTCGATCCAGTACCGCGTCGATGCGAGCGCGCAATCCCGGTTCCGGAGCGTTCAACCGCACCCGCACTTCCAGATAGGGCTGCGCTTCCAGCGCCAGGTCGGGGAGATCGAGAGCCGCGAGGGCGTCCAGCGCTTCGTCGACCGGCGCAGGCTGCGTGGGGACCCGCAGCAGTTCGACCGGGCGCGGGATGCGAATCCCGGCGATTTCTCGAACCGTACCGCCGTCGAGGTCGACGCGGACCACCTGATGGGGATAATGAATTTCCGCGAACGACATCGGCAGCGGACTGCCGGAATAGCGTATCCGCCCCTGCCCGCCCACGGTCTGGGCGCGGTGCAGATGGCCCAGAGCCGCATAGGCGATGGCGGGGTCGAAGATCTCCACCGGCAACGCCTCGGTGCCGCCGACGATGATGCGCCGCTCGGAATCCTCCGAGGTCTGCCCGCCGCTCATGTGGCAGTGGCCCAGCGCGACGATGGCCTGACCGTTCTTCCGGCGGCTCAGGGCCAGATCCAGCGCCTGCCGGTAGAGCAGGGCGACGCCTTCCAGGTAGGGATCGCCCGCCGTCTCCAGCCGGGGCACGTCGCCGGACCGCAGGAAGGGCACCGCCAGACACCAGGCGGCGATGTCGCCGTCGCGGTTCCTGATGGGTACGAGCAAACGGTCGAGTTCGATTTCGCCCTGTCGGCGGGTGACGTGGCCGACCGCGGTGGCGTCGAAGGCTTCGAACAGCGGCGCGGGTGCTTCCAGTCGGCCAGGCGAGTCGTGATTACCGGCGATGATGACGATGTCCAGTTGGGGAACGCGGCGCTTGGCGTCCGTCAGGAAGCGATAAAATTGCCGCTGGGCGGCGGCGGACGGATTGGCGTTGTCGAAGATGTCGCCGGCGATCAGCAGGGCGTCGGCCTGTTCGGCTTCGACCGTATCCGACAACCAGTCGAGGAAACGCTGGTGCTCGTAGCTCCGGTCGAAATTGTGCAAGGTCTGGCCGAGATGCCAGTCCGAGGTGTGCAGCAGGCGCACGATGGGGTCCTCTCCGATTTTTCAGGTCATGGCGTCGGGAAACCAGGTTGCCATGAATATCGCAATCATTCGGAAGCTTGACGCCGCCGCTGTTCCAGATAGAACGTCAACCCCAGCGCGCCGCCGCCGGCGATCAGCAGGCTGAGCAGCAATCCCAGATGCTCGGCCAGATGGGCAAAGAACAGGGTGTAGATTTGAATCACCAGAAAGGTCGCGCCGTAGCCGGTCAGCATCCGCATCGCCCGCCGGGCCCCCAGCCAGACCAGCGTGGCGTTGAGGCCGGCCCACAGCGCGTTGAACAGCACCAGTTCGGCGACGCCGGCCCGATACCACACGTCGCTGGCCAGATTGAAATTGCCGAACAGCGCCAGCAGCCACAACGCCATTTCCGCGAAGAACAGCCCACCGGACAGCCAGACCTTGAAAAATCCCCGATACGGCGCCAGCGGTCCCGCTTCGCTCTGCTGGTGGATGACCGCCACGGCGACCATCACCGCCGCCGCCGCCAGGAACCGCAGGGGGTAGTTCATCCCGAACCAGTAGGCCCCCCAACCGGAAGCGTAGCCGGTAAAACCGCCGAACCAGCAGAAAAACACCACGGTGCTCAGCACCAGCAGCAGCGCGTTCCGCAGCGCGTAGCTCAGGCCGAGCAGCAGCAGTAAATCGATCAGCAGCAGAGCCGGCCAGTTGCCGGAACCGGTGGAGAAAATCACGCCCAGGGTGAAGGTCAGGCCGATCAGCAGCAAACCGCCCAGCAGTTCCAGGCTCAGTGAGGTCCAGACCAGCATGGGACGGGCGCGCCCGAGCCATCGCGCGCCGCCGAAGCTGGCGAGAACCGCGATGCCCAGCAATATCGCCAGCTTGGTCAGGGTGAAGTCGAACAGCGTCCGGCCGAGAATCGCCAGACCGGCCATGACGCTGACCGCGCCGAAAATCAGGAACCAGCGCCCCAGCGAACGCCAGTCCCAGCCCTCGGTCGGATAGCGCTCGCGCAGTTGTCCGTAAGTCGCTTCGTCCAGCAGACCTTCGCGCCGCAGTTCGTCCAGTTCCCGGCGGACGCGGCGATTGCGGGACAGGGGGTTCATGGAAGCCGCTCCGGCGAGCGGGCGTGGCCCTGACGCTCGAAGGCGTAGCCGAGGATCATGGCCAGCGCGCCGCCGAGCAGGAAAAACGTACCGGCGGACAGCCGGTCCCAGAAATGTTCGAAAAAGCGGGTGTACAGATCGATCGCCAGAAACACGATGCCGAAACCGGTGAGACGGGCGTCGCGCAACCGGGCGCCGGCGACGATCTGACCGACGCCGGCGGCGGTGAACGCCAGCACCCAGCCCAGCGGCCCGCGGGGCAGAGTCAGGAACCATAGCGACAGGTTCAGATACAGCAGGCCGAAGATCAGATACAACCCTCCGAAGCCGAGGCAGCGCCGCAAGGGACCTGTTTCCAGCCGCCGCTCGTGCCAGACGCCCAATGCCATCGTGGCCAGAGCGATGACCGCCATCAGTTTCGGGTCCTGGATATCCGCGAAATAGGTTCCATGCCCGCCGTAGGCGTGCCAGGCGCCCAGACCGTGAAAGAACAGCAGCAGCCCCAGCAGCAGCGGCCAGCGCAGGTGGTAACGATAGGCGGTCAGGGCGGCGAGCACGCCGGTGAGCAGCAGGATGAGCGGGGCGTTCCGTCCGGCGTCGTCACCGCCCAGCAGAGCGATCTGGAGCAGCATGAAGACGCCGAACGCCGCCGCCAGACTGGCGGTCACCAGCACCGCGCCGGTGAAGGGATGCCGCCGTCGTGGATCGGTCGCCATCCGTACCCCGGAGTACCATAGTCCCGCGCCGACCGTCGCCAGCAGCACCGCCGCCACCAGGGCCGATTCCGAGGCCATGGCGATGAAAGCCAGGACCGCCAACCCCAGTTGGAAAATGGCGAACAGGCCGAGCCATTTCAGCAGCGCGGCCAGAAACCGGCCGTGCGTCTCGTAACGCGGCAACAGAGCGTCCAGCAGGGGCCGGTCGATCAGGCCCTGCTGATGCCAGGCGGTGACTTCCTGAGTCAGAAGATTGCGGGTGCTGGAGCGCATGGCTTTCGAGGCGGTGGCTGTTTGTTTCGCTTATTATTACCACGAACGGTCATAACCGAGCGAAATGTTCTTTCCCGCGCGTTCCGGCCTTCCGGAAGGGCAGGCGGCCATGAATCAGATGTGGTTGAAGAAAATTCGGGTCGTGGTGGCGCTGACCTTTCTGGCGCTGACCGTGCTGTTGTTCGTGGATTTCGAACGAATTGGCGAGACGCCGGCCAGCACGGCGCTGCTGTATCCGCAATTCGTGCCCTCCCTGTTGAAGTTTGCCGAGACCGTGGCGTGGGGAGCCACCGGTTTTGCGGCGGTACTGGTCCTGACCCTCTTGTTCGGTCGGGTCTATTGCTCGACGGTTTGCCCGCTCGGCACCCTGCAGGATATCGTGATTCGCGTCGCCGACAAGCTGCGCCGGCCGCGCAAGGTCAAGTTCCGGTACCAGAAGCCGAACGACGTGCCGCGCTACATCATGCTGGCGCTGGCCGCCGGCCTGTTCCTGAGCGGCAGTACCCTGGCGCTGAGCCTGCTGGACCCGTTCAGCAATTTCGGCCGGATCGCCGGCGACCTGCTGCGGCCGGTTTACGTCGCCACCCACAACGCCTTCGGGCAGACGATGGAGTTTTTCGGGCTGTACGGACCGTTTCCCCTGCAATGGAAGGCGCCGTCGCCAGCGACGCTGGCCTTTCCGGCGCTGTTCCTGGTGGGGCTGATCGGGCTGAGCGCGACCCGGGGCCGGCTGTTCTGCAATCTTCTCTGTCCGGTGGGCGCGCTGCTGGGGTTGGTGGCGCGCTTCGCGCTGTTCAAGATTCGAATTCCCAAGGACGCCTGCATCGTCTGCGCCCAATGTTCCATCCACTGCAAGGCCGGTTGCATTCACCTGAAGACCAAGGAAGTCGATTTCAGCCGCTGCGTGGCCTGTTTCAATTGCATCACCGTCTGCGAGGCGCACGGCATCGGCTACGCGCGACCGGAGCCGGTCGTGTTTCACCCCTCGCCCCCCGCCCCTCTCCCACAAGGGGAGAGAAGAGCCATGCGGTCGGCTCTCCATCGGGGCAAGAAGGGAGTGGCGCGGCAGGCTCTCCCCGGGGGAGAGGAGAGAGGAGTGACGCGGCGGACGCTGTTGCGGGGGGCAGCGGTGACGTTGGCCGGGCTGGCCGGCCTGTCCCGCTCTGGCGGGGGCGAGGCCAAGCCGCGCAATCGCGTTCCCACCGTGCTGGCGAACCGGCGGAACTGGCCGGTGGCGCCGCCCGGCGCCGGCGACATCGCCCGGTTCAACGACCGGTGCACGGCCTGCCATCTGTGCGTGAGCGCCTGTGCCTACGGGGTGTTGCAGCCGGCCCTGCTGGATTACGGCCTGTCGGGGTTGCTGCAGCCGCATCTGGATTACGCGGCCGGCTATTGCAGCTACGAATGCAACCGCTGCGGCCAGATCTGCCCGACCGGCGCGATCTTGCCGCTGGATCTGACCGTCAAGCAGACCACCCAGCTCGGCGTGGCCCATTTCGTCCGCGACAATTGCATTGTTTATACCGATCGTACCGCTTGCGGCGCCTGCGACGAGTACTGTCCCACCAAGGCGGTGCACATGGTGCCATACCGGGATGGCCTGACTATTCCCGAGGTGCGGGAGGCGCTATGCATCGGCTGTGGCGCCTGCGAAAATGCCTGTCCGGCCCGGCCCTGGCGGGCGATCTACGTGGATGGCCATCCGGTCCATCAGTTGGCCCGGCGGCCGGTATCGCAACCGCTCGAGCGCAAGGCGCAAGGTGAATTTCCCTTTTAACGGTTGCCTTCTCCTCATCCCTCACTCCTGACTCCTCACTCCCACGCGATGAGCATCCTCTACTACGATTGTTCCGCCGGCATCAGCGGCGACATGCATTTGGCGGCCCTGTTCGACCTGGGCGTGGATTACGACGAACTGGTCCTCGGTCTGAACGGACTGGGGCTGAACGGTTACGGCGTTCAGGCCAGTCGCGCCAGCCGCAAGGGCGTTACCGGTACCCAGGTGCGGGTCGTAATCGATCCGAAACAGCCCGAGTATCGTAGCCTGCGCCAGATCGAAGCGATCATCGGCAGCAGCACGCTGCGGGAAACCATCCAGGCGCGGGCCGTGGCGGTGTTCCGGCGACTGGCCGAAGCCGAGGCCCGCATCCACGACACCTCGCCCGATCGCATCCATTTCCACGAAATCGGGGCGCTGGATGCCGTCGTCGACATCGTCGGCGGTTGCATCGCCCTGGACCGGCTGAACGTGGACCGGATCCTGTGCTCGCCGGTCGAGCTGGGCAGCGGTCTGGCGTATTGCGCGCACGGCGTGCTGCCGGTGCCGGCCCCGGCGACACTGGAATTGCTCAAGGGCGCGCCGGTCAAGCTCGGCGGAGTACCGTTCGAGGCCACCACGCCGACCGGCGCGGCGTTGCTGGCGACGTTCGTGGACGAATTCGTGGCGCGCCCCGCCTTCACCGTCAACCGGATCGGCTACGGCATCGGCCACCACGACGGTCCTATTCCCAACGTGCTGCGGATCTGTCTGGGCGAAACGCCGGCGGTGGAAGGCGAGGAAGGCGAATTGAGCGTGCTGGAATGCAACATCGACGACATGAATCCGGAGCGCTACGACTACGTGCTGGAACGGCTGTTCGCGGCCGGGGCCCACGATGTTTGGCTGACGTCGGTGCTGATGAAGAAGAACCGGCCGGGTACGTTGCTGAGCGTGCTGTGCGCGCCGGTGCTGGTTTCGGCGCTGACCGAGCTGCTGATGACCGAGACCACCACCCTGGGCGTCCGCCAGCAGGCGGTATGGCGCACGGCGCTGGTCCGGGATACCGCGCGGATCGAGACCCGCTACGGCGTGATTGCGATCAAGACGGCCTACCGCCACGGCCGGCCCCTGCGCAGCAAGCCGGAATACGAGGACTGCAAGCGGTTGGCGCTGGAGCACGGCGTGCCGATTCATGCCATCTACACTGCGGTACAGGCGGCGCTGGTGGCCCTGGGCCTGCCGGCGGAACCGGCCGAGCCGCCATCCTGAACGCCGAAGTTACTTCGCCCCTGGCGGAGCCCGGTTACCAGGGCCGGCTGGAACGGCTGCTCGGGATGCGTTCGTCCCCGCAGGGCTATCGCCGGGGGAGCTTCAATATCGCGTCCCGGGCAGAGATGCCGGATGATCTTCAATCGTCGAGGATCATCGGTGGTGGGGGCGGCGGCGCCGGAATGCAGGACTTTTTCTCATACTGACTTCGAGCGCTGCAATCGTCGCTCATATAGGAGGGTTGAGTCGCGGGAGGTGGCAAGTCGGGATTGTAGGCGCAGCCTGACGCGATGAATGGCGTCAGGCCGAGAGCGGTGAGAAGAAGGGGTAATTTGAGCATGGCGTGGCATCGAACCCGGGTGGGTTGGGCGAAGTGGGTATCAGGCTGGCCGAAGCGTTTGCCCGGGCCGCGCGCAATGTATCATGAAGCGTCGCCGGGGCAATAGGAGAGGGGAGCGGTGAACGAGGCCTCCTTGCGCGCGTTGCTGGAGCAGGTCCATTCCGGGGGGTTGACGGTGGATCGGGCGGTGGACCAGTTGCGGGAACTGCCGTTCCGCGATCTGGGCGAGACGGTGCTCGACAGCCACCGGGAACTGCGGCGCGGCCACCCCGAGGTGATCTATTGCGCCGGCAAGACCGTCGCTCAGGTGCGAACCATCGTCGCGGCCATGCTGGAAGGCGGCGGGGACATTCTGGCGACCCGCGCGACAGCGGACATGGCTGCGGCGGTGGCGGAGTTATATCCGGCGGCCCGCTACAATCCAGTGGGACAAACCATTGCCATCCAGCGCCGCGTCCGGCCGCCGACCGAGTCCTGGATCGCCATCGTGACTGCCGGGACGTCCGATCAGCCGGTGGCGGAGGAGGCGGCGGAGACCGCCCGTTTGTTCGGTAACCGGGTCGAGCGGGTCAACGACGTGGGCGTGGCCGGTTTGTACCGCCTGCTGGCTCGGCTGGACGTGATCCGGGGCGCCCGAGTCGCGATCGTCGTCGCCGGGATGGAAGGGGCGCTGGCCAGCGTGGTGGCGGGGCTGGTGGCCCGCCCGGTGATCGCGGTGCCGACCAGCGTCGGCTATGGCGCCAATTTCAACGGCCTGTCGGCTCTGCTCGGGATGTTGACGTCCTGCGCCGGCGGGGTGGGCGTGGTGAACATCGACAACGGTTTCGGCGCGGCCTGTCTGGCCAGCATGATCAACCAGCCTTAACGAGAGCAAGCGATGACCGCGTCCAAACCGCTGTTGCTGGTGGATGGCTCCTCCTGGCTGCACCGGGCCTTCAATGCCCTGCCGGCGCTGAGCACCAGGGCCGGCGAGCCCACCGGCGCGCTTTACGGGGTGCTGAACATGTTGCGCCGGTTGCTGGCCGATTACCAGCCGGATTATCTGGCGGTGGTGTTCGACGCTCCCGGCAAGACCTTCCGCCACGAGATGTTTGCCGAGTACAAGGCCCATCGACCGCCCCTGGACGAGCAACTGGTCCAGCAGATCGAGCCGCTTCATGCGTGCATCCGTGCCATGGGCCTGCCGTTGCTGCAAGTGGTGGGGGTGGAGGCCGACGATGTCATCGGTACGCTGACCCAACAGGCGACCGCGCGGGGATTGCCGGTGCTGATCGTCAGCGGCGACAAGGACCTGACGCAGTTGGTGGACGAGCGGGTGCGAATGCTGGACACCATGAAGAACGTGGTGACCGATATCGCCGGGGTGGAACAGAAATTCGGGGTGCCGCCGGCCCGGATCGTGGACTGGCTGGCCCTGGTCGGCGACAGTTCCGACAACATTCCCGGCGTGCCGGGAGTCGGACCGGTGACCGCCGCCAAGTGGCTGCGCGAGTACGGCTCGCTGGACAATCTGGTGGCGAATGCCGCCGCCATCTCCGGCAAGATCGGCGACAAGCTGCGGGCCGGGCTGGAGCAGTTGCCGCTGTCCCGGCGACTGGCGACCCTGGATTGTGGAGTGTCGCTTCCCGTCGCGTTCGAGGAACTGCGGCCCGCGCCCCCTGACACCGACGCATTGCGGGCGTTGTACGAACGCTATGAATTCCGTTCCTGGCTGCGGGAGTTGTCCTCCCCTCTCCCGCAAGCGGGAGAGGGGCCGGGGGTGAGGGTGGAAAATTCAGCAACAGACTCTCTTGCCCTCTCCTCATCGGTGGAGGGAGAAGGAACTGAAAACCCACCGCCCGTCTACGAGTTGATCCTCGATCAAACATCCCTTGATACCTGGTTAGCGCGATTGCGCGCGGCGGACTTGTTCGCCTTCGACACCGAGACCACCAGCCTGAATTATCTGGATGCCCGCATCGTTGGGGTGTCGTTTTCGGTCAGTCCATGCGAAGCGGCCTACGTGCCCTTGGCGCACAATTATCCCGGCGCCCCGGACCAGTTGAACCGGGAATGGGTGTTGGAGCAATTGCGCCCACTGCTGGAAGACCCGGCGCGGCCCAAGCTGGGCCAGCATCTCAAGTACGACTCGCACGTGCTGGCCAATCACGGTATTACCTTGAGTGGTATCCGGCACGATACCCTGCTGGAATCCTACGTGTTGGACTCCACCGCCCGTCACGACATGGATTCGCTGGCGGAGCGGCATCTGAAGCTGCGAACCATCCGCTTCGAGGATGTGGCGGGGAAGGGGGCCAAACAGTTGACGTTCGATCAGGTGGCGCTGGAACAGGCCGGACCCTACGCCGCCGAGGACGCCGACGTCACTTTGCGCCTGCATCGTTGCCTGTGGCCGCGACTGGAACGGGAACCGGGGCTGAGGCGGCTTTATGAGGAGCTTGAAATTCCACTGATTCCGATCCTGGCGCGGATGGAACGGACCGGCGTGCGGGTGGATGCGGCGGCATTGCGCCAGCACAGCGGCGAACTGGCCAAACGGCTGTGGGAACTGGAGCAGCAGGCTTACGATCTCGCTGGCGAGCGGTTTAACCTGGGGTCGCCCAAGCAGTTGCAGGCGATTCTGTTCGAGCGAATGGGTCTGCCGGCGGGGAAGAAAACCGCCACCGGCCAGTCCTCCACCGCCGAGGACGTGTTGCAGGAACTGGCTCTGAACTATCCGTTGCCCAAGATCATTCTGGAACATCGGACCTTGAGCAAGCTGAAATCCACCTACACCGACCGACTGCCCGAGCAAATCCATCCACGCACCGGCCGGGTCCACACCTCCTACCATCAGGCGGTGGCCAGCACCGGCCGGCTGTCGTCCTCCGATCCGAATTTGCAGAACATCCCGATCCGCACCCCGGAAGGGCGGCGCATCCGTCAAGCCTTCGTGCCGGAACCGGGTTGGGTGATGCTGGCGGCCGATTATTCGCAGATCGAACTGCGGATCATGGCCCATCTGTCCGGCGACGAGGGCTTGCTGCGAGCCTTCGCCACCGGCGCCGACGTGCATCGCGCCACCGCCGCCGAAGTGTTCGGGGTGGCGTTGGAGGAGGTCAGCGCCGAGCAGCGACGCAGCGCCAAGGCCATCAATTTCGGTCTGATCTACGGCATGTCGGCGTTCGGGCTGGCCCAGCAATTGGGCATCGAGCGCGGCGCGGCCAAGGATTACGTGGACCGCTATTTCGCCCGCTATCCGGGCGTCAAGGCATACATGGAGGACACCCGCCGCCAAGCCGCCGAACGGGGTTACGTGGAAACGGTATTTGGCCGCCGGCTGTATCTGTCGGACATCCGCGCCCGTAATGTGCAGCTCCGGCAGGCGGCGGAGCGTGCCGCCATCAACGCGCCGATGCAGGGCACCGCCGCCGACATCATCAAGCGGGCGATGCTGGCGGTGGACCGCTGGCTGCTGGACTCCGGCATCAGGGCGCGGATGCTGATGCAGGTTCACGACGAACTGGTGTTTGAGGTGGCCGAGAACGCCGTGGAGTTGGCGGGCGAACGCATTCGAGCCGCAATGGTCGCGGCGGCGGAATTGCGCGTGCCGCTGGAAGTGGATGTCGGGGTGGGCGCGAATTGGGACGAGGCGCATTGAGTGAGGTGGTGTATGTGCATCGCCAAAGTGAGCCTGACCGTTCGATGGAGACTGCCATGAATCGATCCCACACTCTGGAATTGCTTACCCAGAGCAAACCGATCTTGGCCGCGCGTTATGGGGTGACGCAGCTTGCCCTGTTCGGCTCAACTGCACGAGACGCCGCGCGGGTGAACAGCGATATCGATATCCTGGTCGCCTTCGACGGCCCGGCCACGTCGGAACGCTATTTCGGCGTACAGTTTTATCTGGAAGATCTGTTCGGTTGCCCGGTCGATCTGGTTACCGAGAAAGCCTTGCGCCCAGAGTTGCGCCCTTTTATTGAAAAGGAAGCGGTTCATGTCTGAATCGGGCTTTCGCGAGTGGCGTTTTTACTTGGACGACATGATCGAATTTGCCGAGAAGGTCATCGCCTATACCGATGGCCTAAATCAGGCCGGCTTCGTGGCCAGCAGTTTGAACTATGACGCCACGGTGCGCAACCTTGAACTAATTGGTGAAGCTGCCACTCATGTTCCGGATGCAATTCGACAAGTGAATCCACAGATTCCTTGGCGGCTCATCATTGCTACCCGCAATCGTTTGATTAACGGCTACCTTGGTATTGACAATGACACTCTGTGGAGCATCATCCAGACCGATATTCCGTCTCTACTGCCCCAACTTCGACAGTTGCGGGACGTCACTCAATGACCAAAAATCCAAAACTCGAACTCACCTGGATCGGCAAGGAGAATCGGCCGAAGCTGGAACCGCGCATTCTGCTGGAAGACTCGAGCAAGAGCTATCACGCTAAATTTAGACACCCCCCTCGCCCTCTGGGAGAGGGGCAGGGGGTGAGGGAAGACCTCTTCGACAACCGGCTGATCTTCGGCGATAACCTGCTGGCGTTGAAGGCGCTGGAGGCGGAGTTCGCGGGCAAGGTGAAGTGCGTGTTCATCGACCCGCCGTACAACACCGGCAGTGCGTTTACGCATTACGACGATGGGTTGGAGCATTCGATTTGGTTGTCGCTGATGCGGGACCGGCTGGAAATTATCCGGCGGTTGCTGTCGGAGGATGGTTCGTTGTGGATCACGATTGACGACAACGAAGCGCATTATCTGAAGGTGTTGTGTGATGAGGTGTTTGGGCGGGGGAATTTTATTGCATCAATTATTTGGCGAAAGAACTACGCACCGAAATCCAGTGCCAAACATTTTTCCGTAGATCATGACTACATACTTGTTTTTGCAAAAGAAGGCGATGCTTGGCACCCTAATCCTTTGCCCCGCTCTGATAAGCAAGATAAAGCATATAAAAATCCAGATAATGATCCTCGTGGATTATGGCGTCCTAACAATCTTGCAGCTAGAAACTTCTATAGCAAGGGTACTTATTCGATTAAATGCCCTAGTGGTCGGGTTATCGAAGGACCTCCAGCGGGCTCCTATTGGCGCATCTCGGAAGACAAATTTTGGGATATGGATCGTGAGGGAAGAATCTGGTGGGGAAAGAATGGCAATAATGTTCCAGCGCCTAAAATCTATCTGAGTGAAGTGAAACAAGGAGTCGTTCCACAAACTTATTGGGACTATGTAGAAGTAGGTCACACGCAAGATGCCAAGAAGGAAATCGTTTCTCTGTTTGGGGAAGATGTTTTTGGGACGCCAAAGCCGGAGAAATTATTAAAGCGTGTACTTGAAATCGCCACCAACCCCAACGACCTCGTCCTCGACTCCTTCGCTGGTTCCGGTACCACCGGTGCTGTCGCCCATAAGATGGGCCGGCGCTGGATCATGGTCGAACTGGGCGAGCACTGCCACACCCACATCATCCCGCGCCTGAAGAAAGTCATCGACGGCGATGACCCCGGCGGCATCACCAAGGTCGCGAACTGGCGGGGTGGCGGCGGCTTCCGCTACTACCGCCTCGCGCCTTCGCTGCTGGAACGGGACAAATGGGGCAACTGGGTCATCAACAAGGACTACAATGCCGCCATGCTGGCCGAGGCGCTGTGCAAGCTGGAAGGCTTCAGCTACGCGCCGTCGGACTCGGTGTACTGGCAACACGGCCATTCCACCGAGCGCGACTTCCTCTACGTCACCACCGCCGCGTTGAACCACGAGCAACTCCAGCAACTTTCCGACGAAGTGGGGCTGGATCGCTCGCTGCTGGTGCTGTGCACCGCCTTTCGGGGGCGCGACGAATACCCCAGCCTGACCGTCAAGAAAATCCCCAAACAGGTGTTGAGCCGCTGCGAATGGGGCCACGACGACTACAGCCTGCGGGTGGAGAACCTGCCGCGAAAACCGCCGGAGCCGGGGCAGCAGGAGTTGTCGCTATGAGCGGGAAAAAGGTCACGACCGAGACCAATGCGACGGCGATCAGCGAACTGCTGCAACGCATTCGGCAAATCTGGGAATCGGCTCGCTCGCAGGCGACACGCTCGGTGAATTCGGCGCTGGTGCAAGCCAACTGGTTGATTGGCAGGCAGATCGTTGAAGCGGAGCAAGGCGGAAAATCGCGCGCGGCCTACAGCAGCCGGCTGCTGGAAACGCTGTCCGAGTCGTTGGAGAAGGAGTACGGCAGCGGCTTTTCGGTGACGGCGCTGAAATACATGCGCATGTTTTATCTGGGCTATCCGGAGTTGCTGGAGATTCGTCACGCGGTGCGTGACGAATCCGCATCGGCGAGCGCGGCAGCGAAAGGTCACGCACTGCGGGACTTTTCCGCAACGGCCGCCGAGACCGACTGGCAGCCAGGCCGTTTGCATGCCGGCCTGTCGTGGACCCATTACCGAACCCTGTTGAAGGTCGGGCGCCGGGAAGCGCGCGACTTCTACGAAATCGAGGCGATGCGTGGCGGCTGGTCGGCGCGGCAACTGGAACGGCAGATCAACACCTTCCTGTTCGACCGCCTGCTCAAAAGCCGCGACAAGGCCGGCGTCCTGGCGCTGGCCAATGAAGGACTGCTGCCGGTTCGCCCTCTGGATGCGATCAAGGACCCCTACGTGCTGGAGTTCCTCGACCTGCCCGAGTCGCATCGACTGGTCGAATCGCGCATCGAAGAGGCACTGATTTCACGCTTGCAAGACTTCCTGCTCGAATTGGGCAGCGGGTTCGCGTTCATCGGCCGGCAGGTGCGGCTGACGCTGGATGGCGACCACTTCTACCCGGACCTGGTCTTCTATCACGTCAAATTGAAGTGCTATATGGTGATCGACCTCAAGGTCGACAGGCTGACCCACGGCGACCTGGGACAGATGCTGATGTACGTCAACTATTACGACCGCGAGATTGCCACACCGGACGACCAGCCGACTATCGGCCTCATTCTATGCGCGGACAAGAACGATGCGATGGTGCGGTACGTTCTCGCCGACAAGTCCGAGCAAATATTTGCGAGCCGTTACCAATTCCAGCTACCCAGCGAAGAGGTTCTGCGCGCCGAGTTGCGGCGCGAGTTGGACGAACTGCAAGGGCCAGGAGCCGGTTCATGAACCGCCCCGTCAACGCCATTGCCGGCCGCCTCTCGCTGCGCCCGCCCCAGCGCCGCTCCCTGGAAATTCTCGACCGCATCACCGAGATCGCCCCGCCCGGCAAAGGCGCCGATACCGCCGCCGCACTGGAGGTCATCTGCGGCGAGTTTCCCTCGGTCACGGATTTCGAGCGCGAGTTTCCGTCGCTGTGCTTCGCGCTCGCCACCGGCGTGGGCAAGACGCGGCTGATGGGCGCCTTCATCAGCTATCTGCACCTGGCGCACGGCATCGACAACTTCTTCGTGCTGGCGCCCAACCTGACCATCTACAACAAACTGATCGCCGACTTCACGCCCAACACGCCGAAGTACGTATTCAAGGGCATCGCGGAGTTCGCCACCGACCCGCCGGAGATCATCACCGGCGACACCTACGAAGCGCGGGCGCGGACCTTGTTCGACGAGACAATCCGCTGCAAGGTCAACATCTTCAACATCTCCAAGATCAACTCCGAAGTGCGCGGCGGCAAGTCGCCCCGCATCAAGCGCCTGTCCGAGTATATCGGCCAAAGCTATTTCGATTACCTGGCCGGCCTGCCCGATCTGGTGCTGTTGATGGACGAATCGCACCGCTACCGGGCCAGCGCCGGGGTGCGGGCCATCAACGAACTCAAACCGATCCTGGGGCTGGAACTGACCGCCACGCCGTTCGTGGAAACCGGCAAGGGCGCGGTGGCGTTCAACAACGTCATCTACGACTATCCGCTCGGCAAGGCAATGGCCGATGGTTTCGTCAAGGAACCGGCGGTGGTCACCCGCAAGAACTTCAACCCGGCCGGCATGGCGCCGGAAGAAATCGAGCGGCTGAAGCTGGAAGACGGCGTGCGCCTGCATGAAAGCGTGAAGGTGGAGTTGGAAACCTACGCCCGCGAGAGCGACAACCCCATCGTCAAACCCTTCCTGCTGGCGATCGCCCGCGACACGACTCACGCCGGGCAGTTGTTGGCGCTGATCCAGTCCGACGGATTCTTTGAGGGCCGCTACCGGGACAAGGTCATTCAGGTGGATTCCAGCAAGACCGGCGCGGAAGAAGAGGAGATGATCGCGCGCCTGCTCAAGGTCGAGCACAGCGCAGAGCCGACCGAGATCGTCATTCACGTCAACATGCTCAAGGAAGGTTGGGACGTGACCAACCTCTACACCATCGTCCCCCTGCGCGCCGCCAACGCGCGCATCCTGATCGAACAGTCCATCGGTCGCGGTCTCCGCCTGCCCTACGGCAAACGCACCGGCATGGCCGCCGTGGACCGATTGAACATCGTCGCTCACGACAGGTTCCAGGACATCATCGACGAGGCCAACCGGCCGGATTCCGCTATTCGGTTACAGGCCGTGGTACTGGATATCGACCAGTTCGGCCAAAAGACGGCGACGGTCGTGGCGCAATCGCAGCTCGCCACCCAATTGGGGATCACGCCCGCGCAAGTGACCGGTAGCACCACGTTGGCCGGACAGGATGAAGCGCCCGCGTTCACCCAGCCGGAAGCGCAGAAGCTGGCGCGGATCGCCTACGAGGTCATCCAGCAGTTCGAAAACCAGCCGCAAGTCGTGCCGACCATCGAACATCTCAAGCAGCCGGAAATCCAGGCCGCTATCGTCAAGGCGGTCGAGGAACGACGCGCGCCCGCGCAGGGAGAACTGGACGGTGTGACCGAAAATCCGGACATCGCCGCTGTGGTCGCCAAAACGGTGGATCTGGTCGCGCGCCAGACCATCGCCATCCCGCGCATTCTCGTCGTGCCCAAAGGCGAGGTGAGATCGGGCTTCAAACCCTTCATACTCGAACTGGACACGCTGAAATACCCGGCGGTTTCCGACGAGTTGTGGATTCAGCACCTGCGCACCCATCAACTCGAAGTCGTTGCACTGGGCCGTAGCGGTATCGAGGAAGCGCGCTTGGAGGATTACATCGTCGGTGGGTTGGTGGATTTCGACGACATCTGCTACGACGACCACGCCGATCTGCTCTACGACCTGGCGACGCAGACGGTACGGCATTTTCGCGGCTACCTCTCCGACGACGACGCGCGCAAGGTACTGCGCTGCTACCAGCGCCCCATCGTCCGATTCATCCATGCCCAGATGCAGGCCCACTATTGGGAAGACGCGACTGGCCACGAAGTGAAGATCAGCAAGGGTTTCACCGAGTTGAAGCCGAGCGCCTATACCTGTGCCGCGCAAGAGCCGCCCGCGGATTACCGGCTCGCGCCGGCGGACAAGAGCAACATGGCGAAATACCTGTTCGGTGGTTTCCAGCGCTGCCTTTACCCGGTGCAGAAGTTCGATTCCGACGCCGAGCGCAAACTTGCGGTCATTCTGGAACGCGACGCCATCAAGTGGTTCCGGCCGGCCAAGGGTCAGTTCCAGATCTTCTACCGACACCAAGCCGATCACCTGGAATACCAGCCGGATTTCGTCGCGGAGACGGACGACGCG
Source organism: Candidatus Competibacter sp. (assembly GCA_031732855.1). GTDB lineage: Bacteria > Pseudomonadota > Gammaproteobacteria > Competibacterales > Competibacteraceae > JAVMKJ01. The sequence goes on from JAVMKJ010000112.1 coordinate 21,702, forward strand.
CTCTTGCTGCTGGAACCCAAGGCCAGCAATCAGATGGAGGATCCGATCGTGCTCGCCAAACGGAAATCGGCGCTCCAATGGTGCGCGAACGCCTCCCATCATGCGGCGATCCATGGCGGAAAGCCGTGGCGCTACCTGCTGATTCCGCACGATGAGATTGCGGAAAATCACACGCTTGCCGGTTTGGCGATGCGGTTTGGAAGATAACCGCGCGCGGTCGACATCCTTGGAAGTGTAGTCTCAAGCATGGAATATCGGGACACTGACTTATGTCCGCAACCAACTTCAATACCAAGAACGACACGTACCGCAAGTTGATGGGTAACGGTCTGACCTATCGAATTCCTCGCTTTCAGCGCGACTACAGTTGGGGGGAAGACGAATGGGACGACCTCTGGCAAGACATCCTCGGCACCATCGCGGAAGGCGGCGAACCCGCTCACTACATGGGTTACCTGGTCCTGCAATCGGCGGATGACAGGATATTCGACGTCATCGACGGCCAGCAGCGGCTCACCACCCTCAGCATCATCGTGCTGGCGGCGCTTAAGAACTTGCGACGCCTGATCGACGAAGGCAAGGATCCGGACCGGACACGCCAGCGACTCGACCAACTTCGCCAAACCTACATCGGCTATCTCGACCCCGTCACCCTGGTGCCCCGGTCCAAGCTGACTCTCAACCGGAATAACGACAACTACTACCAGACCTATCTCGTCCCCTTGGCCGACCATCTACCCCAGCGCAGAATCCGCGCCTCGGAACATGGTTTGCGCAAATCCTTCGAGTGGTTCGACCGGCGCGTTCGCGAATACGTCAAGGCCAACACATCGGTGGATGTCGGCATGATCATCGCCCAACTCATCGAGAGCATGAGCGACCGGCTGTTTTTTACCGTCATCACCGTCACCGACGAACTCAACGCCTACAAGGTGTTCGAGACTCTCAACGCCCGTGGCGTCCGCCTTTCCGCCACCGATTTACTGAAGAACTACCTGTTTTCGGTGTTGCACCGGCAGCGGGAGAACGAACACGAACTTAGAAGTTTGGAAGATCGTTGGGAAAACATGGTGGGGCGACTGGGCAGCGAAAGCCTTCCGGATTTCCTGCGGATGCACTGGAACAGCCGCAATGCCTTCGTGCGCCAGTCCGAGTTGTTCAAGGTTATTCGGGGACAGGTGGCCACGCGAGAGCAGGTATTCGAACTGTTGCGCGGCATGGATGAGGACGTGGATCTCTACCTGGCCCTGACCAGTCCGGAGGGTTCACCGTGGCCGCCAGCGTGGCGCGGCCATGCCAGCGAACTGCGGATGTTCAGCGTGCGGCAGCCCTTCCCCTTGCTGATGGCCGCCAAGCGCCGTCTGAGCGACCCCGAATTTGAAATCCTGCTACGTGCCTGCGTGATGATTTCCTTCCGTTACAACGTCATTGGGGGGCTGCACACCGGCGACCAGGAGCGGGTTTACCACAGCGTGGCGCAGCGCATCGCCAACGGCACGCTCACTACATCGGCCAGCGTGCTGGATGCGCTAAAAGGCATTTACCCGGCGGATGACGCTTTCCGCGCCGCTTTTGCCGACAAATGCATCAAGAGCACCGCCAGCCGCAACAAGAAAATCGTGCGCTACATCCTGTGCGAGCTGGAGAGACAGGCTTCCGGCCAGGATTTCGAGTTTGAAAGCGCCAGCTACAACCTGGAACATATCCTGCCGCAAAATCCCGCGGCCGGGTGGGAGACATTCACCGATGAGGAACTGGATGCCTTTGTTTACCGCCTCGGCAATATGGCGCTGATGGAATCCGGGCCAAATCGCGAGGTTGGCAACGCCGATTTCGCCACCAAGAAAGCCGCCTATGCGGTCAGCCCGTTCTCGCTGACCCGCAAGGTGGCTGAAGAGAATGAAGACTGGACGCCCTCGCGCATCGAGGTCAGACAGCGATCACTTGCGAAAATGGCCACCAGCGTCTGGCGCGTGGCTCGGATCGCCTGACGAAAAATATGGCTGGAAAATTATAATGGTCCCCAAATTTCGGTAGTGTCCCTTAACTTCCGTGATGAACTTCAATAATTTCGCAACATAAGAATGACACAAGACGACGTATTCTCCACCTGGCAGGACTAAGCACCAGCCCCAAAGAGTTCCACGACACCGAGGCGGTAAACTGGCGCGGCGGATCTCCTCGCCCGCTTAATCCTCCCGCTTGCGCAGCAGAAAATAGTACCGTCCGCCGTCCTCGCGCGCTTCCAGCAGGGCATGGCCCAACTGTCGGCCGAACACCTCGAAATCCCGGACCGAATCGGGGTCGGTGGCGACGACGCGCAATACCTGCCCGCCGCGCAGGCTGGCCAGCGCCTTCTTGGCCTTGAGAATCGGCAGCGGGCAGTCCAGCCCGGAGGCATCCAGTTCGGCGTCGATAGCGGTCATGGCAGGTTCCGACATGAAGAGGGGAAAAATTTGGGATGGTCATTCAAACACGCACGACCCGCCGGCGCAAATCCCGGAACCCCTGACCCGATGCCGAGTCTCATGACAGGCCATAACCCGTTTGTGGAAATCCCATGCCCCGTCGCCTGACTCCCCTGATCCTGTGCCTGATCGTCGGTATGACTCCCTTCGTCCGGCCGTCCGCGCAATCCATTCGCCTGCCCGATATCGGCGATCCTTCCCAGGTTGACTTCGGTCCCGACGAGGAGCAGAAACTGGGCCTGGAAATCATGCGGAAGTTGCGCGAGCGCGATATGGTGATGGGCGACGTGCAACTGAACGAGTATCTCAATTCCATCGGCCAGAGCATCGTCACCTATGCCGATCGGAGCGATGTGCCCTACCATTTCTTCATGGTTCGCGATTCCGGTATCAACGCCTTTGCGCTGCCGCACAACTTCATCGGCGTCAACGCCGGCCTGTTGCTGGCCACCCAGCGGGAAGACGAACTGGCCGGAGTCATGGCCCATGAGATCGCCCACGTTTCGCAGCACCACATCGTGCGTGCCATCGCCGACATGAAGCGGCTGACGCTGCCGATGGCGGCGGCGATGATCGCCGGGGCGGCGCTGGCGGCGGCCAGCAAGCAGGCCGGCCAGGCGGCGATGGTCGGGACCATGGCCGCCGGCGCACAGCATCAGATCAGCTTCACTCGCGCCAACGAGCAGGAGGCCGACCGAATCGGCATGCAACTGCTGGCCAAGGCCGGTTTCGACCCCAGGGGCATGACCGATTTCTTTACCAAGCTGGAACGCCTGTCGAGCGGCGAGGCGCGCAATCAGGTTCCGGAAATGCTGCTCACGCACCCCCGGCCGGAAAATCGGGTCGCGGATACCCAGGATCGGGTCGAAATCCCACCGATCCGGCGCGCTCCGCCCCGCGACCGCAAGGCCTACGATCTCGCCAAGGCCCGGGCGCGGGTGTTGGCGACCGACGACACCCACACGCTCATCCGGAATCTCGAGACCACGCTGGCCAGGGAAGATGCCGCCGGCGAAACGGCCACCCGTTACGCCTACGCGCTGGCGCTCAGACAGGCCGGTCGCTACGACGATGCCCAGCAACAAATCGCGCGCCTGCTCAAAAGCGATCCCGACCGGCTGGCGTTCCGGATCGAAGCAGCGGAAGTCGCCTTGGCCAAGGGTGACCGGGCCCAGGCCTGGCGCCTGTTCGAGGATGCTCGCCAGCTCTATCCGGACGACTTCACCCTGGCGATGCATTACGGGCAGGCGTCGACCACCCAGGGGGACCCGAAGATGGCGATGCGGCTGCTGCAGCCGCATCTGCGCCGCCGCCCCAACGATCCCCAGTTGTACGCGACCTACGCGCAGGCGGCGCAACGGTCGGGCGACATGGCGGCGACCCATGCCACCATGGCCGAATATCATTATCTGAACGGCGAACTGCTGCCCGCCATCGAGCAGCTCGAACTCGGACTCCGGAATCCCGGCATATCTCCGAATCAGGAAGCCCAGTTGCAGGCCAGGCTCAAACAACTCAAGGCGGAGGCCATCGCCCAGAATCTGCCGGTTTCCAAAAAAACCTCGCCCTGAAGAAATCCCGGCGGAAGCGGCGGCCAGCGACTACACTTTTCATCTACCTCCGATACACGAAAATCCAAGACGCCATCCAATGGCCGATCGAACCGACCAATCCGATTCCGGCATGTTCGATATCGAACTGCTGCTCAAACAGGCGCGCACCTATCTGGCCTTCGGCGAACAAACTCGCCAGTTCGCCGAGCGGTTTCAGGACACCCTCCGCGATGAAGCCGACTGGGACGCGGCCCTGCGCCGGCATTTCGACCAGTTCCGGGAGACCATCGCCCAGTCCGCCACCGATCCGGGCGCCAACCCGGAACTGGCCCAACTGTGGACTCTGAGCCTGGATACCTGGCGGCAGGCCACCACCACGCTGGGAATGTCCATCCCCGCGCCGGATGACCGGAACGCCGCCGCCTGGGGAGCTTATCAGCGTACCCAGAACGAATATCTCGAACTCCTGCGGCGGGCGGCCCTGGAGGCGCTGGATCTGATGGAACAACGGCTCGGCGAGCGGGCGACCGCGGGTGAATCGGTCGGGAGCCTGCGCGAGTTGTACAACCTGTGGGTGGACTGCAACGAAGAAACCTACGGCAGGATGCTGCGCGGTTCGGAATACAGCGATATCAGTGGTCGCCTGTTCAACGCCCTGTTCGCCTGCTACTCGAAAGGTGAGGCTCGCTCGTGATCAACCTCAGCCCCGAACAGATCGCCGCGGAACTCCAGGGCTTTAGCGCCCGGATAGCGCAGGGTGCCCGAATGCTGGGCGAAGTGGGCGAGATCGAAACCGGCGTGTCGCCCCGGGATCCGATCCACCGGGAAGACAAGCTCACGCTGTACCGCTACCAGCCCCGGGTCGCGGAACCGCATCCGGTGCCTCTGCTGATCGTTTACGCCCTGGTCAACCGGCCCTACATGATGGATTTGCAGGAAGACCGTTCCATGATCCGGGGGCTGCTGGACGCCGGGCTGGACGTCTACCTGATCGACTGGGGCTATGCCGATGCCGGCGACCGGCATCTGACGCTGGGAGACTACGTCCATCGCTACATCGGCCATTGCGTGGACGTTTTGCGCGAGCGCGGCGGGCTGGACGCGATCAATCTGTTGGGGGTGTGCCAGGGCGGCGCGCTGAGCCTGTGCTTCGCCGCCCTCTACCCGGAGAAGATCCGCAATCTGGTCACCATGGTGACGCCAGTCGATTTCCACACCCCGGACAACCTGCTCACTCACCTGATCCGGCACGTGGACGTTGATTTGCTGGTGGATACCTTCGGCAACCTGCCGGGCCAGTTGCTGAACTTCACCTTCCTGTCCCTGAGCCCGTTCCGGCTGACCGGGCAAAAGTACGTGGATCTGGTGGATATCCTGGACGATGCCCAGGCGCTGAAGAATTTTCTGCGGATGGAGAAGTGGATCTTCGACAGCCCCGATCAGGCCGGCGAGGCGTTCCGCCAGTTCGCCAAGGAGTTCTTTCAGCAGAACAAGTTGGCCAAGGGGGAGGTGGTGATCGGCGATCGGCGGGTCGATCTGGGTAAGGTCACCATGCCGGTGCTGAACGTGTATGCAACCCAGGATCATCTGGTGCCGCCCGCCGCTTCCAAGGCTCTCGCCGAATGTTGCGGCAGCCGGGACTACTCGGAATTTTCCTTCAAGGGCGGGCACATCGGTATTTACGTCAGCGCCCGCGCCCAGCGCGAGGTTCCGACGACCATCGCGTCCTGGCTGCTGGCGCGCTAGGGGCATCGATCTCGCGTGCCACCGCGATGGGCGGTCGAGTCACCCGGGGTAATCAGCCGTCCCGGTCCTTCCTGACTTTTCGTTCCTTCGCGGTTTTTTCCCGTTCGACGACCGGGTTCGGATTGTTGGGTTGAGCGGTTTGCTGGGACGAAGGGGCCGGGTCGGCGGCGGTCGCCAAGGGATTGAACGGCTTCTGGAGCTGCTCGTTGACGTTCTTCCACAGCGTCAGGTTGTGTTCCACCAGCTCGGTCATCATCGCCAGCGGATTCTTGCCGATGAACGTGCGCATCTGTTCCCGAAACAGGTGCTGCTGATCCACGAACGCCTGCAGGCTTTTTTCCAGATAGTTGCCCATCATGCCCTGCAGCGTGTCGCCGTAGAATCGGATGATGTGCGCCAGCACGTCCGAGGTGAAGATCGGAGTGCCCTGCTCTTCCTGTTCGCTGATGATTTGCAGAAGGATCCCGCGCGTGATGTCGGTATTGGTCCGGGCATCGATGACATGGAAATTGGCGCGGTCCAGCACCAGTTGCTTGACATCCTCGAGGGTGATGTAGCTGCTGATGGCCGTATCGTAAAGACGGCGATTCGGGTATTTCTTGATGACGCGCGGTTCGCTCATGGCAGGCGTATGTTGGAACGGCGCGGCGCAGGCCTTCCCGGCGGCGCCGCGCGGTTCGGGACTTAGTGGTAATAGAGACCGCCGTTGACGGTAATATCCTCGCCGGTGATGTAGCCGGCATCGTCGGCGGCCAGGAAGGCGACGGTACGCGCGATCTCGGAGGGTTCGCCCAGCCGGGCCGCCGGAATGCCGGCGATAACCTTCTGCAGGACGTCCTCACGGATGGCCCGCACCATTTCGGTGCCGATGTAGCCCGGAGAAATGGAGTTGACCGTCACGCCCTTCTTGACGCACTCTTGCGCCAGCGCCTTGTTGAAGCCGTAGACCGCCGACTTGGTGGCGGAATAGTTGCTCTGGCCGGCCTGGCCCCTGAGGCCGTTCACCGACGCGATGTTGATGATGCGGCCCCAGCCCCGCCCGACCATCCCTTCATAGACCTGCTTGGTCATGTTGAAGAGGCTGTACAGGTTGGTCTTGAGAACCGCGTCCCACTGCTCGGGCGTCATCTTGTGGAACATGGCGTCGCGGGTGATGCCGGCATTGTTGACCAGGATTTCGATCGGGCCGATTTCGGCTTCGATCTTCTTGCACACCTCGGCGCAGGAATTGAAGTCGGTGACATCGGCCAGATAGACCGGAATATCGAGGCCTTCCGCCTTACGGGCGGCCTTCCACTTGTCGACGACCTCCTGGCTGAGGCCGTTGTAATCGACCGCAACGGCGCGGCGACCCTGTTCGATCAGCGCCTTGCACATGGCCGTGCCCAGACCACCGATACCACCGGTAACGACTGCGACTTTCGACATGAAACTCCCTCCTCGGGTTTGTGGTTATGAATCAAGCGCGTTCGACGGCCAGGGCGACCCCTTGGCCGCCGCCGATGCACAGGGTCGCGAGACCCTTTCTGGCGTCACGGCGGACCATTTCGTGGAGCAGAGTCACCAGGATGCGGCAGCCGGAGGCGCCGATCGGATGGCCCAGCGCGATGGCGCCGCCGTTGACATTCACTTTGCCGGTATCCCAGCCCATTTCCCGGTCGACGGAAATCGCCTGCGCGGCGAACGCCTCGTTGGATTCGATCAGATCGAGCTGATCCACGGTCCAGCCGGCTTTCTTCAGGCAGGCGCGGGAGGCCGGAATCGGGCCGGTGCCCATGATCTGCGGATCGACGCCGGCCTTGGCGTAGGCGGCGATGCGGGCCAGCGGTCGGAGACCGAGTTCGCGGGCGGCGCGGGCGGTCATGACCAGGACGGCGGCGGCGCCGTCGTTGATGCCGGAGGCGTTGCCGGCCGTCACGCTGCCGTCCTGCTTGAACGCGGGCCGCAGCTTGGCCAGCGCTTCGGCGGTGGTGTTCGCGCGCGGGAATTCGTCGGTGTCGAACACGACCGGATCGCCCTTGCGCTGCGGAATCTGGATCGGGACGATTTCATCCTTGAACCGGCCGTCGCGGATGGCGGCGACGGCCTTGGCCTGGGAGGCGGCGGCGAAGGCGTCCTGATCTTCGCGGGAGATGCCCCACCGGGCGGCGATGTTCTCGGTGGTGATGCCCATGTGGTAATGATTGATGGCGCACAGCAGGCCTTCGCTCAGCATCGAATCGACCAGCCTGGCGTCGCCCATGGTGGTGCCGCGCCGCGATCCGAGCAGCAGGTGGGGCGACAGGCTCATGCTCTCCTGTCCTCCGGCGACCACGATCCGGTTGTCGCCGTCCCGGATGGATTGATAGGCCAGATGAACCGCCTTGAGGCCGCTGCCGCAGACCTTGTTGATGCTCAGGCAGGGTACTTCGATGGGGAGGCCGGCGTTCAGCGACGCGGTGCGGGCGGGGTTCTGGCCGGTACCGGCGGTTAGGACCTGACCCAGGATGACCTCGTCGATCTGCTCTGGCTTGACTCCGGTTCTCCGCAGCAAATCCTGGATGATCCTGGCGCCCAGGACGTTCGCCGGTATCGCCGACAGCGAACCCATGAAGTTGCCGATGGCGGTTCTGGCGGCGGCGACGATGACCACGTCTTCCATCAACTTAACCTCCGATAGCCTTTAAAAATACGAAAAACGCAATTATTGCTTGGAAAGGCGCCTTGTATCGTGAAAGACGGCGCATGGACGGCGAGGATGAGGAGACGAGCACACCCGGGCACCATGCCGTTACGACGGTTGCTTCCGTGGAAGCCGCTAAGGAGTTCCCAGTAATTTAAGCGCAGCATATTGAAGCTTGCCATAATTCTTGTCAACTTTCTGCATTGCAGCATAACCCCGCGAGGTCCCCCGTCGTCGAGCTCCGGCTGTGGGGTGCCGCGCCAGGCATCAGCCTTTCAAGGGTGGGGGATTTTCGGAACCGGTAGCAACTCGAACTGCACCAGAAGGGTCGACTGCCAGGAATTGCAGTTGTCGTCGCTGACCATGAAAAACCGCCGATCCCGGAAGCGGGTCAGCCCTTCGAAATTGTCCAGCAACCAGCCCTGACCGCTGTCGAGAACCGCCACGTCGGCGACCGACAGTGGCGCCGCCGTCTGCGTTGCCGGCAGCTCGGTCCGACGCAGGCTGATGACGAGGGGACGCAGGGGGGCGACAAACGCGCGCTCGAGCGCGAGCAGGCTGCCATCCGGGAGCGCTTCCATGGCCACCAGGGCGCTGCCGGGGGCGGGACCGAGTGGATAAATCCAGAAATGGCCATTGCCGGCGAAGATGCGGATCTGCCCGGGTGGGTCGCCGCGCAGCGGTGTTTCGGACCCGACCAGCACGCCCCAGCGCGGATCGATGGTGACCGATTCGAGCATCTGGTTGGGATCGTGGTAGTTGCGGACATCGCGCAGCAGAGGGGGAATCGTTTCCTCGCCCCGCCACCGGCCGTCAGGGCTGTAGCGTACTACCCGGGGTTTGCCCTCGAACGAAACCAGCAACTCCGTATCCGTCGGTATTCCGTTATCGCCGTTGCGGATGGCCAGACCTTCGGAATCACTGAACGGTGGTCGCAGCGGTTTGTCGATTTGGTCCCGCAAAGGATAGGCGGTCACCAGCCACGCTCCGATCAGATACCCGGATGAGTCGAATTTCGGCCGCAGATGGAATACGGCGCCCTCATCGGAAAGTGCGTACAACAATCCCGCATCCTCGTCCCAGGCCAGCCCCGACAGGCCGCACAGCCGCAGGCCATCGATTGGAGTGTTGCTCAGTCGCAAGGCGCCGAGAAACCGGATTCCCGCATGGATATCGCCGGGGCCGACCGCGTCCGCCAGCGAAATGGGTTCCGCCCGGAACTCGGCGGTGGCGCAGGCGCTGCCATGCAATCCGATCGCTATCGCAAGGACGCTTAAGAAACGGGACATGAACGCTCCGGACAGCCACGATGGCGACGATGACAAGGCCGACCATGTTACCATTTCAAAATGCGTTCGCGGCTTCCGGTTGCGCGGGCGCTCGCCAACCTCAACCCTTCCCCCTTCGCGGGAATCCGCGTCCGAACGACGAAGGCAGAGACATGAACGTACCGGTCTGGAACCCGGCGATTGAATTCATGGATCGAGATGCGTTGGAACGGCTGCAACTCGCCAATCTGCGCAAGACGGTCGAATGGGCGTTGAAGACGCCGTTTTATCGACGCCGGCTGGCCGAGGTCGGGTTGGTCCATCCGGAGGACATCATCGGCCTGCGGGATTTGCGGAATCTCCCCTTTACCACCAAGGACGACCTGCGCGAAGCTTATCCCGATGGCCTGCTGGCGGTCGATCTGGAGCAGGTGGTGCGCTTGCACACCTCCAGCGGCACCACCGGCATGCCGACCGTGATCTATCACACCCAACGGGATCTCGACGGCTGGACCGAACTGGTCGCCCGCTGCATCGCCGCCACCGGCGCCACCGCCCGCGACGTGTTCCAGAACATGACCAGCTACGGGCTGTTCACCGGAGGATTGGGTTTGCATTACGGCGCGGAGCGGGTCGGAATGCTGGTAATCCCGGCCAGTTCCGGCAATACCAGCCGTCAGATTCAATTGATGAGAAATTTCCGGACCAGCGTGGTCCATGCCACCCCCAGCTATCTGCTGCACCTGCACGCATCCCTGGTGGAAGAGGACGTGTCCTCGAACCAGCTTTGCCTGCGCAAGGCCTTCATCGGCGCCGAACCGCACTCCGAACAGACCCGTCGCAAGATCGAGGATTTGTTCGGGATCGAGGCTTATAACTCCTATGGCCTGAGCGAGATGAACGGTCCCGGCGTCGCTTTCGAGTGCGTTTACAAGACCGGCCTGCATCTTTGGGAGGACGCCTACATCCTCGAGATAATCGATCCTCGAACCTTGCAGCCCCGCGCCGAGGAGGAAGACGGGGAAATCGTGTTGACCACCCTGCAGCGACAGGCCACGCCGCTGTTGCGCTACCGGACTCGCGATCTGTCCCACCTCGTGGGCGGCAACTGTCCCTGCGGGCGAGGGCATCGCCGACTGGCCCGGATCAAGGGTCGCAGCGACGACATGCTGATCATCAACGGCGTCAACGTTTTTCCATCCCAGATCGAGGACGTGTTGATGAAGGTGCCGGAAGTGGGCACCAATTATCTCATTCAGGTCGAGAAGCGAGGATCGCTGGACCGGCTGGTGGTCAAGACCGAGATTTACGCCAAGCTGTTCACCGGCGATCCGCGGACGCTGGACGATCTGCGCGAGCGCATCGGCGAACTGTTGCGTTCGGCCATTCTGGTCAAGCCGGCGGTCGAACTGCACGAGCCGGGGAGCTTGCCGGTGTCCGAGGGGAAGGCCAAACGGGTCGCGGATTTGCGGCCCGCGTTCTGAAAACGGGAGCGAGGAATCCGCCATGACGGAACAGGTCAGCGTCTTCATCGACAACAAACCGGGGCGGCTGAACGCCATCACCGAGGTTCTGCGCGATCACCGAATCGACATCCGGGCGATGACCATCGCCGACCATCGGGATTACGGGGTGGCGAAACTGCTGGTGAGCGACCCGCGCGCGGCGCATCGGGTGCTGGTCGAGCAGGGTTTCGCCGCCGCGCTCAAGCCGGTTCTGGCGGTCGCCATCGAGGACCGGCCGGGTGGTCTGCACGAGTTGCTGGAAATCCTGGCCCGACACCAGATCAACGTGCTGGATGCCTACGGTTTCGTGGTCGTGCCGGGACAGCGGGCGATCTGGTGCACGGAGGTCGCCGATCCGGCGGAAGCGGCGCGTCTGGTTGGCGCGGCCGGCCTGCGGGTGCTGGACGACCGCGAGTTCTACCGGTTGTGAGCCGCCCGCCGGCGCCGCCGGGCGCGCTCACTCGCTGTAGAACCCGCTCTTGAGATACCGATCCCGGGCGTGGCGCAGCAATACCACGATGACCGCCGCGACCGGCAGAGCCAGCAGGATACCGAAGAAGCCGAACAGGTGGCCGCCGGCCAGTACCGCGAATAGGACCGCGACCGGATGCAGGCCGATGCGGTCGCCGACCAGCGCCGGCGTCAGCAGGAAGTCGCTGATCAACTGGCCGGCCCCGAATACGATCAGTACCGGGATGATGCTCAGCAAGCTGTGAAACTGAAGCAGCGCGGCGATGCTGGCGACGAGGATGCCGGTGATCAAACCCAGATAGGGCACGAAACTGACCAAGCCGGCCAGCAGGCCGATCAACAGCGAGGAATCCAGGCCGATGATGGCCAGTCCCACCGAATAAATAACCCCCAACGCCCCCATCACGATGAACTGACCGCGCAGAAAGGCGCCGATCACCTCGTCCGATTCCCGGGCCAGCTTGCTTGCGGTCGGTTCGATGCGCCGCGGCAGCAGGTCGCGGACCTTGGCGACCAGCAAATCCCAGTCGCGCAGCAGATAGAAGGTCACCACCGGGATCAGTACCAGATTGGCGAGCCAGACGAAGATTGCGGCGGATGACGCCCGGAACGATTCCAGCAAGCCCCCGGCCAGATCGCCGATCTCCTGGCTGTACGATAACAACTGAGTGCGCAGGTGACTCAGGTTGAACATTTCCGGGTTGACGCCCAGGGTATCGCGCAGCCAGGGTAGAATGCTGGTTTGAAACCAGTCGATGTAAGCGGGCAGGCGCTGCATCAGTCCCCTGAACTGATGCGCCGACAGGGGAATCAGCAGCAACAGCAGCAGCATGAGTCCCAGGATGAGCGCGCCGAACACCAGCGTCACCGCCCAGGACCGTGAAATCTTGCGCGCTTCCAGTCGGTCGATCAGCGGATCGCCCAGATAGGCCAGCAGGGCGGCGACCAGGAAGGGCGTCAGCACCGGCGCCAGCAGGTACAGCAAACCGATGGATACCGCCCCGAGGATCAGCCAGAAGCGTGCCTGCGACTGGCGTTGCGGTTGTTGCATCTCTGATGTTTCCTCCGGAGTTCTTCTGGGGATGGGTGGGAACCATTCAATCGTCCGAGCGATGCGGGGGACCGGTCCGGCGCCGGTTTTTGTGCCAGGTCAGCCGTCCCCACCGCCAAATATAGGCGGCGCCGCTCCAGAGGGTGGTCAGGGCGGTCGCCTGGATCAGGACATCCAGCAGTCGCTCGGGTAGCCGTGTCATGCCGTAATTGACGATCACCGCGCAGACCAGCGCCAGTTGCATGAGGGTGTTCAGCTTGCTGATCATCAGGGGGGCGGCCTGGAAACGTTCGACCAGAAAGTGATAGCCGATCGCGCCGCCGACGATCGCCAGATCCCGCAGGATCACCAGGGCCACCAGCCAGCCCGGGAGTTCGTTCAACCAGCCCAACACCAGGATCGCTCCCATCAGCAGCAGCTTGTCGGCGATCGGATCGAGCAGGCCACCCAGTTCGCTGGTCCAGCCGAAGTACTTGGCCAGGAAACCATCCAGCGCATCGGAAACGCCCGCGATCGCGAACAGCGTCAGGGCCGCTCCATAACGCTCTTCCAGCAGCAGCCAGAGGAAGGGCGCCACGAGCAGAATCCGCAAACCGGTGATGAGATTGGGGATGTCTCGGGCTTTCAAGGGAAACGGTGCCACGGTTTCAGCGCCGTTCGCGTTCGGTTGAGGTGGAGTTCGGGAATCCCGGCGAAGTTCGAACATGGTTAGGCATGACTCCAAGCATAACCTAGCGTGTTCGGGCCAAACAACAACGGGAATTTGCAGCTAGACTTGCCTGATGGGATGGCCGAAGCAATGATGGCGGCGCCGCCGCGGATGGTCGACGGGAGGGAGAGAACACAGATGGCTGATGCATCCGGCAACACCAAACTCATTCGGGCTTACCGGCGGATGATGGAAAGGGTGAAAACCCGTCTGGAGGAGATGGAACAGGCCGAGAAAGCCGCATTTCCACAACTGAGCGCCAGCATCGAACACGCGGCGGAAAAAGCGGTGGAACTGGGCGAATTGACCCGCGAGGAAGCCCGGCTGATCGGCGGGTATCTGAAGCGCGATCTGGAGGACGCCGGCCAGTACCTGACCACCACCGGCCACGATCTGCGGGCCTGGTTGCGGTTCGACCTGGAACTGCTCGAGGACCGATTGCTGGATTTTTTCCAGCGGGGCGTCGATCGGTCGCGGCTGGATCTGCTGGCCTTCGGAGCGCCTCCGACCGGGGCCGAGGTGGAGCGGTATCGCGGCGGCGAGATTACCGGACCGGGTACCCTGCAATGCGAGGAATGCGGCGAGCGGGTAACATTCCACGCGCCCGCCGCCATCCCGCCCTGCCCGGCCTGCGGGGGGACGGTTTTTCTGCGCGTCGCCGGAGAATCGTAACCAAAATCAAATGATAAGTATAAACCATAATTGATTTGTCAACCCTCCCGATTTACCCGGTTGCGGATTGCCGTTATCTTAGGCGCGCTTGAGCTGGTTACTACAGCGAAGCGTGTTTTAGCTCAATATCCTGTACCTTGACCGCCAGCCGGATCTGCTGGCGGTTTTTTTATTGCTTGGCAAGCAACCGCGGTTCGCAGCGGGCCAGTTGCGCGCCATAGCGATCCGCCTGCTGGCGCACGCGCTTCGCCCGCTCCAGCAACCACGGTTTTTTCCGGTAGGTTCCCTTGGCGAAGCCCTCCTGACCCTCGTGGTAGGCCAGATACTGGTTGTAGGCGTCGCTCTTGGCGATGCCGTTGCGCCGGGCGGTTTGGTTGACGTACCAGCCGATGAAATCCACGGCGTCGTCGAACTCGTCGCGGTCGGCGCCGTGGTTGCCGGTCGCGGCGATGTATTGATCCCAAGTGCCATCGAGCGCCTGACTGAAACCGTAGGCGGAGGAGGGGCGGGGTCCGGGAATGAAGCCGAGATACCAGGTGCGCGGCGGCTGGGCGTCGGCCCGGAAGGCCGATTCCTGATGGATGATGGCCAGCAGCACCGGCAGCGGAACGCCCCAGCGCTGGCTGGCGGATTTGGCGTCGGCGAACCAGTCGCCGTATTCGGCGAAGATGGCGCAGGCATCGTCGACGTTGCGCGGCGGGGCGGTGGCGCAGGAGGCCAGCAACAGCATCATGCCGTAGACGAGCCCGAGGGACCGGCGTCCGGGGCAGGGCCGGAAGGAATGCGGAAGCTTGCGCCGGTCGGTATCTGGATGGCGCCAGGCGTTCCGGCGAGGCGGAGAATGCATGTCGTTCGCGGTCATGCGGTGGTGGCGCGCCTGGGGAGGAACAACCCGAATGCCAGTAACGGTACCATCAAAATCAGAACCGGAAAATCCCCGAACCGCGCGTAGGGCGTCAGCCCGCGCAGCGGCTGTATCTCGCCGCGGATGACCTTCTCCTGGAACTGGGGGCCACGGGCGAGGATGCGACTGCGGTCATCGATGATGGCCGAGACGCCGGTGTTGGTGGCGCGAGCCAGGTAGCGGCCGACTTCGAGGGCCCGCATCCGGGCGATTTGCAGGTGCTGATGCGGGGCGGTGGAATCCTTGAACCAGGCATCGTTGCTGACGTTGATCAGCCAGGTGGCCTCGGGCAGCGCCAGCCGGATATCGTCGCCGAATACCGCTTCGAAGCAGATGGAAACGCCGACCGGCTGGCCCCCGGCGCGCAGCAGGGGCTGGTCGCGGTCGCCGGGCGTGAAGTCGGCCATCGGGATAGTGACCCAGTCGCGGAAAAACATGAACAGCGAGCGAAGCGGCAGATATTCGCCGAACGCCAGCAGCCGACGCTTGTGATAGAATCCGATGGAGCGACCGACGCTGATCACGCTGTTATGGAAGATCTCGGTCTCCCAGGACCCGGTTGGGATACCGGTGATGTAGTCGACCTTGTCCTGTCGGGCACGCTCTCCCAGCGCGGCCACGAACGGGCGCATGTCCTCATGGAACGCCGGAATCGCCGTTTCCGGCCAGATGATGACGTCGGTGCGACCATGCTCGGGCAGGCTGAGTTGGACGTAACGTTCCAGGGTTTCATCGATGGCGTTCGGCAGCCATTTCTGATCCTGGGCGATATTCCCCTGGACGATGGCGACGCGCAGCGGCGGTCCGGCCGGCTCGACCCAGTCGATCCACCCCAGTCCCCAGGCCCCGAGCCACAGGACCGCCAACAGTCCCAGCCAACCCAGCCGCGCGCTCCAGTCGGTCCTGTCGAGCAGCGTCCGGAGCAGGCCGGCGCCGAACAGCACCGCCCAGCCGATGCCGAAGACGCCGATATAGGGCGCGAGCTGGCCGAGCGGCGCATCGGTCTGGCTATAGCCGAGCGCCAGCCAGGGAAATCCCGTGAACAGCCAGCTCCTGACCCAGTCCAGCAGGGTCCATAGCGCCGGGATGACCAGCAGCCAGCGAGCCGGACCGGGCGGCGGTCCCCAGCGGGTGACGAACCAGCCGGCGACGGTGGGGTACGATGCCATCAGCAGCACGACGGCAAAAGTGGCCAGCGCGGCGAACGGCGCCGGGGCATTGCCGTAATCGTGCAGGCTGATGTAGATCCAGTAGATGCCGAAACCGAACATCCCCAGTCCGAACAGTCCGCCGCGCCCGGCGGCGCGGCGCGGCGTGGCGCCATCCCAGCCCCACAGCAGGACGGCCGGCGACAGGATCGCCAGCGGCCAGACGCCGAACGGCGCGAAAGCCAGTGGCACGAGCGCTCCGGCGGCGAGAATCAGGAGGTCGGTGACGAAGGGATGGCGTTGTGGAAAGTCATTCATCGGCGTCGGCGGGGGGTGGGTTCCCCTCCTCGGACGAGGAGGGGTGGGGCGAAGCGTCGGGGTGATTCGAACGATTGGCCGTTGGGTCGGGCGGGGGGAAGTCAGACTTCCTCGGGGGCGGCAGGCGTCGGCTCCTGGCCGTCGCCGAGCGTCATTTCCAGCAGATGGATGCGCCGGTTGTCGGCGCGCAGCACCTGGAAGCGAAATCGTCCCAGATCCACCGTCTCGCCGCCCTTGGGCAGCCGGCCCAATTCCATCATCACCAGACCGCCGATGGTGTCGGCCCGTTCGTCGCTGAGTTCCGCCTGAAAATACTTGTTGAAATCCTCGACCGGAGTGAGCGCCCTGACGATGAAGGCATCGCCCTGCGGACGGATGAAGGTGCTCTCGTCCTCGGTGTCGTGCTCGTCGTCGATTTCGCCGACGATCTCCTCCAGCACGTCCTCGATGGTGATCAGACCGGCTACCCCGCCGTATTCATCCACCACGATGGCCATGTGCAGGCGGTTGCCGCGGAATTCCTTCAACAGGGCGTTAAGGCGCTTGCTTTCGGGAATGAACTTGGCCGGGCGCAGCAGGGCGTGGAGGTTGAAGTCTTCGGGGCGGTCGAAGGCGTGGGCCAGCAGATCCTTGACGATCAGGACGCCGATGACGTTGTCCTTGCTCTCGTCGATGACCGGAAAGCGGGAATGGCCGGACTCGACGATCGCGGCGATCAAGCGTGCCAGACTCCAGTCGTGTTCCAGAACCACCATCTGGGCGCGGGGCAGCATTACGTCCCGCACCTTGAGTTCCGACACCCGGATGACACCTTCCATCATCGTCAAGGCGTCGGTATCCAGCAGTTCGCGCTGTCGCGCGTCGCGCAGCATGCCCATCAATTCGTCCCGGTCCTTGGGTTCGCCCATCAGGGCGAGGCCCAAACGTTCCAGCCATGAAGGTTTATGGCTCGGTTCGGATCGTTCTTCGCTCATGGATCGTTCGGGTCTCCATAGGGATCAGGGTAGCCGAGTCCCGCCAGGATGCGGATTTCTAAGGATTCCATGGCCTCGGCCTGTGCTTCATCATGATCATAGCCCAGCAGGTGCAAAACGCCATGCGCGACCAGGTGGGCCCAGTGCGCTTCCGGCGGTTTGCCTTGGACGACCGCCTCGCGCAACACCACCGGCGCGCAGATCACGACGTCGCCCAACAGCGAACTCTCGACCCCCGGCGGGTTCTCGAACGGGAAGGACAGCACGTTGGTCGGTCCCTGCTTGTGGCGGTAGGTATCGTTGAGGGCGGTGCTTTCGGCCTCGTTGACGATGCGGATCGTCAATTCGGCATCGCGCCGACAGCCCGCGCCGGCCAGCGCCGCTTCCGCCCAGCGGCGGAACTGGGGTTCGGCCGGCAGTCCGGGCATGTCGAGGGCGATTTGCAGGTCCAGTTCCAGCGTCATGAGGGATTGTCCTGTTCGTGGCGGGCGCGGGGGTTCGCGCGGCAGGTTTTAGGTCAAAATCGCAAAATCTGTCAACTCGTTTCACTCGCCCGGAAAGCGAGCCGCGGCGGTCAGGTACAGGAGGGCGGCCACGATCACCACCGCGGTGAAGCCCCAGTGAATCGCCAGCACCGTGGCCAGCACTGCGGCCACCACCGAGGCGAATCCGTTCAGCGCCCAGGCCCAGGGTACCAGCACCGGCATCCGGGCCGCGACGCTGGCCAGACCCAGCGGAAAGGGCATCCCCATGGCAATGGCGAGCGGCGCGATCAGCAGCACGGACAGCCCGACCTTGACGCCGTCCGCCAGTCCCATCAACGGCCGGAAGATCGGCGGCAGCGCCAGCACGTAGAACAGGGCCAGCGCCGCAATGGCCGCCGCCGCCAGCCCGACCGCCCGGCGCGATCGTCCCGCTGTCTGGAACCGCTCGGCAACACGGCTGCCCAGTCCGGCGAACAGCAGGAACGCGGTCAGCACCACCGCGACGGCATATACCGGATGGCTGAGGAACAGGATGAATTTCTGGATGAAGGCGATTTCCACCAGCATGAAGGCCAGGCCCAGGGCGGCGAAATACAGCGCCACGCGTCCGGCGCCCCGGCCGGTTTCCGCTTCTCGCCGCAGGAACAGCCACAGCGGCAGGAGGGTCAGCACGAAGCCGAGTATCACCGCCTGCGCCAGGGTGGCAACCACCACCGGATAACCCCACTCCAGCAGGGACAGGCCGCCACGGTTCTTCAAGGCGAGGATTTCCGGCAGCGCGTCCCAGCGGAAGAAGTGGAAGAAATACGGCCGGTCGTCGGTGGCCGGCCGGATGACAAATTTGTAGCGGTCCACGAAGTCGGCCCGTCGGTCGGACAGCAGCGCCGCCGCGCCCTCGTAAAAGTACGGCCGGTCCAGGACGTTGTGGCGGTTGGCCACGTCTGGCGTCATGCCGGGGTACCAGACCGGATCGAAGGCGCGGGCCGCGCAGAACGCCCGAACCGCCGCGATCTCGGCGGGGGTGAAGGGGCCGTTCTTCACCAGCAGGGTCGCGGTCTTCCAGCCCCGGATCATCACCAGCCGCGCGCCGGGTTCCGGTACGCCTTGGGCTTCCAGGGCCGCCACCGCCGTCGCGAACAGCTTGAGCGCATCCCGCGGCGGCAGGGTCACCCAGCGGGTGATCGCCAGCAGGCCGCCGGGCCGCAGATGGTCCAGATAGGTCCGCAGGGCTTCCACGGTGTAGAGATAGCTTTCCACCAAGCCGTGCAGGCCGGCCGCCGCCGCCGAGAACGCGTCCAGCAGCGCGACCTGGATCAGATCGAAACGATCCGCGCTGGCCTCGACGAAGCCGCGCGCTTCCCCGACATGCAGCCGCACGCCCGGCAGGCTGTAGGGGCGGCCGGAGAAGGCGCCGAACCGTTCCTGCGCCAGTGCCACCACCTGAGGGTTCAGTTCCACGGCGTCCACGATCCGGGTGCCGAGCGCCAGCGCCTGCAGGATATCGGTTCCGCCGCCCGCGCCGAGGATCAGCACTTGGGGTCGTTCCAGCAGATGGTAAGGCAGGGCCGAGGTCAGAAAATCCAGATAGGCCAGCGGCTCCCAGCGACCGTCGAAACGGTTGATGGCGGTCAGGCCGTCGCCGTCGGTGAACAGCGCCAGTTGCGGCGGCGGTTCGGCGCCGGCCATCAGGCTCAAACCCGGCGCGTGGCGGAACGGCACGGTGGGACTCTCGACCACCGTCACCACGCCCAGCGGGCTGGATGCCTCGGCGACCACCCGCGCGCCCGCGACTTGCAGAGTCTGGGCCAGTTCCTTGTAGGGCGAGGCTTGCAACGCGGTCCAGGACGCCGGCAGCGCGAGAATGGCAACCGCCGCCAGCGCGAAACCGGCGGCGATCCGGCGCCGGCCGCCGCGCCAGACCGCCAGCGCCCCGGCGGTCAAACCCAGCACGGCGATCAGCCGCAGGGCGGTTTCCGGCCGCGCGATCGTCAGCAGACCGACGCTGCCCGGACCGCCGGCCGCCGCGCCGGTGATGTCGGCCGCGTACAGGCGCGGGATCCGAGCGGGGAAGCGGGTGAAACTCAGGCAGATGGCGGTAGCGGCGCAGAAAAAGGGCAGGATCAGCAAGGCGTAGATCAGAGCCAGCCGGGCCGGTTGCCGGGGGTCCCAGAGGATTTCCAGGGCGTTGAAACCGACCGTCTGGGCGGCGAGGAAGGCCAACAGCGCCGTCGCGCCGAACAGGCCCGCGGCAGTCGCGAAGGCGCCGGTGAAGCGCGCCAGCAGCGGCCGTTGAACCAGGGTCACGAACGCGCCCGCCGCCCCGTAGCCCAGCAGCGCCACGCTGATCATCATGTAGGCGAAGTGATGCCACTGGATGATCGAGAACAGCCGCATGAGGAGGATTTCGTAACCCAGGGCGGCGGCCGAGAGCAGAGCGATGGCCGGGTAGGGTGGATCGCGCGGTTCCATTGGGTCTGATGCGTGAGGGGTGAGGAGCAAAGGCGCGGCGATCATGGGTCCCGGGGGGTTGGAGCGACCGGCGACCGGCTCAGCGCTCGCCGCCGGTCAGGGGCACGAAGCGCACCGGCAGGATTTGCCGGGTGGTGACCGTGCCATCGACCGTCTTCTCCACCAGCAGGAGATACTGGGCCATGAAATGCGCGCCGACGGGAATGACCATGCGCCCGCCCGGTTTGAGCTGGCGGATCAGGGGTGGCGGAACGTGGCTGGCGGCGGCGGTCACCACGATGGCGTCGAAAGGAGCGGCTTCCGGCCAGCCGTGATAGCCGTCGCCGGCGCGGGTCTCGACGTTGGCGTAACCCAGCGTCTCGAGCCGCTCGGCGGCCTGCCGGGCCAGGGGTTCGACGATCTCGATGGTGTAAACATGTCCGACCAGCTCGGCCAGTACCGCCGCCTGATAGCCCGAACCGGTGCCGATTTCCAGCACGGTCTGGCCCGGCTGGGGATCGATCAGGTCGGTCATCAGGGCGACGATATAAGGCTGGGAAATGGTCTGGCCGTAGCCGATCGGCAGCGGTCGGTTTTCGTAGGCGTAGGGCGCCTGATCGTCGGGCACGAACCGATGCCGCGGCACCCGGCTCATGGCCGCCATCACCGGCGCGGCGAACTCCCGGCGGCCGGTTTCGACCGCGGTTTCCCGGGCGAGTGCGGCGATTTCGGCGCTCAGACGCTGGCGTTGGTCGTCGAAGTCGGCGGCGGTCAGCGGACTGGCCGCGCCCAGCCACAACAGCAGGACGAACCCGAGCGGACGGGACATCATCGCGGTCTCCTGGCGGATGCGGGGATATGACTGGATTATAAATGAGGAATTACGTCGTTGCCGGTAGGGTATCCTGTCGCGAATGGCTGTTAGAATCTTTCCGGCTGACCCCCGGTCATAATCGACGGCCTTTCCACCAATCCTGCTTGAAATCCGCCATGAAACAGTTTTTGCAACGTTATCTGCCCGAGCCGCGGCAATTGCGCGCGCACAAGAACCTGCGCTTCCTCGGCGACTTGCTGCACGATCCATGGCTCTGGCATTTCAACCGCCGCTCGACGGTGCGGGGTCTGGCGGTCGGTGCTTTTTTCGCCTTCGTCCCCTTTCCATGGCAAATGCTGCTCGCCGCCATCACCGCCGTTTGGTTGCGATTCAATCTGCCGGTGGCGGTGGCGATGGTGTGGATCACCAATCCGCTGACCCTGCCACCCATCGCGTTCGTCAATTACCGATTCGGCGTGTGGCTGATGGGCAGGCCGCCGGGAGACTGGGCGTTCGAACCCTCGCTGGATTGGCTGCTGGAAAAGATGGGAGACATCGGGTTGCCACTGTTGGTGGGATCGATGGCGACGGCCGTGGTGGCCGGAGTGGCGACATTCGGCATTGCCCATCTGCTCTGGCGCTGGCACATTATCAATAGATTCCGCCGCCGCCGCCGGTCCGTCGCCTGTTCGGGCTGAAACGCCGAACCGAACGGGAATCCCGTCCGTCAGTTGCCGCACGTTCGGGCCAGTCCGGCCCGCCGCAAGATCGCTTTCCAACTCAGGTACCGTCGTGCATGTCATCTCCGATTGAACCGATCGAACGCTTCGACCAACTCGCGCTGTCTCCCCCGCTGCTCGAAACCATCCAGAAACTCGGCTACGAAGCCCCGTCGCCGATCCAGGCGGCCACCATCCCCCTTCTGCTCGACGGTCGCGACGTGGTGGGTCAGGCTCAGACCGGCACCGGCAAGACCGCCGCCTTTGCCCTGCCGGTGCTGGAAAAGCTGGATCTGAGCGACCGGCAGCCGCAGGCGCTGGTGCTGACCCCCACCCGCGAGCTGGCCATTCAGGTCGCGGAAGCCTTCCAGGGCTACGCCCGCCATCTGCCCGGCTTTCACGTGCTGCCCATCTACGGCGGCCAGAGCATGAGCATCCAGCTTCGCCACCTCCGGCGCGGGGTGCATGTTGTGGTCGGCACCCCGGGCCGGGTCATGGATCATCTGCGCCGGGAGACCCTGTCGCTGGTGGCGCTGCGGACCGTGGTGCTGGACGAGGGCGACGAAATGCTGCGGATGGGTTTCATCGAGGACGTGGAGTGGATCCTCGAGCAGACCCCGGCCGAGAAGCAGGTCGCGCTGTTCTCCGCCACCATGCCGGAACCGATTCGCCGGGTGGCGCGCCGCCACCTGCGCGATCCCCGGGAGGTGAAGATCGAGACCCGCACCGCCACCGTCGCCACCGTCCGGCAGCGCTACTGCCAGGTCGGCGTCCAGCACAAACTCGATGCCCTGACCCGGGTCCTGGAAGTGGAGGATACCGACGCGGCCCTGATTTTCGTGCGCACCAAGATCGCCGCCACCGAGTTGGCGGAGCGGTTGGAGGCGCGCGGGTTTCCCAGCGCCGCCCTGCACGGCGACATGACCCAGGCGCTGCGCGAAAAGACCATCGAGCAGTTGCGCGGCGGCAGCCTCGACATCGTGATCGCCACCGACGTGGCGGCGCGCGGGCTGGACGTGCAGCGGATCAGCCACGTCATCAATTACGACATTCCCTACGATACCGAGGCCTACATCCACCGCATCGGTCGCACCGGCCGGGCCGGCCGGACCGGCGACGCCATCCTGTTCGTCGCCCCCCGCGAGTTGCGCATGTTGCGCGCCATCGAAAAGGCGACCCGGCAGCCGATCGAGCGGATGCAACTGCCGAGCGAGGAAGCCATCACCGGGCACCGGCTGGCCCAGTTCAAGCAACAGGTCGGCGAGATTCTGGCGTCCCAGGATCTGAGCTTTTTCCAGCGGGTAGTGGCTGAAATCGAACGGGAGCAGGAGTTCGGCCCGCTCGACATCGCCGCGGCGCTGACCTGGCTGGCCCAGCGCGACCGCCCGTTCCAGTTCGAGGACGCGATTCCCAAGGATATCGAGAGGCCGCCCGCCCGCCCGGAGCGGGACTCGAAACCGGCCGGACGGCGCGAGCGGCCACCGCGCGATTTCGCCCGGGAAGCCGTCCATGCCTCGGCCGATGTCGGCAAGGTTCGCTACCGGCTCGAAGTCGGCCGCGAGCACGGCGCGACCCCACAGAACATCATGGGCGCCATCGCCAACGAGGCGGGGATTGAGGGCCGTTATATCGGCCGGATCGAAATTTACGACGACTACAGCACCGTGGACCTGCCCGATGGCATGCCCAGGGAAATCTTCCAGCACCTCAAGAAAGTCCGGGTGCGACAGAAGATGCTGAATATCAGCCGGCTCGATGGCGCCGAGCTGGAGCGGAAGCGTTCGGGTCCGAAACCGGTGGGTCCCAGAGCGAGGGCGGCGGCGGGGGACGAAGGCAAACCGTCCGAGTTCAAGCCTGGCAAGCGGCGATCGGCGAAGCCGGCTGCCGATTCGTGACGCCGTTTTCAACAGTCGAGGGACTATCGTGAAACTGCTGGCGCTGGATACCGCGACCGAGGCCTGCTCCGCCGCCGTGCTGGCGGACGGCGACGTGCTGGAACGCTACGAACTGGCTCCGCGCCGCCATGCCGCTCTGATCCTGCCGATGATCGAGGACGTACTGGCCGAGGCCGGACTGGTGGTGGCGCAACTGGACGCCATCGCGGTCGGACGCGGGCCGGGCGCTTTCACGGGGGCGCGGATCGCGGTCGGCATCGCCCAGGGCATCGCCTTCGCCGCCGACCTGCCGGTCGTGCCGGTGTCCACGCTGGCCGCGCTGGCGCTGGGGGCGGCGCGGGAGACCCAGAACATTACCGGCATTGCGGCGGCGCTGGACGCCCGCATGGGTGAGGTCTACTGGGGTACCTATGCGATCGCCGGGGGGACGGTCGAACGGGTGGGCGAGGAACGGGTCTGCGCGCCGGAGACGGTGACCGCGCCGCCGGGAGAATGGTTCGGTGCCGGCAGTGGCTGGTCGAGGTACCCCGCGGTTCTGTCCCGGCGACTGGCGGTCGGCGGCTGGCAGGGCGAGTGCTATCCGCGCGCCGGCGACGTGGCCAGGCTGGCGGCCGATCCGTGCCGGCGCGGCGAATGGGTGGCGGCCGAACGGGCGCTGCCGGTGTATCTGCGCAACGAAGTGGTCAGTAGACCGGACGTGACATCTCGTTGATCCAGGTGCTGGCCATCGCGTCGCCGGCGGTTGGCATCAGCCCGGTATTCGCGATAAGCTCTTGCGACCATAACGAAAACAGCACGAGAAGATCGACCACCTGGAGGATGTTGCATGAACGCCGCAATCACTGCCGATCCCGTCCACAGCAAGGAACTGCCCGATCTGGTGACCAAGCTGTTGGCCGCCCGACAGGAAAGCCTGGTGCTGTACCACAAACTGGCTGCCCTGAAACCCTTCACCCTCGCCGGACCGGCCCAGCACCTGCTGCGACGGTTCCGACAGGCCCTGGTCGATTATCTGGCGCTGGGGCCGTTCGAGGTCTATCAGGCGCTGGAGGACCAGCCGGCCCATTCGCCTTACCGCCGGGCTCGCCAACTGGCCCGCGGCTGCTACGCCCGCATCGCGCGCACCACCCAGGCGGCGCTCGCTTTCCACGACCGGTACGACGGCGAGCTGTCGGCTCCGGCGCTGGCCGAACTGGATGGGGAACTGTCGCGCCTGGGCGAGTATTTGGCGGTGCGCATCGAACTGGAAGACCGGATCGTCGCCGCCGTGCTCCATAATCGCAATGGCGGCATCCGGGCCGCCGCCTGACTCAATAACCGCGCAGCCACTCCGGCCGCAGCCGTACCGCGCCGGCCAGCGCCTGTTGCAACTGGGCCAACAGCGCCTCGCGGTCTTGCGGCAGGGTGCCGGCCAGCGCCAGGGCGTTGGAGGCGTGGTTGGAGCGGAACACCAGCGGCGCGGGCGGGTTCAGCCGTTCGATCAGCCGGGCCTGTTCCGCCAGCAGCGCCCGATCGTCCTGCTCCCGGAACGGTTCGCGGAACTTGCGGTGAAATTCCTCGTGGATCGAGGGATCGATCATCAGTTGCAGGGTGGACAGATAATCCAGCTCGACCCGGTTGACCAGATCGGCGGTGGCGTCGATGTGTTCCCGCCAATACGTCTGGCCGCCGAGCCCGAGAATCACCGTCGCGGAAATTGTTAATCCCGCCTGTTTGGCTTTGCCGAGTCCGGTCGCCATCGCGTCCGGCGTCGCGCCCTTGGTGATGCGTTTCAGCAAATCGGCCGAGCCGGTTTCGATTCCGTAATACAACAGCGTCAATCCACCGTCCCGCAGTTGCCGCAATTCGTCCACCGATTTTTTGAGCAGATTGGCGGGCAGGGCGTAGCTGGAAACGCGCTCCAGGCGCGGAAACGCGGCGGACAAGGCTTGCAGGATTTCCGAGAGATGCTCGGTCGGCGCGGCCAGCGCATCGCCGTCGGCCAGAAACACCCGCCGCACGCCGGGATAGGCCCGCGCCACCACTCGGATTTCGGCTTCAACCAGATCCAGCGGCCGAACGGCGAACTCCTTGACCCGGTACATCGAACAGAAGCTGCACCGGTTGAAACTGCAACCCAGCGTGGCTTGCAGGATGAAGCTGTTGGCTTCGGAGGGTGGCCGCCACAGTGGCATGTCGTAGTCGATCAGCATCGGGGGGTTCTCCGGAACGGGAGCATGTTTTTCGGATGGCTCACCACCGGTCGGTTCCTGTCACCGAGCAGCAGGAATAGAAGGACGGTAAGCGTTTGAGCAAATGACAGATAAACCGTCTTTCAACTATAGTCAAAACCATGAGTTACCAAATCTTCCACGCCGACTGTTTCGACTGGTTGCGCGACCAGCCTGGGAACGCCATTCACGGCGTGCTGACCGACCCGCCTTACGGCCTGATCGAGTTTTCTCGAAAGGAACTGGACAAACTGCGTGAGGGTCGTGGCGGCGGCGTATGGCGGATGCCACCTGCGGTGGGCGGCTGCCGGCGCGATCCCCTGCCCCGTTTCACGGTGCTGTCCGCGCAGGAAAAATCCAATCTGCGCGACACGATGCAGGCGTGGGGACAGGCCCTGATGCCCGTCCTGACTCCGGGCGCCCATGTGTGCGTGGCCGGCCATCCGATGTTGCAATATCTGGTGCAAGCCGGCATGGCCGAGGCCGGTTTTGAAGTGCGCGGCGCGATCATGCGGCTCTATACCAGTTTTCGCGGCGGTGATCGCCCCAAGGGTGCCGAGCAGGAATTCTCCGAAGTATCCGTGACGCCGCGCAGCGCCTGCGAACCCTGGATGCTGTTCCGCAAGCCCCCGAGCGAACGCACCGTCGCCGAAAACCTGCGGCGCTGGGGAACGGGTGGCCTGCGGCGACTGGCGATCGACAAGCCCCTGCCGGAAGTCATCGCCAGCGGACGTACTCCGGATATCGAGGCGGCTATCAGCGACCACCCCTGCCTCAAGCCGCAACATCTGTTGCGGATACTGGTGCGCGCGTTATTGCCGCTCGGGCGCGGAGTCATTCTTGACCCCTTTCTCGGTTCCGGTTCGACCGTGGCCGCCGCTCGGGCCGTGGGTTACGAGGCCATCGGGGTGGAAATCGACGAGACCTACTTTACTCAGGCCAGGGACAACATACCGCGCCTGGCCGCGCTTTATCCCGGTTTCGTCGGCGACTGTCTGGAGTTGGAAGCATTAGCGCCTATCGTGTCTGCCGATGGCGCTACCCCCCTGTTTCAAACTTATCCGCTGTTCGCGCCCGCCGGCTGAACGCCCCGCAGGTTTTCAATCAGTAAACCGTGCGGTCTCGCCCCACCGGGTGACCTTCCGTCCATGCTGCTCGGTGATGGATGAGAAACTGACAGGTAGGGGACCCCAGGAGATCAACCTCATGTGGCAGATCATCCACTTGTCCACCCATCGCCGGGAAGAGTTGCTGGACATCACCCCGCAGGTGAGGGCGGCGGTCGAGGCCAGCGGCATCCGCCAGGGGCTGGTCTCGGTCTATGCCCAGAGCGCGACGGCGGCCACCATGATTCAGGAACTCACACCAGTCCTTTTAAGGTCCTTTATAACATATTGTATAATATAGCTATTTTAGCCGACTCTAAAGAACCTTACGCTCAGGGAACGCGACCTTCGAGACAAGGCCGAAGCACAGTCGGGCCGAGCATTATTTGCCGCAGGCAAGGCTCCGATAGAGCGCCTCGGTCGCGACGGCGGGGGGATGCCCAGCACGGCGAACTGCCGGCGGCAGCGGCGATAAGGCTCCATCGCCTCGGCCCGTCTACCCTGAGCCGACAGGCAGAGCACAAGCCGACGGTACATCTCCTCGGCCAGCAGTTCGACATCCACAGCCTGCTCGTACAGCGCCTGCGCTTCGGCAAAGCGATCAGCCCGATCCATCGTTTGGATCCCGGGGTGCACGCGCGTCGATCAATCCTGTCGATCTCCGCGACAATACCTTGGTCGACGACTGGCAGACCATAAAATGGTGTGTAAAATTACACACCATGAACAGCGCTGCGATCGTCAAACGGCTGGAGCATGAGGGGTGGGTGCGCGTCGGCGGCAAAGGCGGCCACGCCAAGTTCAAACACCCCGGCAAGCCGGGTCATGTGGTCGTGCCGCATCCGCGCAAGGACATCGCGCCCGGTACCTTGCGCAACATCTACCGACAGGCGGGTTGGGAGTGGGATTGAGATGCTTTATCCGGTGTATGTTCATCTCGGCGACGACAACCACGCCCACGGCGTGACGTTCCCGGATTTCCCCGGCTGTTTCTCGGCGGCCGACGATTGGGCCGACCTGCCTCGCCTGATCCAGGAGGCCGTCGAGGTTTATTTCGAGGGCGAGACGGGCGATGTTCCGCCGCCCACCCCGCTGGAAGTGCTGGCGCGCGATCTGGCCTATACCGGGGGAACGTGGCTGTTGGCCGATATCGATCTTGAGCGGATCAATCCACGTCGCGTCCGGTTGAACGTGTCGTTGCCGGCGTCGTTGGTGGCTCGCATCGACCGCTATGCCGCCACCCATCACCTGTCCCGAAGCGGCTTTTTGGCCCAGGCTGCCGAGCAGCGCTTGCGGGAGTAGCATCCGTTCAACATGACAGGCTCGACTGCGGGAACGGTGAGAGTCGCGTTCTCTATTGGTTGCTGTCAGCGAGACTGCGATAGATCGAATCGGTCGCGGCGGCGGGGGGAATGCCCAGCAAGATGGACAAGTGCCGGCGGCAGCCGCGGTAAGCCTCCATCGCTTCGGCGCGGTGACCCTGAGCGGACAGGCAAACCATGAGCCGGCGGTACAACTCCTCCAGCGCTCAGGCATCGACCCAGCAGCGACCGGCGTCCAGGGTCAGCTTGCCGTCGTGCACGCGCAGCGTCTCCGCGCCGCCGAGCAGCTCGCGCAGCCGGCGCACCGTGATCTGCAAAGTCTTTTGCGCGCCAAGGCCCACAGCGTCCGGCCACAGCGCTTCGATCAGCGCCTCGCCGTGAACCGCCCGCCCGCCCAGGGCGACCAGCGCCTCGAGCAATTCCAGCGGGCGATGTTGTGGTTTGCCGGTGGCTTTGAGCGGCTTACCGTCCAGCACCAGGGCGAAACGGCCGAGGATGTAGACCCGCACCGGCCACGGCCACCGCTCGACAACCGAGGCATGCAATTGAGAAAACCGCCCCGGCGTCCGGTGGCAAACGCTTCGCCGAGCATCGTCAAGCTTCGGTCGCGCCGTCCGTGTTGGCGCATGACGTCCGCCACGAACAGTAAGGCATTGAAACACAACATGCTGGTGCTGGGGGTTTTCACCCAAGACAGCGCTTCTTGGGCCACTGCCACCGTATGGGCGGTTTGGCCGCATTCCGCCAGCGCGTGGAAGTAGGCGCCGAGGGAGGAAATGCTCGGACCCGCATGGGGCCGTTCCCGGATGATCTCGGCGGCTTTCCGGGCATGCTCCAGCGCCCGTGCGCGGGCGCTCTTGCAGCAGCGTGCGCCAGGACCGGAGGAAGTGATAGAGGGCGACATCGTTGGGTCGGGCGCGGTCGATTTCGATGGCCAGCTCATCCAACCGCTCCGAGGCGACCGCGAGATCGCCGCTGGCGAGGAACGCCCATATTTCCAGCAGGCTTGACACCCCCACCAGATAGTGGAGACCAGCGGTCGTCGCCAAACTGCGCGCGTCCACCAGATCCTGCAGGCAGCATCCAAAATTCGCCAGACACGAGAGGTACAGGGCGTGAGACCAGTTCCAGCCCACCCATTGCAGCGGGGTGATGTCGGCGGAACGGGTCAGCGGCGCGAATTCGAGGGCGGCAGCGTGCATGCGCTCGACGTCTTCCATAATCGTCAGATAAAGCAGCAACCAATTGGCGGCCATCAGCCTTTCGCCCGCCGGAAGCTCCAAACGGCACAGTTGCCACATCCGTTCGGCGCAGGCCGGCGCCAGCGGATGGCGCGGCTTGAGATAGGCGAGAGCGAGCAACAACGGCCTTGGCCGAACAGGCCGGGGGCGTGCGCGAGAACCAGCCCGACAGCCGCGTCCCAGTCCGCGCATTAGGCCGTGCGGAGCCAGAGGTGCCGGATGTCGTCGGTCGCGCTCGCGAAAATGACGGTGGCGAAATAGTCGAACAGCGCCTGCGGCGATGCCTGCTCCGAAGTAGCGGATGGGACGCCGGTTTTTCGGGCGTGCTCCAGCAACAGGGTAAGTCCTGCGGTCCAACCTCGCAAGCGCTCGCGCAGGGCGTGGACGGCTTTCTCCGGCAGGGGCGCGCGAAGCGCCACGATCATTCGGGTTTCTTCCGGAGTGAGCCGCAAGTCTTGCACGTCCAACACGGTCAGGAATTTGCTGCGATCAGGAGATGGACCCCTTCCGGGATTTGCGCCGCGGCCTCGCCCCAAACGGCCCGAAACGGCGTGCTTGCCGGCGCTTCGTGGAAATTGTCCAGCACCAGCACCGCCGGTCGCGGCAACCGGGCGAACAGCTCGCGGAAGAAATGGCGCGCGAAACCGGGCAGGTCAGGCAAATATTCCGAGGTGAATAGCGTCAGGCGCGCTTGGCGAGGGGAAGGGAGCACCTGGCGCAGGTGGAAAAACAGCGTGGCCGGATCGCCGTCGCCCGCGTCGACCTGATATCAGATGCTTGGCGGCTTGCGAGCGGGAGATAGCTCGCGACCAGCGTGGTTTTCCCGGCGCCGGGCGGTCCGGAGATCCAGTCCAGAGGGTATTGGCATCGCTCGTCGAGCAACGAGAACAGGTGTTCGCGCTCGGCAACGTCGTGGAGGCGAGGCGGCGCCAGCTTGGCCGGCGTCGGCGCGGAAACGCGACGAACGCCCGCGGCGCGGTCCTGATGGGTCGCCCCGGTCGCCCCGACCGAGCTTTCGCGGCATCCTCCTGTTCCTCCACCGACGTTACGTGAGGCATTGGTGTATGCTGAATTTTCTTGCCATCGTCGCGACCGTATGGTTCGGTCGAACCGGCATGACTTCGTCTTCCCGGAATTCCCATACAAGTATCCGCCGTGCCGCTGGCTGCTTCTTTTGATTGCAGTCGCCTGCAAGTTTTGCTGCTTTTCAACGATAAGCTCGGTACCGTCGTGAGAAACGGAAGGAGGAGTAAGGGACAGCCTGCGGGCGGTCCGTTTTTCGCGATAATCGTTTACAATCCCCGCCGCAACCGTCGGCCCATCGGGCATGACGGTTGCGGCAACCTGTTTATTGAAAAGCAAATTTCCGCCGGATGGCGAGGCATGGCATGGCGCGAATCAAACTGGACTTGCCGGAGCATTTTCCGTTCACCACCGAACTGCGGGTGCGGATCACCGATGTCAACTACGGTGGCCACATGGGCAACGACTCCCTGCTCGGCCTGTTGCACGAAGCGCGGGTTCGGTTTCTGGCGCGCTACGGGCTCAGCGAGCTGAATATCCATGGCCTCGGCATCATCATGGCCGACAGCGTCATCGTCTACAAATCCGAAGCCTTCCCCGGCGAAATGCTGGAAATCGCGGTGACGGCGACCGACTTCAACCAGTACGGTTGCGATTTCGTCTACCGGGTGACCGAGAAGGACAGCGGCCGCGAGGTGGCGCGGGCCAAGACCGGCATCGTGTTCTTCGACTACCAGAACCGTGCCGTGCGGAGGGTGCCGCCCGCCTTCCTCGACCTGTTCCCGCAACATGCCCCTGCCTAAATCGCCGCTGTCGCCGGCCGCACGGGCGTGGCTGCCGGTTCGCCTGCTGCTGGCTGTGGGCGCCAGCGTCGGCGTCGGGGTGCTGCTGGTGCTGGTGCTGTACATCACCGATCTCGGCCTGTCGGTATGGGATCGTTTGCAGCGGGCGCCGACCGCGTTCTGGGTGATCTATCTGCTGATTCTGGGCGCGCTGAGCGCCGGGGGAGCCTACGGAGTCTGGCGAGTCTTGCAGTGGGGCCGGCCCGCCGCCAAGTCCCGCGCTGCCGCGCCGGCCAAGCCGCCGGACGAGGCGACCCTGCGCGAGCGGCTGGAGCGCAGCGCGGCCGAAGGCGTGGCGGTCGGCGAAATCCGCCAGGAATTGGAGGAATTGCAACGGCGGCGGGCGGCGGGCGAGATCGTGGTGGCGATGTTCGGCGAGATCAGCGCCGGCAAGTCCTCGCTGATTCGCGCGCTGATGCCGGATGCCGACATCGCGGTGGACGTGCGGGGCGGCACCACCCGCCAGGTGACGTATTACACCTGGACCAGTTCGGCCGGCGACCGGCTGATCCTGGCCGATCTGCCCGGCTTGAACGAGGCTGACGGACCGCTCGATCGGACCGCCCGCGACGAAGCCTTGCGCGCTCATGTGGTCGTCTACGTCTGCGAGGGCGATCTGACCCGCGATCAGTTCCAGGCGCTGCGAACGTTGGCCGATCTCGGCAGTCCGCTGATCGTGGCCCTCAACAAGATCGATCGTTTTACCGAACGGGAACTGGATCTGGTGCGGGAGCGGTTGGTCGAACGGGTCGGCGAACAACTGGAGATCGCGCCGGTACAGTGTGGCGGTCTGGAGGAAGTCACTCGCATCTACCACGACGGCCGCGAGGAGACCACCCTGCGCGAACGTCAGCCGCGGGTCGAGGACCTGCGCCGGGCCTTGCAGCGTTATCTCGACACCGACCCCCAGGTGCTCGACGCGTTGCGCGATACGGCGGTATTCGTGCTGGCTCAACAAAAGCTGGACGCGGCGGTCTCCCAGCATCGCCGCGCCAAGGCCGACGCCATCGTTCAGGGTTATTCGCGCAAGGCGGTGTTCGGCGCGCTGGCGGCGGTCGGGCCGGGCACCGACGTGCTGATTCAGGGCTATCTGGGCCTCAACCTGCTCAAGGAACTGTGCGCGCTGTACGAAGTGCCGGTGCGCGAGGTGGACATGCAGCGGTTTCTGGATCTGGCCGGCAACCAGATCAAGCGCAGCCTCAACCTGCTGCTGGCCCTGGTCGGCAACATCTTCAAGGCCTTTCCCGGCATGGGCACGGTGGTGGGCGGGATGATGCACGCCGTGGTCTATGGCCTGATATTCGAGAGTCTGGGGAAAGCGGTGGTCCGCTCTCTGGAAAGTCGCGGCGACCTGGTGAGCGGACCCGCCCTGCGGATGTTCGAGGACAACCTGAGTGAAGATTTGGAAGCACGTGCGAAACGCTTGGCCCAACTGGTTTGGACGCGACAGCGAAATGATGCAAGCGCCGGAACCGCGACCGGTTAGCGGCGATGCGCACCTGGAACTGGCGCGCGAGAGCCTCCGCGAATTGCTGGACGACAGGCGGGTGCCGCCACCGGTGCGAGCGGCGCTGGCCGAGGAGTACCGGCAGCTGCAACTGCTGCTGGAAAAGATCGAACGCGGCCATCTCCACATCGCCGTCTTCGGGCGGGTCAGCGTCGGCAAGTCGGCGCTGTTGAACGCGCTGCTGGGCGAGGCGAAATTCTCCACCAGTCCCCTGCACGGCGAAACCACCCGCGCCGAGCACGCCCGCTGGCAGGAGTACGACGCCGGCGGAGTGTTCCTGATCGACACGCCCGGCATCAACGAGGTGGCCGGCGAAGTCCGCGAACAGCTTGCCCACGACGTGGCCAGCCGTAGCGATCTGGTCATGTTCGTGGTGGATGGCGATATTACCGACACCGAACTGAAGGCGTTGCGGCAGGTGAAGGGCGCGGCGCAGCGGCTGGTGCTGGTGCTGAACAAGATCGACCGCTACACCCGGGCCGATGGCGAACTGCTGCTGGCGACGCTGCGCCAGCGCACCGTGGGCCTGATCCAGCCGCGGGATATCGTCACCGCCGCCGCCCAGCCGGCCGAGCGCATCGTCATCCTGGTGGACGCCGAGGGCAACGAAACCGAAACCCGCCGCCGCCCGCGGCCGGACGTCAACGCGTTGCGCGAGCGGATCTGGGACATCCTCAAGTCCGAGGGCAAGACCATGGCCGCGCTCAACGCCGGGCTGTTCGCGGGCCGCTTCTCCGACCGCCTGACCCGCGAGATCATCACCATCCGCCGCGATCTGGCCGAGAAGGTGGTGCGCAACTACTGTCTGGGCAAGGGCGTGGCGGTGGCGCTGAACCCGATCCCGCTCGCCGACCTGCTGGCGGCGGTCGCCACCGACGCGGCGATGATCATCCATCTGAGCCGGGTGTACGGCTTGCCGATCGGACGCAACGAGGCCGGTTCTCTGCTTAAAACCATTTCCATCCAACTGGCGTTCCTGATGGGGACGGTGTGGGCGATGAATCTGGCGGCGACGGCGCTCAAGGGCATCAGCCTGGGGCTGTCGACGGTGGTGACCGCCGGGGCGCAGGGCGCGGTGGCCTGGTACGGGACCTACGTGGTGGGGAAGGCCGCCGAGCAGTATTTCGCCCAGGGCAAATCCTGGGGCGAGGGCGGACCGAAGCGGGTGGTGCAGGACATTCTCGACAGCCTCGACCGGGAATCGCTGCTGGCCCAGGCCCGCGATGACATCCTGTCCCGACTGAAACCGCTGTTATGAGCTTTTCCTTTCTGATCGGCTTTCTGCTGGTGGTCGGCTTCGGCCTGCTGTTCTGGCGGGACAGCCTCGGCGCCCGCGAACAGGCCCGTGCCGCCAGTTCCCGCGCCTGCCAGCGGATGGGGGTACAACTGCTGGACGATACCGTGGCCCTGGAGCGGTTGTGGCCAAGGCGCGACCGCGACGGCCGGCTGAAGCTGGAGCGGCTGTACGTGTTCGAATTCACCGACACCGGGCAGCGCCGCCAGGTCGGCAGCGTGCTGCTGGTCGGCTGGCGGGTGGAAGTGCTGCAAATGGAAGGCGGCGAT
Organism: Candidatus Competibacter sp.; assembly: GCA_031732855.1. GTDB lineage: Bacteria > Pseudomonadota > Gammaproteobacteria > Competibacterales > Competibacteraceae > JAVMKJ01. The sequence continues at coordinate 56,326 of JAVMKJ010000112.1, forward strand.
CTGCTGGTGCCTTAGCCGAGGAGTCGCGACCGGTATCCACGCTTGCCCCCGCGCTCCCGTCGGAGCGAGCGGCCAGTAGCGTGAGTCATCCAGCCGTAAGTCCGAGCATCGCCCCATACGCTTGCAACAGCACCGCCGCCGCCGCCAGACATTTCAGGACATAGGCCGCGTTCCAGCGCAAAAAGGCGTACCCGTCGATGCCGTAGCGTCCCTGCATCATCAGATGCAGACCGGACAGGGGATTGGCCGGCACGCCGATGGCCCAGGTCATCAGCAGCGTGATGGCCAGCAGATTCGGGTCGGGATGCAGCGGCGCCAGCCAGACCCCGCAGGCCGCAATGCTGATGATCGGATGCACGCCGAGCGTGGCGATGCCGACCATCCCCAGCAGCAGCAAACCGGCCTGCGGCGGGCCGAAGCGGTCGAAGGGCAGCCAGTCGCCCAGTTGTCCCGTCACGCTGGTCAAGCCCGCCGCCAGCACGCCCGCCGCCAGAAACAGCGCCAGTTCGTTGACCGTGCTGGCCAGGCCATGCCGGATATGGTCCCTAAGCTGCGGCCACGCATCGCGCTTTTGCTGGGCTATCAGAATGCCGACGGCCAGCAGCGGCGCGCTCAGGGCGATGATCGCCAGGATCGACCAGCGCGGGATCAGCGCGTGGATGGCCAGCACGATGACGACCAGCAGGCCTGGAATCCAGAGCGCGCGGAAATTCATGGGATAGCCGACGAACGGCGCGCCCAGGGTGGGATTTTCGGGGTCGATTTCGCGGGCGGTCAGCCCCAGCGACAGCGCGGCCATCGGCAGGCCGGCCAACACCACGATGCCCAACCGCGCGCCCGGCGCGTAGGTCAGGGCGGCGGCCATCGCCGAAAAGAACGGCGACCAGAACGCCGCCGCCGCAAAGCCTCGCGACAGGGCCAATGCCCGGCGTTTGCCCAGCCGGCCGTGGGTGGTCATGCGGTCGCCGAGAATCACCACGGTGGACAAGTTGATCACCGCTCCGAACAGATGCACGCCGATCAGGGTGCGCCATAACGCTTTCCGTCCACGCGGCGGCGGCGCGTCGCGATTCGCGGCTTCGGGCCGGGTGACCAGCCGCAGGAACGACACCGCCGCCAGCAGACCGACCAGCCCCTGATTGCCGGCCAGCACCTGGGCGAAGCTGGGCGGGGTACCGTGCAGCGTGCCCCAGACGATGCCGGCGCCGCCGAGTCCGAGCAGCCAGGCGCTCTGGATTCGTTGCCGCCGGCCCAGCCGGTGGCTCAGCAACAGGGCAGCGGCCCAGCCCAGCACCCCGGCCGGGAGCAGTGAAATACCTGGCGCCACCGAGGCGGCGATCATCAGGGTCAACAGAACGCCAGCCAGGGCGTCGCGGCGGGTCGGGGACGGTACGAATCGCAACGGAGAGCGGTCGGAGTTCACGGGAGATCGGGAGAGAGGGATTGGCGCGGGATTTCGCCGCGAGGAGATGCCCGAACGGGCGAGGGGTTCCGCTCAAACCGGTCGGAGTCGATTATAATTCCCGGACGATTCATAACATAACATGCCGATTGGCGGTGAGGTGGACGATGCGGTTGATCGAGATGACGGCGACGGTGGCGATGGTGTTGGCGGCGGGTCTGGCGTTGAGCGGCTGTCCGGCCAGCATGTCCGGCGGCGCTTATACCCGCGACCAGGCGCGCCAGGCGCAGGAGGTGCAGCTCGGCTATGTCGAAAACGTGCGCCAGGTTCTGATCGAAGGAACCAGGAGCGGCGTGGGCGCCGTGTCCGGCGCGGCGCTGGGCGGTCTGGCCGGCAGCACCATCGGCCAGGGCAGGGGCCAGGTCGCCGGCGCCATCGGCGGCGCGGTCCTGGGGGGTGTGGCCGGCTCGGCAATCGAGGAAAACGTGACTCGCCAACCGGGTCTGGAGATTACGATCCGGCTGGATAACGGCCGGATGATCGCCGTGACCCAGGCGGCCGACGAGCCGTTCTATCCCGGCGACCGGGTGCGGCTGATGACCGGTTACGATGGCACGGCGCGGGTGGCTCACTACTATTGATGTCGGCCATCCGCTGGCCGGACTGGGGCCGACCGGTGGTCTCGCCCGGTCCGGCTCCATCCCATTGCGGAAACACGCCGTCGGCTAATGCCGCCGTTCCAGGGGCGCGGCCAGGTCGGCGACGGTAGCCTCGCGCAGGCTTCGGCCGTTTTCCGAGAACAGCAGCCGGCCGGGATGCAGCACCTGCCGCTCCGAGCCCTGATCGGCGCAGCGATGGATCAATCGGTCGATCACCACGTTCAGTCCCCGCGGTCGCAGCGGATAGTGATGTTCCAGCCGCAACAACCGGCCGCCGGCATCCAGCGTCGTCACGGTATAGGCCAGGGTGCCCAGCTCCGGGTCGGCGTGGTTGGTGATCGACATCTGGCGTTCCGGGCTCTCGCCGTCGTTCTGGAAGATGGCCTCGACCAGAAAATCTCCCGACAGGCAGGGAATCTCGCGGCAAGCCGCCAACGCGGCCTCGCCGTCATTCGCCATCGCCAGGTCCTGTTCCAACGTTGGGTTCGCCAGCACCCAGCGCAGGTGCAGCCCATACGCCTCCAGCGCCAGGGTGTACTGCCGCTGCGGTCGCACCCAGCGCCGGTAACCATCCTCCAGTTCCGCGGCCGGCAAGTCCCGGCCCGGTCCGAACTGTGCCCAGTCGTCGAAGGTGTAGAACAGGGTGTGGGCGTGACCGTCGGCGATCAGAAAGCGGTTGCCGCCGTCCAGCACGATGGAGCGGACGCCGGGGCGGTCGAACCAGGCGTGCTCCAGCAGATCCCATAGCGGCAGGAGATCGTTCCCTTCCAATTGTACCCGCAGCAGGGCGCACAGATCGCCGAAGGTGGCGAAGGACAGGTTCGACGCCGTCAGGCCGAACGCCTGCCGCACCGCTTCGCGGGTGGCCTGCGACACCTCGCCGTTTTGCAACAGAGTGTCCTCCATGACCCGCGCCAGCCGGGCGATATCGTCGCGCTCGCCGACGAAGCAGAACGGTAGCAGCAATAGAGGACCGGAGCCGGGCTGGCGCCGTGGATTGATGGCGGCCATCGGGAAAAAGCCGCGGTCGGTGCCCAGAGCCATCAACCGGGGGGCGAAGGTTCGGTCGCGCATGCCGCCGCCGTACAGTTCGGCCAGCGTGCCGATGATGGGAAATCCGGGTCGGAGAATCTCGGTCTGGTCGTAAAGGGCTCCCGGCAGGATCAGCCCCAGATGCTCGATGCCGCCGAGGATGCGGTCCAGATCCTTGGCCAGATGGCCGGCCAGCGCGGTGGCCTCCTTCACGCCGAGCGGTTCGGGTGGCACGTCGTTGGAATCGACTTGCCGCGGGTCCAGTTCGACTGCCAGCAAGCCGGCGTAATGGCTGAATGGGTTCGATGTGGTGGGGATCTGGGCCACAGTGGGTCTCGTGTAGTGCCGTGTTGCGCCCCGTTGGGGCATGCCGAACAGGATGATAAACCGATTCCCGGTTACCCATGGCGGGCCGATGGGAACCACCCTGCTTTGAAGAGGACCATTATAGTGGAGAAAATGGCAAGCCCGACCGACCTGGTGGGGAGCGGATTGAGATCAGGCCTTTCAGGGCCATTGATGGAGGGATAAATGTACCGGTTCATCCGAATCATGGCGATCGCCGTATCGATCCTCGGTTTGTTGCAACCGGCCATCGGTTTGGCCGATGAAGTGCAAGACCCCATGTCCTTCATGGCCGATGCCGACCTGGCTGGGCTCGGCGATAGCCCGGATGGTCAAGCCGGCCCGAATTCCTATCCCCGTCCCGTCTCGAACCTGCTGTCGGATGATGACCGCGCGGTTCTGGCTCGAGATCAGCCGGTCGATGTCATTGTCGAGTTCGACCAAACCGAAGCGGTAAGCCTGGCCCGGTCGATGCGCCGGCAGGCGGCGCTACCCTATGATACCCAAGAGATTCTGGCCGATCGAATGGCCAGCTACCGCCGGCAAAAGGAGCGGGTCTGGACGCGGCTCGCTGGCAGGCAAGTGGAGTGGCGGAGCGATTACCCCCATCTCCCGATGGCATTCGCGCGGCTGCGTTCCGGGGCGGCATTGCAATCCCTGCTCGAGCAGGTCGGCGTCAAGGCGGTATATTCAAACGCCAAGGTCAGATTATCACTTGCCCGGAGTCTGCCGCTGATCCATCAGCCGCAGACGGCGGCCCAAGGTGGCACGGGCGCCGGCGTCGCGGTCGCCGTGCTGGATACGGGCGTGGATTACACCAACGCCGCCTTCGGCGGTTGCGCGGCGCCGGGCGGAGCCTGCAAGGTTGCGTATGCCGTCGATTTGGCGCCCGACGACGGCAAGTTGGACAGTAATGGGCACGGCACCAACGTCGCGGCCATCGTGCTGGGCGTGGCGCCGGACGCCCGTATCGTGAGCCTCGATATATTTCGCAATCAATTCGGGGAAGAATTCGCCTATGACAGCGATGTGATCGGGGCCATCGACTGGGTGATCGCTAACCGAGCCGCCTACAACATCGTCGCAATCAATCTGAGCCTGGGGGGGGACTTTCGATACACCTCTCCCTGCTTCTTCGATGTCTACGCTACCCCCATCGCCAATGCCAGGGCGGCGGGCATTCTGACGGCCGCCGCCTCCGGCAATGAAGCCGACAAGAGCGGGATCGCCAGCCCGGCTTGCGTGCCGGCGGCAATATCGGTCGGCGCGGTGTACAGCGCGGATTTTGGCACGGAAAACTGGTCTATTTGCACGGATAAGGTTAGCTATGCCGATCGGGTGGTCTGTTTTTCCAATAGCGCCAGCTTTCTGACTCTATTGGCGCCGGGTGCGGAAATCACCGCCGCGGGTCTCACCGAAAGCGGTACCTCACAAGCCGTGCCCCACGTCGCGGGCGCCATCGCCGTGCTGCGGGCCGCCCGTCCCGGCGAAGGTCTGGATTTCACCGTCGGCCGCCTGACGAGTACGGGGGTACCGATCCTGGATGTCAACGGAACTGCCACGCCCCGGATCGATTTGCTGGGAGCCTACAACGCGGGGGTGCGCCTTACAGGGCGAGTGTCGTTGAAGGGTACTCCCGTTTGCGCCATGGTTCTGGCGAACGGCCAAAGCATGTTTAGCTGCGATGGGGCTGGCAATTTCTCCCTTGCCAGCGTCCCGCTCGATGGCAACGGCCAAATCACCCTGTTTGCCTGGGCGGATGGCATGAATCCATATAAGGCCGTTTTCACTCCTCCAAGCATATCCATGGATGTCGGCATATCCATGACCGCATCCCCATGCGGTGGTACGGGGGGGGATATCGGAGGACCTGTCGGCGGCATCCAAAAAATCAATCTCTCGGGGGCTGTGCGCCTCGCCGGCACCAACACACCGGTCTGTGCCTTGGTGCTGGCCAACGGCAAGAGCATGTTTAGCTGCGATGGCGCCGGTCGTTTCTCCCTTGCCGACGTTCCCGTCGATAGTCAGGGTCAGGTGACCCTGTTCGCCTGGGCGGACGGATTTCTTCCTCACCGGCTGATATTCAGACCATCATCCTCGCAAGAAACGCGCGATATCGACATGAAGATAGGATGTGGTGGATGATTCAAGGGATATGAACCCCCTGACCGAGGGTCGCGGGCGACGCAAAACGCAGGCAAAATGGGGTCGTCGACCGGCAAACCATCCAATTCCAACCGACCCAGGGCAGCAACTCGTTCCCTTCCGACGGATCTCGTGTCATGCCGCGCCACGCCCCGGTTGAGGCGTGCCGGACGAGGTGAAAAACCGGTAGGTTCGGGGCGGGTTTCCGCCTACAATCTTGGGTGAGAACTCACTAAAATTAAGGTTTTCGCGAACAACCGTCACCATATGAGGTAACCCGATGTCCGCATCGATTCAGAATCCGGCAGAACAGTTGCAGCAGGCGGCTCTGGCGCTGGACGCGGTCCAGAAAGCGCTTGATTACTCGCTGGCGGACTTGAAGGAACGCTCCCAAAAGGCCGATGGCAGAATCTCCGCCGCCCTGCTCGACCAGCATCAACTGGTGAGCTACGACCTGGCGCTGTCCTGCGCCGAGGTTACCGGCGCCCGTTTCGCCCTCGACTACGCCAAACGGGCGCGGGCGGCGGGCGGCGGTTCGGCCGGCGAACTGACTCTGGAGGAACGCTTCGCCCTGCTGTTCATCGCCGAGGCCCTTCAGGCCGTCCGCAATCGCTTGAGCTCCCGTCCGACCGATTTCGGGCTGAACGACGACTGGCTGAGCGCCACCGTCGATTATCCGGCGGTGCGGCAATTCTGTCTGGCGCAGTTGCCGGCGGCGCGGGTGGCCGAACTGGGGCAGTTGATGCGCGCTCAGGATGGCGTGACCGGTGCCTATCTGCTGGACGACCATCACGAGATGATGCGCGAGCAATTCCGGCGCGTCGCCGAGGAAGTGGTGATGCCGCTGGCCGAGGAAATCCACCGTCACGATCTCGACATTCCCGACGCCATTCTCGATCAGGTCAAGGATATGGGCTGTTTCGGTATTTCCATCCCGGAACGCTTCGGCGGCATCCAGAGCGACGAGCAGGAAGACAACCTGGGCATGATCGTGGTGACCGAGGAACTGACGCGCGGCTCGCTGGGCGCGGCGGGCAGCCTGATTACCCGACCGGAGATTCTGTCCAAGGCGCTCCTCAAGGGCGGCACCGAGGAACAGAAGAATAAATGGCTGCCGCAACTGGCTTCGGGCGATCTGTTGTGCGCGGTGGCGGTCACCGAGCCGAATTACGGTTCCGACGTGGCCAACATGCGGCTCAAGGCGACCAAGACCGATGGCGGCTGGCTGCTCAACGGCGCCAAAACCTGGTGTACCTTCGGCGGCAAGGCGGGTGTATTGCTGATCCTGGCCCGCACCAATCCCGATATTTCGCTGGGTCATCGCGGCCTGTCGATGTTCCTGCTGGAGAAGCCGAGCACGCCCGGCCATACCATCGAATTCGTGCAAGAGAGCGGTGGCAAGCTGAGCGGCAAGGCGATTTCCACCATCGGCTATCGCGGCATGCACTCCTTCGATTTGTTTTTCGACAACGTGTTCGTGCCGGACGAGAACATGCTGGGCGGACCGAAGGGCGAGGGAAAGGGCTTCTACTTTACCATGGCCGGTTTCGCCGGCGGGCGCATCCAGACCGCCGCCCGCGCCGTGGGCCTCATGCAGGCGGCCTACGAGAAGGCGCTGAGCTACGCCCAGGAGCGCATCGTGTTCGGCTATCCCATCGGCGATTATCAGTTGACCCAGATCAAGCTGGCGCGGATGGCGACCTATCTGGCGATCGGCCGCCAGTTCACCTACTCGGTGGGCCGCTTGATGGATAAAGGCGAGGGCGACATGGAAGCCAGCATGGTCAAGTTCTTTACCTGCAAGACCGCCGAATGGGTGACTCGCGAAGCCTTGCAGATTCATGGCGGGATGGGCTATGCCGAGGAAACCCCGGTCAGCCGGTATTTCATCGATGCGCGGGTGTTGTCGATCTTCGAGGGCGCGGAGGAAACGTTGGCGCTCAAGGTGATCGCGCGTTCGCTGGTGGACAACGCCAAGGCCAAGGCGGAAGTGGGAGGCTGAGCCATGAGTTTCTCGATGCGATTGAGCGAGCAGACCGAAGTCGCCGGTTCGGTGGCGGTCAATCTGGAATGGGCGCGGCGGCCGCAGTACGGGCGCTATCTCGATGAGTTCGTGCCGGGACAGGTGTTCGTCCATCCGCGCGGCTACACCTTCGAGCGCGGTCCGATGCTGGACTTCGCCCGGGTGTTCATGCAGTGCAACCCGCTGTATCTGAATCTGGAATACGCCAAGGCGCACGGTTTCCCGGATCTGCCGGCCAGCCCGCAGATGGTGTTCAACGTGGTTCTGTCGCTGGGCGTACACAACGATTCCGAAAAGGCCATCGCCAATCTCGGCTATTACAACGTGCAATTCCTGCGGCCGGTCTATCCGGGCGACACCCTGCGCGGCTATACCAAGGTCGTGGATCGCAAGGCGCGCGGCGAAGACAAGCCGGGCATCGTGCTGATCCGCACCCTGGGCGTGAACCAGCACAACCAGGTGGTGTTGCAGTACGAGCGCAAGATCATGGTCGGTTATCGCGGCGACCGTCTGCCGACCACGCCGGCGCCGACCACGCCGGTCGAATTTCCGTGGGTGGAACATCCGGTGGTGGATCTGCCGATCAACGGCGGTGGCTATCCGAGCCAGTTGACGGGTCCCAACACCTATTTCGAGGATTTCTCCCTCGGCGATCTGATCGTCCACGCCAACGGCCGCACCATCACCGACGAGCACATGGCCTGGACCTATCTGGTCGGCAACACCCATCCGCTGCACTTCGACCGGGTGTACAGCACCGGCCTGTCGGGCAAGATGAGCGGCGAGCCCATCGTCTACGGCGGGCTGGTGTTCGCCTGGCTGGAAGGGCTGGCCAGCCGCGACGTCAGCGAAAACGCGCTGTGGGAACTCGGTTTCACCGAGGGTTACCACACCCAGCCGGCGGTGTCCGGCGACACCGTGGCGGCCATGTCGCGAGTGGTGGCGACCGAGTCCCTGCCCAACACCGACTCCGCCGGCATCGTCACCTTCCAGTTCATCGGCGTGAAGAACATCAGCGCCGCCGATGCACTGCAAACCTACGGCGCGGATCTGTTCATCAAGGAGAACGACAAGCAGAAGCTGAGCAAGGAGAAACTCGGCAGCAAGATCTTCGAGATCGAGCGGCGGTTGCTGATCAAGCGGCGACCGGCGTGAGTTGAGGAAAAGCCCCTCTCCTGAAAGGGGGAGGGGCAGTAAATCATATGAATTTTGAATGGGATGGAAATAAGGCAGCGGCGAATTTATTGAAACATGGCGTCTCATTTGACGACGCTAAAACCGTTTTTAATGATCCGCTATATGTCGATTTTTATGATCCCGACCATTCTGATGAGGAGCATCGCTACATCATGATGGGAATGTCGCTGCAAAGCCGCTTGTTGCTGGTAGCGTATACGGAACGCGGTGATGCGGTTCGTTTGATCAGCGCAAGGGAAGCAACGCGGGCGGAGCGAAAAGCTTATGAGCAAAGTTGAGTCAGAGATGAATGACGATCTTCGGCCAGAGTACGATCTCCACAGTTTGCGGGTGAGAAAAGTGGGGCCGGGACATAAGGGTTTTAGTGGGCTATCAGTTTTTTTGGAACCCGACGTCGCAGAGGTTTTTCCAAATTCTGAGTCAGTGAATGAAGCATTGCGGTTTCTTATTAGGATAGCAAAAGAAAATAAATCGGCGTTGGGGCCAGATGAGCGATATACCCGATAAGGGTTGTAGAATCTTCGAGATTGGACGATAGCTGTTGATTAAACGGCGGCCAGCGTGAGGTAAAGAAAAGCTCCTCTCCCGGAACAATGGTTCGGACAGTTTTTAGGGCAATTTAGGGTAATGCCCACAACAAATCAATCGCTTAGGCATTTTTTGCGAGTCAGGGTAACCCCTTGAGTTGGATTTAATCCAGGTTGTGAACCCTAAGTCCTTGATTTAGCCTAGCCAAAACTGTCCGAAGTATTGCCGGAAGGGAAAGGGGTAAATATTTTTTATTACTTTGAAAATTTAAGGATTCATCAATGATTATTATCTCACCCGAACAATTCAAAGAAGCGTTCTTGAGTGTGGTTGTGAACAACGAAGCCCGGTTGGTTGAGCTTTGGCGTGATAATCGATACACTGACTTCATGCTGCGTACTTTGCTGCCCGAGGTGGCAAACCAGCTTAAACTCAAAGTTTATCCGAGGGACTATTGCCTTATAGATTCAATTTTTTATGAAGAGGAAAATGCTAGAGATTTCCCTGATTCTATTAAAGCTAATTATATCGCCATTGCTTTTGAACATGAGCACAAAATAAAGGGTACAGAAGTAGAGATACATAGACTTCAAATTTATAGTACTCCACTCAAGGTATTAGTCTCATATCCTAATAAAAATGATCCTGCTGCGATTCTTGCTCAATATTCCCGCATTATTAAATGGGCTGATATTTTCTCCGATTTTTCTACACTGAGAAAACAGCTTGTTATCTTTGGTAGTCTCAATAAAAATAGAATAAAATGGGATTTTTATGTATATAAAGATGGTGGGTTTTTAAAAATTTAGTCACGTAGGGTACGCACTGCGTACCTTAAGTTAGTGCGTAAACGCTGACCGATACTGTGGTTGCTGATGCGATGAATGATGGTACGCGATGCGCCTTGTGGTATTTGGATCTGGCTTGGTAAGACCCTTGAGTTTTTTGAATCGGGATCGTCCGAATTTCGGCGATTGAAGTGGTGTCGTCCAGCTAGACCAGACCATTCAGGAAATGTTGCAGAAAGCAACTCAACTGGTCAACGAAGGTATCAAAGGTTGTCTGGACAGTAGAACCTTACAGTTGAACCATTTTTGTCACGACTCAAGCGGGAGAAACCCTGTTCCATGAAGAGTTGATCGAAAACGAAGGTATTCAGATTGATTTTTCTAAAGTGTTCCCGAAGAAAATTAATTAAACTGATATGGAAAAAATACTCAAAATAGTACCATTGCATGAACAACCTAATGATTACGAATACTGGATTTCAAGACCAGTTAGTGAGCGCATTGATGCTATCGAGATTCTCCGCAATCAATACATAAAGTTCAGAAGAGATGTTGAGCCAAGACTTCAAAGAGTTTGTCGAGTTATTAAACGGACATAAAGTTGAGTATCTTGTTGTCGGAGGCTACGCTGTGGGAATACATGGTTATCCAAGATACACCGGAGATTTGGATATCTGGATCAGTCCCACTGTGGAAAATGCTCAGAAAATGGTAAGAGTGCTTGATGATTTTGGCTTTTCTTCTTTCGGTTTGACTGAAGCCGATTTTATTAAGTCAGGTAATGTAATACAAATGGGTTATCCGCCCTTCCGCATAGATGTTCTGACAGCAGTTGACGGGGTTGAATTTGAAAATTGCTATCAAAATAAAATCATTGTTCAGCATGACGAGATCACTCTAAATGTGATAGGAATAAACGACTTAAAAATAAACAAACAGGCGAGTGGAAGATTGAAAGATATTGACGACTTAGAAAATTTGAAAAATTCAGGCCAAGAATAATTAATAAGTTTCGGTTTTCAAAGAAAAACACGGAGGGCGTTGGTGCATAAATCCTCTAATTCATTGATTTCAGAGATTTTTGCATAATTGCGAAATTCAGAAATTTCATTTTATATCAATGTATTATGTAAAATTATGCACCAACGCCACACGGAAGTAAAAACATTTGCCCCTACAACAACTCCCACGAGGTGCCCGATGTCCACCCCAATCAAACGCGATAAACCCTGGCTGATGCGGACCTACTCCGGTCACTCCTCCGCCAAGGCATCCAACGAGTTGTACCGCACCAACCTCAGCAAGGGGCAGACCGGCCTGTCGGTCGCTTTCGATTTGCCCACTCAGACCGGCTACGACTCCGACCACCCGCTGGCGCGGGGTGAGGTCGGCAAGGTCGGCGTGCCCATCGGCAACATCGGCGACATGGAGGCGCTGTTCGACCAAATCCCGCTGGGCCAGATGAACACCTCGATGACCATCAACGCCACCGCCGCCTGGTTGCTGGCGCTGTATGTCGCCACCGCCGAGCGGCAGGGCGCGTCGCCCGCGCAGCTGCAGGGCACCACCCAGAACGACATCCTAAAGGAATACCTGTCGCGCGGCACCTATATCTTTCCGCCCGCGCCGTCGGTGCGGCTGACCACCGACATCATCGCCTACACCGTCAGGAATATTCCCAAGTGGAACCCGACCAACATTTGCAGCTATCACCTGCAAGAGGCCGGCGCCACTCCCACCCAGGAACTGGCCTACGCGCTGTCCACCGCCATCGCGGTGATGGACGCGGTGCGCGATTCCGGCCAGATCGGCGCGGACGGTTTCGAGCAGGTGGTCGGGCGCATTTCCTTCTTCGTCAACGCCGGCATCCGCTTCATCGAGGAAACCTGCAAGATGCGGGCGTTCGGCGAGATGTGGGACAAGCTGACCCAGGAACGCTACGGCGCGCAAAGCGAGGAGATGCGCCGCTTCCGCTACGGGGTGCAGGTCAACTCGCTGGGCCTGACCGAGGCGCAGCCGGAGAACAACGTCCAGCGCATCGTGCTGGAAATGCTCGGCGTCAGCCTGTCCAAGAAAGCCCGCGCCCGCGCCATCCAGCTCCCGGCCTGGAACGAGGCGCTGGGTCTGCCCCGGCCGTGGGATCAGCAGTGGGCGCTGCGGATGCAGCAGGTCTTGGTTTTCGAAACCGACCTGCTGGAATACGGCGACATCTTCGACGGCTCGCCGGTGATCGCCGCCAAGGTCAAGGCGCTGGTGGACGGCGCCACGGCGGAAATGGCCCGGGTCCAGGAGCAGGGCGGCATGGTGCAGGCCATCGAATCCGGCTACGTCAAGCGGCAACTGGTGACCAGCCACACCGAACGGATGCGCGCCATCGAGCGCGGCGATCTCAAGATCGTCGGTCTCAACTGCTACAAGGAGACCGAGGAATCGCCCCTCACCGGCGGCAAGGACAGCGGCATCATGAAGGTCGATCCGCGCGCCGAACGCGAGCAGATCGAGCGGCTCAAAGCCTTCCGGGCGAAGCGCAACAGCGCCGAGGTCAAGGCGGCGCTGGCCAATTTGGCGGAGACGGCGCGCAGCGGGGCGAATATCATGCCGGCGTCGATCCTGTGCGCCCATGCCGGGGTAACGACCGGCGAATGGTCGCAGGCCCTGCGCGACATTTTCGGCGAATACCGCGCCCCAACCGGTATCGACATCCCCGTCAACGACGACAGCCGTGGCGCCCGGGCGGTGGCGATTCGGACTCAGGTCACGAAGACTGGCGAGGAATTGGGCCGGCCGCTGCGCCTCCTGATCGGCAAGCCGGGCCTGGACGGTCACAGCAACGGCGCCGAGCAGATCGCGGTCAAGGGCCGTGACGTCGGCTTCGAGATCGTCTACGAAGGCATCCGCCTGACCCCGGAACAGATCGCCAAGGCGGCGCTGGAGGAGGGCGTGCACTTGATCGGCTTGTCGGTGCTGTCGGGCAGCCACGTCGAGATGGTCGAGGACGTGTTCAACCAACTGGGCAATGTAGGTTTGAGGGGATTGCCGGTGGTCATCGGCGGCATCATTCCGGAAAGCGACGCCAATCTGCTGAAGGAGAAGGGTATTGCCGCCGTCTACACGCCCAAGGATATCGATCTCAACGGCATCATGGTGGACATCCTCAACCTGATCCGCAAGGCCAACGACCTCGATCCGGTCGCGGCGGTATGACCCGGGGGGCGCTTCCCGAACCCACGACGCTGGCGTCCGCCGTCGGCGGGCGGGACCGGCTGGCGCTGGCCCGGGCGCTCAACCTGCTGGACGATCGCCGGCCGGCGGCCCGCCGGTGCGCCGCCGCGTTTCTGGACGCGCTGCCGGCGGAGAAGCTGGAGACCGGCGGTCATCTGATCGGCATCACCGGTCCGCCGGGCGCCGGCAAGTCCTCGCTGACCGCCGCCTTGATCCAGGTCTGGCGGCGGCGGGGGTTGAAGGTCGCCATTCTGGCGGTGGACCCGTCCAGCCCGATCAGCGGCGGGGCCCTGCTGGGCGACCGACTGCGGATGCACGCCAGCGGCGCCGACCGCGAAGTGTTCATCCGTTCGCTGGCCTGTCGCGGCGAGTTCGGCGGCCTCAGCGCCGAAGTCTGGCCGATGAGTCTGGCGATGCTGGCGGCCTTCGACATCGTGCTGGTGGAGACGGTGGGCGTCGGACAGAAGGAGATCGACGTTTCCAAGATGACCGACACCACCTGCTTCGTCGCTCAGCCGGCCTCCGGCGACAGCATCCAGTTTCTCAAGGCCGGCATCATGGAAGTGCCGCACGTCATCGTCGTCAACAAGGAGGATATCGGCATGGCGGCCCGCAAGACCCTGTCCGAACTGCGCAACACGCTGCGACGGCAGATGGACCCCGCGGGCTGGCAGGTACCGGCCCTGTCGGCCAGCGCCGCGCTGGGCAGCGGCATCGAACAGTTGGCCGACGCCTTGGACGCGCATCGAAACTGGCTGCTGGAGCGGGGCCAGTTCACCGCCCGTCGCCAGCGCTGTCAAGCCGAATGGCTGGTGAAACACGTGCGGGAGGAATTCGGCCGCCACGGCATCGGCCTGCTGGGTGGCGAGGATGCGCTATTCGCGACGCTGGCCGAGACGCCGCGCCGCTCGCCCATCGCCGAATACGAGGCCCTGCGCGCCCGAGTGATGGAAAGGTGGGAGGTTAAGGGCTAACACTCAACAGTTCCGCCGAAACCCCTGAATCGCGAATCACGAAGACAACCCCGACAAAAGAGGAATGAAAATGGCCAAAGAACTCTACAACCTTGGCGAAATGCCCCCACTGGGCGTGATTCCCAAGAAAATGCACGCATGGCTGATTCGGGCGGAACGTTTCGGCAAGCCGACCGAGGCATTTCAGCAGGAAGTGGTGGACGTGCCGCCCATCGCCGACGACGAAGTGCTGGTCTACGTGATGGCGGCGGGCATCAACTACAACAACGTCTGGGCCGGACTGGGCATTCCGGTCAACGTCATCGCCGCCCGCAACAAGGCTGGCGAGAAGGAAGACTTCCACATCGGCGGCAGCGACGCCTCCGGCATCGTCTACAAGGTCGGCAAGGACGTGACCCACGTCAAGGTCGGCGACGAGGTGGTGATTCATTGCGGCACCTGGGACCGCAACTGTCCCTGGGTCAAGAGCGGCGGCGATCCGATGTACTCGCCGACCTTCCGCATCTGGGGCTACGAGACCAACTACGGCAGTTTCGCCCAGTTCACCAAGGTCCAGGGCCAGCAATGCATGCCCAAGCCCAAGCACATGAACTGGGAGGAGGCCGCCGCCTACGTGCTGGTCGGCGCCACCGCCTGGCGCATGTTGCACGGCTGGGGCACCAATGCGGTCAAGAAAGGCGACGCGGTGCTGATTTGGGGTGGGGCCGGCGGCCTCGGCTCGATGGCGATCCAGATCGCTAAGGCGGCGGGCGCGACCCCCATCGCCATGGTGTCCGGCGAGGACAAATTCGATTACTGCATGAAGCTCGGCGCCAAGGGCTGCATCAACCGCAACCGGTTCGACCACTGGGGCATGTTGCCGCACTGGAAGGACAACGCCGGCTACGCCAAGTGGCTGAAGGGCGTGCGTTCCTTCGGCGCGGCGTTCTGGGAGGTGCTGGGCGAGAAACGCTCGCCGAACCTCGTGTTCGAGCATCCCGGCGAAACCACGATTCCGACCTCGATCTTCGTCTGCGACACCGGCGGCATGGTGGTGGTCTGCGCCGGCACCACCGGCTACAACGCCACGGTCGACCTGCGCTATCTGTGGATGCGGCAGAAGCGGTTGCAGGGCTCGCATTTCGCCAACGCCGAACAATCCTACCAGATGAACGAACTGGCGGTGCGCGGGTTGCTGGACCCTTGCATGTCGCGGGCGTTCACCTACGCGGAATTGCCGATCGCCCATCAACTCATGCACGACAACAAGCACCCGCACGGCAACATGTCGGTGCTGGTCGGCGCGACTGAATTCGGCCAGGGCGCCCATGGCAAGCCGCCGGTGGCGATCGTGCATCCGACCCTGCCCAAGGGCGATGTCCACACCACGCCGCATCCGTACCCGCTGTCCGCGCCGTTGCCCAGCATCGCCGAGGCCGAGGCCATCACCATCGCCGACGACGGCACCCGGGTGAAAGACCTGATGCATCGTGGCATCATCGCCTGCGCCCCCGGCGACACCGTCGGTCAGGTGGCGAAGATCATGGTGGACAACGAGATCCACGCGGTGGTGGTCATGGACGGCGGCAAGGCGGTCGGCGTGGTGTCGCAAACCGACATGGTGCTGGCGCGGCAGGGGCGAACGCCGGAGCAGGCCCGCGCCCTGCTGGCCAAGGACATCATGACTCCCGGTTGCGCCACCTGCGACGCGGGCATCCTGCTGAGCGAGGCGGTCAGCCTGATGACCGGCCGGCGGATGCACCGGCTGGTGGTCACCGAGAACGACCAGCCGGTCGGCGTGATCTCGATGACCGACGTGGTGCGGAAGATTATCGGCGAGTAAGCGGGTGAAAAGCGGGGGCGCGGTCGACGCGCCCCTGTTTTTTCTGGGACAGCACGAGAGCCGACCATGAAAGCCATCGTTTGCCATGAGTTGAGCGGTCCCGCCGCATTGCGGCTGGAAGAGGTACCCGAACCGCGTCCCGGACCCGGACAGGTTCGATTGCGGGTACGGGCTTGCGGGATCAATTTCGCCGACAGTCTGATTACCCGCGGGCAGTATCAAGCACAGCCGCAACCGCCGTTCAGTCCGGGCTTCGAGGTTGCGGGCGAAGTGCTGGATGTGGGTGAAGGCGTGATGGGGTTCGCGGTGGGCGATCGAGCGATCGCCATTACCCCCCACGGCGGTTACGCCGAGCAGGTGGTGGCGAGCGTCAACCGCTGCGTGCCGATGCCGGCGGCGATGCCCTGGGAGCATGGCGCGGCCTTTCCGGTGGTATTCGGCACCTCGCACGTGGCTCTGTGGCATCGGGCGCGGTTGCGGGCGGGCGAGACCCTGGTGGTGCACGGCGCTTCCGGCGGGGTCGGCCTGACGGCGGTGGCGATCGGCAAGCAGTTGGGCGCGAGGGTCATCGCCACCGCCAGCAGTCCCGAAAAGCTGGCGGTCGCCCGCGAACACGGCGCCGATCACCTGATCGATACCAGCGCCGAGGACGTGCGGGAGCGCATCAAGGAATTGACCGGCGGGCGCGGCGCGGACGTGATCTACGATCCGGTCGGCGGCGAGTTGTTCGCCGCGTCCTTGCGCGGCATCGCCTTCGAGGGGCGGATTCTGGTGATCGGTTTCGCCGGCGGCATCGTGCCGCAGATTCCGGCCAACCATTTGCTGGTCAAGAACGTCGACGTGATCGGCCTCAACTGGCCGGCCTACGCCGAACTGAATCCCCGGGTGATGACCGAGAGTTTCCGTATTCTGATCCAGTGGTATCTGGAAGGGGCGATCCGGCCTCACGTATCGGCGATCTATCCGCTGGAACGGGCGGTGAGTGCCCTGGATCAGGTAATTGCGCGGAAGTCCACCGGCAAGGTGGTGATCATGGTGGGAAGTGAGGAGTCGAGCCGGTGATTGGGCATGACGGCTGAATTGACGATCCGTCATCTGGGGCGGATGACGCGGGCGACGGCGACGGGCGGCGATGGCCAGCTTAAAAAGTTCCGCAACGCGCTGCTACTGAAGGATTTTATCATCGCCGCCGAGCGGGAGAACGTCCTGGAACTGCGCCGCCGGGCGTATCTGATGCAGGATGACTGGCCGATGCGGGTGATCGTCCGCCGCGACGGCGGCGAGTTTGAGATCGATTACTTCCTGTGCATCCCCTGGGGCTGGATCATTGGCTTTGTGATTCTGATGCTGCTGGTGCTGCCGTTCGCCGGTATCCCGAACGCGACGCTGGCTTTCGGGCTGGCCACGGTGGTGGCGGCCTTGGCGATTTACAAGCAGAAATTCGATTGCCGGCCCAACGCGCGGTTCTGGCAGCAACGGCCGCGCCAGCGCTGGGGCGAGGCCATGGAGCGACTACTGCGGGAAGCGTTCGCCTGCCCGTAGTGGATCGCCGCGCCGTGCGCGACCGGGTAGTCGGATTTCAGGACTACCGGAAAAACGCTGGATCGATTGACGTTTCTTTGTCGGGTGCTGTACTAGACTAGCTTGTCAGTTTCTCGGATTTCGCCAGCCCAACGCCGAAGTGTGAGAGACTATCTAAAAACTCCCCTCTCCCCTCGGGAGAGGGGTTGGGGGTGAGGGCGCTTTTTCAACGGCTTAGCTGGTCACAAGCGGTATGAAAACCCTGCAAGGCGTTGTTTTTATGCAACATCGATTCGGCTAACTGATTGAAACGCCCCCCTCACCCCTGCCCCTCTCCCACAGGGAGAGGGGTTCTTAGACAGCTTCTGAGAAGACCATCACGGGTTACTGGACTGCCAGATCGCTGGTCGTCGGTAACAACGCAACTTTCCTTTCAAGTTCCAAGGGCTTTTCATGACCGCAAGAACCTTGATGAACCCCAATCCGATGACGCTCGGTCCGTCGGATACGGTGGCGACCGCCGCCGACCGCATTCTCGAACATCATCTGCGCCATCTGCCGGTGATGGACGCTCAAGGCCGCTATCTCGGTACCTTCAGCGTCTATTCGCTACTGAAATTGACCCTGCCCCAGGCAGTGCTGGACAAGCATGGACTCGATAACGTGTCCTTCGTCACCGAACACGTCGGCGATCTGGCCCAGCGCCTGGGCGGACGTCGCGAGGAGCCGGTGCGGAACTGGCTGAACATTCATGAGGTCGCGCATCCCGAGACGCCGGTCATGGAAGTCATGTTGCTGATGCTGCAAGGGCGCACCACCAGCGTGCCGGTGGTGAACAAGGAGAGCGGCAAGCTGGAGGGCATCGTTTCGTTCTGGGACGTGCTGGAAAAACTGACGGGGGAGAACCACTGACATGCACGAAACGACCGCAGCCGCTTCAACTTTCCACATGGTGCTGGCGGCCCTGATCTTCGTGATTACCTACGTGGTGATCATGACCGAGCGGGTCAACCGCGCCATCGTCGCCCTGCTCGCCGCCGGCGTGATGATTTTGTTCGGCGTACTCAACCAGGAAGCCGCGATTCGCGGCGTGGACTTCAACACCATCGGCCTGTTGATCGGGATGATGGTGATCGTCGCCATCACCCGCCAGTCCGGGGTATTCCAATACCTGGCGATCTGGTCGGCCAAGAAGGTCGACGCCAGCCCGTGGGGCATTCTGGCGATGCTGTCGGTGGTCACCGCCGTGGTCTCGGCATTCCT
Organism: Candidatus Competibacter sp.; assembly: GCA_031732855.1. Classification (GTDB taxonomy): domain Bacteria; phylum Pseudomonadota; class Gammaproteobacteria; order Competibacterales; family Competibacteraceae; genus JAVMKJ01. The sequence continues at coordinate 75,247 of JAVMKJ010000112.1, forward strand.
GGATAACGTCACCACCGTGCTGTTGATCGTGCCGGTGGCTCTGCTGATCACCGAGGAACTCAAGGTCAAAGCCTATCCCTTTCTGTTCTCGATGATTCTGGCCTCCAACATCGGCGGCACCGCGACGCTGATCGGCGATCCGCCCAACATCATGATCGGCTCGGCGGTCGGGCTGAGCTTCAACGATTTCGTGGTGAATCTGACCCCGGTGATCGTGGTGGTCCTGATCGCCAATCTGATCCCGATTTATTTCATCTGGGGCCGGCATCTCAAGGCCGCTCCCGAGGATCGCAAGCGGGTCATGGATTTCAACGAGCGCGAGGCCATCACCGATCCGATATTGCTCAAAAAGTGTCTGGCGGTGATCGGGATAGTGGTGCTGTCGTTCATCTTTGCCCGTTTCCTGGGGCTGGAAGCCGCCACCATTGGTCTGTTCGGCGCCGCCGCACTGCTGCTGCTGCAATGCTGGCCGCACGACGCCGACGAGCAATCCAAACTGGTGACGCACGCCTTCACCGAGTGTGAATGGATCACCATCTTCTTCTTCGTCGGGCTGTTCATCGTGGTGCATGGTCTGGACAGCACCGGCTTGCTCAAACTGCTGGCGGACAAGGTGCTGGCGTTGACCGGCGGCGAGTTGAACGCCACCGCGATGGTCGTTCTCTGGTCCTCGGCCATTTTGTCGGCGTTCATCGATAACATTCCGTTCGTCGCCACCATGATCCCGCTGATCAAGGCGATGGCTCCCTCATTCGGCGGGCCGGAAGGCTTGATGCCATTGTGGTGGGCGCTGTCGCTGGGCGCGTGTCTGGGCGGCAATGGCACCCTGATCGGCGCCAGCGCCAATCTGGTGGTGGCCGGTTTCGCCGAGCGCGCCAACCAGCCGATCCGTTTCGTGCCCTTCATGATGACCGCGTTCCCGTTGATGCTGTTATCCGTCGCCATCTGCACCGTCTATCTGTACTGGCGATATTTGTAAGACGCACAAAAGAAAGGGGCGAAACATTTCGCCCCTTTTTTTGCATTGCAAATCGGCGGAAAACACCCGCTGGTTCGTTGTCAGCCTTTCGGCAGGAGCAGCGCGACGTAGACCGCCGCGAAGATGGCGGTGGTGATGACGCCGCAGATGTTGGCACCCAGCGCGTGCGGCAGGATGATGACGTGAGGCGCTACCGCCGACACCGATTTTTGCGCCACCTTGGCGGTCGTCGGCACGCAACTGACCGCCGCGATGCCAATGGTCGGGTTGTACTTCTTGCCCGACCAGAAGTACAGCGCATAACCGCCCAGAATCCCGCCGATACCGGAAATCAGCAGCGCCAGGCACCCCAGAATCAACAACTTCAGCACCACCGGATTCAGGATCGTGTTGGCCTCGCACAGGATGCCCAACAGCAACCCCAGAAAGAAGGTGGAGCCGTACAGCACCGTGTTCGAGAACAGTTCGTAGAAGTTGGGCAGGTCGCTTTCGCGGATGACCACGCCTAGGAACAGCGACAGCAGTAGCGGTGCGGCCACCGGAAACAGCAGGCTGAGCAGGACGCAAGCGACCACGGCAAACACCAGCTTTTCATTGGAGGTGATCGTCCGGGTCTTCTCCATGGGCATGGGTAGCGCGCGAAGCTTTTCGGGGATCATCAGCTTGATCAGGTAGGGATATCCGCCATACGTCAAGCCCAGGTACAGGTAGGCCACCACCGTGATCGGCACGAACAGCGGTTTCGCCAGCGACAGCGAGGTGAACAGCACCATCGGGCCATCCGCGCCGCCGATGATCGCCACCGAAGCGGCTTCCCCTGGCGCCAAGCCCATCGCTACCGCAATCGGATACACCAGGGCGGTGCCCAATTCCGCGAACAGAGCGAGAATCATGCTCTGATAAGGCCGGGCCATCACGAAGCCCACGTCCAGCAGAGTACCGATGCCCATGAACACGAAGCAGGCGATCAGTCCGTTGCTGAACATGAAGGTGTAGATCGGCTGCAACCAGTCGATCTGCAGGATGTTCATCAACGCGTTGGTGTCCTGCGCCAGCGGGGCGACGTGCAGGGTGCCGGGTATCTGGCTGGGAACCGCCTGTCCGGCTGCTTTCAGCGCCTCGAACGTCATGCCGCTGGTCGGATCGAGGTTGTAGAAAAACATCACCCCAGCGTTGACGGTGGCCATTCCCAGCCCCATCGGAATCATCAGCAGGGCTTCCAGAACGCCCTTGCGTCCCAGATAGAACAGCAGGATTCCCAGAAAAATCAGGAATATCCGGCCGAAGGCGATTTTGGGGTCGGTGGAGAACCCTTGCACCAGGGTGTTGATCCCCTGGAACAGGTCGAGAAAATTCAGGGATCCCATAATGGAATGCTCCCGGCGCTCAGCCGACGGTCAACAGCACCTGCCCGGCGTCCACCGGATCGCCCGGCTTGACCGCGATGCTGATGACTTTACCGCCGCGGCGGGCGACGACGTGAGTGACCATCTTCATGGCTTCCAGGGAAACCAGCTTGTCACCCTCATTGACCGCCTGGCCGACGCTGACGTGGACCGTCTGCACCACGCCGCCCAGCGGCGCGACTTCGTCGCCCGGCCCGGACGCGCCGACGGGGGAAGCAACGGCCGGCGCGGGTGCGGCGGCAACCGGAGCCGCGGCGACCACCGACGGCGGAGTCGCCACGACCGCCGTGTCCTGGTAGAAGCCTTGGGCGCTATCGGTCGTAATGTCCTCGACCGCGACAACGTATTGCTTGCCTTCGACGGTGATACGGAATTTCTTCTCCATGGGGTTGTTCTCTCGCAAAAGGTAGGATGGAAAGGGGTTCGAATTCTCAATGCGATGCGCGCGGCGCGTGCGAGGTGTGGTGGACGGTGCGCGCCTCGGCGGTCCAGCCGAAGCCACGGCCGGCCATTTCGATGTGGACGATGCGATGCGCGCCCATCATCGCGGCCACCGTCGCGGTGATGACCGCCAGGTGTTCCTGCGGAATACCGACGAGGGCGGGTTGCGCGACGGGCGCGGGCTTGGCCGGGGTCTTGGTTTCCTCTTGCTTGGCCTGTCGCGACAGCACCAGAACGATGCCGCGAATGACCACGGCGACCAGCATCGAGATCACGATCACGATGCCGTAGATCACGAGCATGTCGCCGATGGCGTCCAGCGTGGTGTAGGTCTTCATTCGGTGAATTCCCGTTGGGTTGGGTTCGGCGGATCGGTCAGAGCGGGATGTCGCCGTGCTTCTTGGCCGGGCGCAGCTCCCGCTTGGTCAGCAGCTTGCGCAGCGCCAGGGCGATGGTGGCGCGGGTGTCGGCCGGCTCGATGACGTCGGTGATGTAGCCGCGCGAGGCCGACATGTACGGCGAGGCGAACTTGGCCCGATATTCCTCCACCAGTTCCTTCGCCTTGGCCTTGCGGTCCTCGGCGCCCTTGAGTTCGCTGCGATACAGGATGTTGACCGCGCCCTCCGCGCCCATCACCGCGATTTCGGCGGTCGGCCAGGCAAACACCATGTCGGCGCCCATTTCCTGGGCGCACATGGCCAGATAGGAACCGCCGTAGGCCTTGCGCAGGATGATGGTGATCTTCGGCACCGTCGCCGAGGCGTAGGTGTAGAGCATCTTGGCGCCGTGGCGGATGATGCCGCCGCGCTCCTGCTCGATGCCGGGCAGGAAGCCGGGCACGTCCACCAGCGTGACCAGCGGGACGTTGAAGGCGTTGCAGAAGCGGATGAAGCGCGCGCCCTTGTCGGAGGAGTCGATGTCCATCGCGCCGGCCTTGACCAGCGACTGATTGGCCAGGATGCCGACCACGATGCCCTGGATGCGGGCGAAGCCGACCACGATGTTGCCGGCCCAGCCGGCGTGGACTTCCAGGAACTGGCCGTTGTCCACCAGGCGATTGATGACCAACTTCACGTCCATCGGCTCCGAGGACGTTTCCGGAATCAGCGCGTTGATGCCCTCGTCCGGGGACAGATCGAGATCGGGATAGGGCCGGTGCGGCGGATCCTCGGTGTTGTTGGACGGCAGATAGCTGAGCAACGCCTTGGCGATCTGGATGGCGTGGCGGTCGTCCTCGGCCACGAAGTGGACGTTGCCGCTGACCGTGGCGTGCATGACGGCGCTGCCGACCTCGTCCAGGCTGGTTTCCCGCCCGGTCACCGCCTTGATCACCTCCGGGCCGGTGATGAACATGTAGGCGTTCTGCTTGGTCATGATGATGTAGTCCATCAACGCCGGCGAGTAGGACGCGCCGCCGGCGCAGGGACCGGCGATGATGGCGATCTGCGGCACGACGCCCGACAGCAGCACGTTCTGGTAGAACACCTCGCCGTAACCGGACAGCGCGTCCACCGCTTCCTGAATGCGGGCGCCGGCCGAGTCCTTGAACGCCACGACCGGCATGCCGGTCTTCAGCGCCATCTGCATGGATTGCACGATCTTTTTGGCGTGCATTTTACCGAGCGTGCCGCCCATCACCGTGAAGTCCTGGCTGAACGCCGCCACCGGCCGGCCATCCACGAAACCGCTGCCGACGATCACGCCGTCCGAGGGCAGTTCCTTGTCGGCCAGGCCGAAATGCTTGCCGGCATGTTTGGCGTGGGTGGCGATTTCCTGGAAGGTATCCGGCTGGAACAGCGCCAGCAGCCGTTCGCGGGCGCCCAAAAGACCCTTGGCGTGCCGTTCCTGAAGTTTGTCCTCGCCGCCGCCGGCCAGAACCTTGGCGCGGCGCTCCCGCAGGATGTCGAGCTGTTTTTCGGAGAGCATGACCTTACCTCTTGGTGATCGTGTTGGATGGCAAATTGACAATCAAACGCTTTCCACCGGCCCGCGTCCGGGAAACGCGGGGCTGATAATTGTTGGATATGTACGGGGGAAACGGACTAAGTTCGGGATGGACGGTCGATGGAGCCGACTTCAGTCCATCCCGCGATTATCCAGTTCTTGTGCGGTGCTTCCGCATAAGGGTAGCCGAAATCCGGCCAAACGCGATAGCCGACAATTTTGACTGAGAAATGACATGGACAAAACCGCGAGCATGTCCCGCGGGAAACCGGAACCCTGACTCGCGGTTCTGAATCATGGATGGGGCAATGTCCTGGCCCGCTCGTCGGTCTGTTCCGACGCGTCGACCGAGGGCGGCGCGGATTTGGCGGGTTCCTCTTCCGGGGCAAGCCGGATCAGATCGCAGCGGCGGTGGGAACGCTTCATGGCTTCCTGGCCGAGCGCGCGCCGGGTTCGTTGGGTTTGCGAGCCGGCATGGCGTCTCATCGCAGCGCCTCCGCCGTTTCCCGCAGGGTCTGGCTGTTGATGGCCGCGTGGTAGTGGGCGCTGAAGTCCGAACCGCGCAGGGCTTTCTTGATCATGCTCTCCAGGTTCGGGCGCTTGTCCTCGGGCGCGGGGCCGCTGCCCAGACCCCCGCCGAATTCGATGATGGTGGTGATGCCGTCGTGGAAGGCGGTTTCCAGGTTGTCGATCCACTTGACCGGGTGAAACAACTGGAAGAACAGCCGGGTCTTGATGGCGGCGGGATCGGGATCGTGATACGCGCCGCTGCAGTTGGAGAGCACGCGGACGGTCGGAGTATTGAACTCGGCGGCATCCAGCACCGCCCGGAAATGCAGGGCGGCGGTGATCATGTAAAAGGTATGAAAGGCGCCCTCGGTCTTGAGCCGGGTCGGCCGTTTGCGCGGGAAGTGCGCGTGGGCCTCCTCCGTGAGCCGGTCGAGGTCTTCGGCAAGACCGCCGACCACGGTCTGGTCGGGCAGATTGCGGGCGGAGATGACGCAGTAGTGTTTTTCCGCCAGCGGCTGGATGTTGTCGAGGTGCAGCGGGAAGGCCAGCATTTCCCCGGCGCCGTAAGCGCCCATGTATTCACCGCGCTTTTGCACCAGGCGCAGGGCGGTTTCGAAGCTCAGCGCGCCAGCGGCGACCAAGGCGCAGTATTCGCCCAGGCTGTGGCCGGCGGTCAGAACCGGTTGTATGCGATCGTCGGTCAGCTCGCGGAAAATCGCCAGACAGGCCAGCGAGTGGGTGAGCAGGGCCGGCTGGGTGTGGCGGGTGAGCCTCAGATTCTCTTCCGGCCCTTCCAGGCAGAGCTTGACGAGGTCGTAGCCCAGAATGTCGCTGGCTTGCTCGTAGGACCGCCGGGCGACCGGAAAATCCCGGAGGAGATCGCTACCCATGCCGACGTATTGGGAGCCTTGTCCGGGGAAAACGAACATGATCTGTTGGTCCTGACTCGACATGACTGGCGTTCCTCCTTGGGGGTGGTGAAAGGGACGCGCAAAGATACGGGGAAGTGACCGGCAAGGCAAGGGTACGTGAATCGGCGGCGGAGCGGTTTAATCCCTCGCCGTGCGTCAATCCGCCACGGCGCGCACGGTGAACGGCGGTTTCGCCCACCAGATCAGACCGATCAGGCTGATCATCAGCATACCGCTGATGCAAAGCACGGCGTCGGTGGACAGCAGATACGCTTGGGTGGTGAGGGTGCGGTCGAGTTGCGCCAAGGCTTGATCGGGGGTCAGACCGGTCGCTTGCAATGGGTCGAGATAGCGCATCGCCAGCGGATTGTAGGCGGTGACGTGCTCGACCAGCCGGGCGTGGTGCTCGATGCCCTTGTGATCCCACAGCGAGGTCATGATCGCCGTGCCGAAGCTGGAGCCGAGATTGCGCATGAAGTTCTGCAAGCCGCTGGCGGCGGCGATCTGATTCGGCGCGAGCCCCGACAGGTTGATCGTGATCAGGGGCAGGAAGAAACAACTGATGCCCACACCCATGGCCAGTCGCGTCAGCGCCAGCGTCCAGAAATCGACATCGGGCGTGAAGCGCGCGCTCCAGAATGCCACCAGGGCAAATACGCTGAAGCCGAAGGTGGCGACCGCGCGAGCGTCGATGCGGTGGATGTTGGCGCCGACCACGGGGCCGAGCAGAAGCGCCAGCACACCGCCGAACGCGACCACCTTGCCGGCCCAGAGCGGGGTGTAGCCCTGGTAGCTTTGCAGCCAGAGCGGCAACACCACCACGGTACCGAAGAAGGCGACCGAGCCCAGCATCAGACAGGTCACGCCGATCGCGAAATTGCGCCGCCCGAACAGGCGCAGATCGACCACCGGATGGGCGTCGGTCAGTTCCCAGGCGACGAAGAAAGCCAGCGCGACGACCGAGAGGCAGGCGAGGCCGACGATGAACGGCGAGCCGAACCAGTCGAGTTCGTTGCCTTTGTCGAGCAGGATTTGCAGCGCGCCGATCCCGAGCACCAGCAGGCCGAGACCGACGAAATCGACCGGCAGGCGACGGCGCGGCGTTTCGCGGCCGCGAAACAGCGCGGCGACCAGAACCGCCACGATCGCTCCCACCGGCAGGTTGATCAGGAAAATCCAGTGCCAGGACAGGTTTTCGGTCAGCCAACCGCCCGCCAGGGGACCGGCGATGGGGCCGAGGATCGTCGTCATCGACCACAGCCCGAGCGCGAGGCCGCGCTGTTGCGGCGGATAAACGCTGGTCAGCAGGGTTTGCGACAGCGGAATCATCGAAGCGCCCACCATGCCTTGCAGCACCCGGGAGGCGAGCAGCATCGGAAAGGTGAAGGCGAATCCGCACAGCGCCGAGGCCAGCGTGAACAGCAGCGTCGAACTCAGGAACATCCGCACCGCCCCAAACCGCTGCGCCAGCCAGCCGGTCAAGGGCAGCATGATGGCTTCGGCCACCGCATAAGAGGTGATCGCCCAGGTTCCCTGGGTGAAGCTCACGCCCAAGTCGCCGGCGATGCTCGGCACCGACACGTTGGTGATGGTCAGATCGAGGATGTTCATGAACGAGCCCAAGCCCAGCGCGAACGTCGCCAGCGCCAGCATCCCGCCCCGCATGGCGGGCGATGGCGGGGGGGTGGATGTGGAAGCCGGTTTCACGATTTGGTGGCGCCGCGCCGGTTCGCCTCGATGATCCGCGCGATTAAGGCATCGGCTTCGCCGGCTTGCGCCTCGAAGACCGGGGTCGCGTACCGTTCCCGACCGTTCGGCTCGGTCGCCAGCACGGCGCCGTCGCGCTGGTGGGTGTCCACCGTCACCCGCATCGACAGGCCGACCCGCAACGGGTGCTGGGTCAGGGCGCCGGGATCGAGCGCGATCCGCACCGGTACCCGCTGCACGATCTTGATCCAATTGCCGGTCGCGTTCTGCGCGGGCAGCAGGGCGAAGGCGCCGCCGGTGCCCGGCGCGAGCCCGACCACGCGGCCGGTGTATTTCACCTCGTCGCCGTAGAGATCGGCGGAGAGTTCGACCGGCTGGCCGATGCGCACGTTTTCGAGCTGGCTTTCCTTGAGGTTGGCGTCCACCCACGGTTGGCCGAGCGGGATGACCGCCATCAGCGCCGTTCCCGGCGCGACGCGGGCACCGACCTGCACGCTCCGCTTGGCCACATAACCGCGTACCGGCGCGACGACGGTCGCGCGAGCGAGCTCCAGATAGGCTTCCTTGACTTTCGCCGCCGCCGCCGCCACTCGCGGGTGGGTTTCGACCGAGGTGTTGTCCACCAGCACCTCGGTGCCGGTCCGCTGCTCGCGCGCCTGTCGGATCGCGGCGCGGGCCTGCTCGACGGCCGCAAGGGCACCGTCGCGTTGCGCGATGGCGGCATCCAGCGCGGTTCGCGCCGCCCGCAAGGTTTCGTCGGCAATGTATTTCTGGCGGAACAGGGCTTCGCGCCGGGCGTATTCCTCCTGGGCGCGGCGCGCCTCGGCTTCCATGCGTTCGACCTCGGTGCGGGCGCGATCCAGATCGGCCGCGCGCTGCGCGATCAGGGCTCGCGATTGGCTGTCGTTCGCGTAGAGGCCGCGCACCGAGCGCACCGCGTCGGCCAGATTCGCCTGGGCGAGTTGCAGTTGTACCTGGGCATCGGCGGGGTCGAGTCGCACCAGCGGTTGTCCTTGCTCGACCAGGTCGGTGTCGTCGGCCAAAACGCTCACGACCGTTCCGGAAACCTGCGGGGTGATCTGGACGATGTTGCCGCCGACATAGGCATTATCGGTGGTCACGTACCAGCGCCCGCGAACGAACCAATATCCGCCCGCTCCGGCCGCGACCGCCGAGAACAACAGGGAGAGGAGGAGCAGTGCGCGACGGCGTTTGCCGTTTGGCGTCACCGATGGGGGATCATTGAGATTTTGGGCAGGCGCGCTCACTTGCTTTCCCTCCGGGAGCGGGAAGCGATCCGCCGGCGCATGGGTTCGGGTGCGGGCGCCGACCCGCATTCCGGTCGATCTTCGCTCTCCAGGTGCCCGAGCCAGCGGCGTAGCAGGGTTTCCAGCGCGGTGGCCTCGTCCGCCGAGAAGATGGCGAGCGCCGCCCGATATTCGGTCCAGGTCTCTGGTAGCAACCTTTTGACGAGATCCGTTCCGCTGGCCGTTAGTTGCAGCACGACGCGGCGCCGGTCGATCTCGTCGTGTACGCGCTCGATCAATCCCGCCGCGACCAGATCGTCGGCGACGCGCGTCATGTGGGTTCGCGATTGCACTACCGCCATGCTGGCCTCGGATGGCGTGATGGCGCGTTCCGGCGTGCTGTAGATCATCATCAGCACGGCCCAAGCGGAAGTGGACAGGTCGTGCGCGGCGAAAAAGCGGTCGAGCCGTTCGTGCAACGTACGAAATACGTGATGGGCGAGCCGCATGAGTACCACCGACTGGTGGGGCATGTCGGGATGTTGGGCCCGGACGGTGTCGATGCAGCGCTCGAAGTGAGAGAAAGTCGGGGTCATCTTTGATAACCTGTAAAATAATAACTTTGGTTATTATAACCGGGAAAAGTTCCTGGCTATCGTCGAGGTTTCCAATTTCTGCGCGGGGATGATCTGCGAATGGGGTCGGTCAGCCGAATTCCTGGCGGAATTGATATAACATGGATGGCGATTTCAGTGATCGCGAGGATTCCCATGGCCACGGCCACCATCATCGACGGCAAACAATTCGCTGCCCGCTTGCGCGCCGGCATCGCCGCGCGGGTCGCCCGAATCAAATCGGATCACGGCCTCATCCCCGGCTTGGCGGTGGTGCTGGTGGGCGAGGATCCCGCCAGCCGGATTTATGTCCGCAACAAGGGCCTACAGGCGCGGGAAGCCGGCATGAATTCGTTCGAGCACCGCCTGCCCGCGACCGCGACCCAGGTCGAGCTGCTGGCGCGCATCGCCGAGTTGAACCGGGAGCCGGCGGTCAACGGGATTCTGGTGCAACTGCCGTTGCCGAAGCAGATCGATCCGGAGGCGGTGATCGAGGCGATTGCGGTCGATAAGGACGTGGACGGCTTTCATCCGCTCAATGCCGGCCTGCTGGCGGTGGGCGGGACCGGCATGGTGCCCTGCACGCCACTCGGCTGTCTGATGCTGCTCAAGGATCATGTCGGCGAGCTGGCCGGCCAGCGGGCGGTGGTTTTGGGGCGTTCCAACATCGTCGGCAAACCGATGGCGGCGCTGTTGCTGCGCGAGCATTGCACCGTGACCATCGCCCATTCCCGCACCCGCGACCTGGCGGACGAGTGCCGGCGGGCCGACATTCTGGTGGCGGCGGTCGGCAAGGCGCTCATGGTTAAAGGTGACTGGATCAAGCCGGGTGCGACGGTGATCGACGTCGGCATCAACCGCGTTCCCGCCCCGGACGGCAAGAGCCGGCTGGTGGGCGACGTCGATTTCGCATCGGCGGTCGAGGTGGCCGGCGCCATCACCCCGGTGCCGGGCGGGGTGGGGCCGATGACCATCGCCTGTCTTCTGCTGAACACCTTGACCGCCGCCTGTCGGCAGCGCGGCATTCCGGTGCCCGAGGTCGGGCCGGCGGCGGAGTAAACACGTCTCTCCCCAGCCCTCTTCCAAGGGGTCGAGGGGAGGGGATTCCGGTCGGGTCAATTCACCCGCTGCCACTTCTGTTGCTTGCTGAAGAACATCCATTTACCGGTGACGTCCAGGGTCTTGCCGCCATCGGTCAACTTGGCTTTACTCGTGTAAGTGCCGCCGTCGGCTGGATTGAAAATCTTGCCGTCCGTCCATTCGTCGCCCTCCTTCTTCAAATCCCACAGAATCCGCATTCCGACCAGCGGTTTGTCCTTCAAGTCACCCTCGCACTTGCTGCATGTTTTCTCGGTGGCGCCTTCCAACAGTTCCACGATCTTGCCGGTCAGTACCCCGTTGTCCTCGGTGATTTGCACGATGCTCTTGGGTTTGCCAGACTTGTCGTCGATGGTTCGCCACTTGCCGACCGGCGAGTTGGGGTCGGCGGCATGAACGGTGGTCAAAAAGAGCAGTCCGCACAGGGTGCCGAAACCGGCGCCGAGTTGTAATCGTTTCATTCGGGTTCTCCTTGCTCTGGGTGATTATCCCCGCAAGGCGCGGTCGCGCAGCGGTTGGCTAAGTGTAGGATGAAGCCGTCGCGTTTGCCTGGTACGTATCGGCCACCTCGAGCGGGTCGCTCGAGCGATGGAGCGACGGTCGTGCGCCCGGATCGATGGAGACGTTCGCGGACACTCTGTAGCGACGCCCGATTCCGGCGGGTCCGAACCATGCTGGTGAAAATCCTTGCTCTCGGATTGCGACATGCCATCCATCGAACTGCAATTGCTGTTGCTCGTTCTGATTGCCAACGGCGCGCCGATCATCGCCGCGGCGGTTTGTGGCGATTGGGGCGCCCGCCCGCTGGATGGCGGCCGGGTGCTGGCCGACGGGTATCGCCTGCTGGGAGATTCAAAGACGTGGCGGGGTTTTCTGCTGGCTCCGCTGGCATGCGGGCTTGGAGCCACGCTGCTGGGTTGGCCCGCGACGCTCGGAGTGGTGATCGGCGTCGCCACCATGCTCGGCGATCTGCTGTCGAGTTTCACCAAGCGGCGGTTGGGAATGGTCGCCAGCAGCATGGCGCTGGGCCTGGATCAAATTCCCGAGGCGCTGTTGCCACTGCTGGTGGTGGCAAACCAGTTCGAACTGAATTGGACGACGATAATTTTGATGGTGGCCGGCTTTATCGTGGTGGAACTCGTGCTGTCACCCGTATTCTTCCGGCTCGGCATCCGCAATCGACCCTACTGAGCCGGTCGGACCCGCAGGTGGTGCAGGGTGATTTCCGGCGGGCAGTTGAAGCGGACGCCGACCACGGAAGAACCGGATCCCGCCGAGGTGTAGCCCTGCATGGCGTGATAGCGCCACGCGCCCCGGCAGAAGCGGCGCGGGCAATCGGCGTTGGTCATCAGGGCGATCCCGCCCGGGAGGCAAATCTGGCCGCCGTGGGTGTGGCCGCCGAGCATCAGGTCGAAACCGGTGTGAGCGGCCCGCCGGTAGGGTTCCGGTGAATGCGACAGCAGGATGGCGACGGCGTCGGGGGGGATGTTCGCGGCGGCCTTGTCGAAGTTGTCCACCTGGAAATAGTGCGGATCGTCGATGCCGGCCAGATGGAGGGTCGCGCCGTCGCGTTCCAGCGCGATCGATTCGTTCAGCAGAAGCGTGATGCCCAACGCCTCGATGCCGGGCGCCATGCGAATGGAATCGTGATTGCCGAGAATGGCGTAGACCGGGCCGCGCAGATACGGACGCACCTTGCCCAGGGCGGCGATGGCGGCATCGTATGAGCCGAAGGTCTTGGCCCGGAAATCACCCGTCATCACGCAGACATCGTAGTCCACCTGACCCAGCCGTTCGATCAAAGCGGGCGGATAGCCATCGTCCATGTCCAGGTGCAGGTCGCTGAGGTGCAACAGGGTGAAACCGTCGAAAGCGGCGGGCAGGCGGGGAATGACGACCTCATTGCGATGGATCTGGATGTCGGTGGCGTTGCGCAACCCCCGGCGGTACAGTCCCGAGCCGCGCAGGATCAGTCGGATGAGCGCGTGGAACGAGCGCCAGTTCTCGATGTGGAAGAAAGTTCGTCCCCGCCCGAACACCTGAGTGGCGTGGTCGGCCTCGATGCCGAGCCGTTGTTGTAGGTGAACCCGACCGATCCGCTTTTCCAGGCGCTTGAGTTCCACCGTTTGCCGATCGACCACCACGCCGGACGGAGGGCGCGTCCCAACCGGTTTGGAGAAGGGGGAATCGTTGTGGGCGGAGGTTTTTTTCATCGCCGGGTCTCCTGATCGTCCGCATGCGTTATGGTAGCACCACCAACGAAAGACATGAGTCGATTCGGCGCCGCGGGGATTACAACCGCTGTCGCAGTATCTCCGCGATTTCAGCATCGCCCAGCACCAGCGGATTGGTTTTCATGCTGCCGCCGCGCGAGTGGGCGACGACATGGGCGAAATCGCTTTCCCGAATCCCGTAGGCGTTCAGGCGCGGCAGGGCCAGCCGGTCGGTCCAGTCGTCCAGCAGCGCCAGCAGCGCGGCGTGCGATTCCTCGGGACTGGGATAATGTCGGCCGTGCAGGATATCGCCGGCGCGGGCGTACTTGCGCCAGGAGGGATGATCGGGATCGCGTTCCTTCAGCGCGGCCAGGTTGACGCGAGTGGCCGCGCCGACCAGCGTGCCGCAAACCACGCCGTGCGGGATCGGGAAGAACGCGCCCAGCGGCGAGGCGAGGCCATGCACCGACCCCAGGCCGGTCTGCGCCAGGCAGACGCCCGACAGCAGCGCGGCGTAGGCCATGCGCGAACGGCCGGCGGCGGCTTTGTCGCCACCCTCATACCAGGCGAACAGTCCCTCCCGCACCGCCTTCAGACCGCTTTCCGCCAGCGCGTCGGTGAAGGGATTGGCCTTGATGGAGACGTAGGATTCCAGTAGTTGCGTGAGCGCGTCCATCGCATTCGCGGCGATCCGCGGCTTGGGGCAGTTCGCCAACAGATCGGGATCGAGCAGGGCGTATTCCGGCACCAGCAAATCGTGCCGGAAGGATTTCTTGAAACCATCGGGGCCGCGCACGCTGAGCACGGCGTTCTTGGTGGCTTCGCTGCCGGTGCCGGCGGTGGTGGGCACGGCGATGAACGGCGTGGCGGGACCGTGATAGGGCTTCTCCGGCCCGACCCCCTCCAGGTAATCCATGACTGAATCGCCGCTCGGCAGCAGACCCGCAATCGCCTTGGCGGCGTCCAGCACGCTGCCGCCACCGATGCCGGCGACGATCATGAAACCTTTGCCATGGAATTGGCGGACCGCCTCGTCCACCACCTGCGGCGAAGGTTCGTCGTCGATGCGGACCTGATCCCGGCCGATGCCGGCCCGATCCAGCGCCGCCAGCAGCGCTGGCCAGCATGCCGAATCCGCAAACGAACGCCGGCCGGTGACCAGCAACGCGCGGTTGCCGAATTGCGCGATCAGACCGGGCAATTTACCGATAAAGCCGGCGCCGAACTCGATGCGCGGCAGGCGGGCGATGGAGAAGGGAGCGATCATGGGCGCGTTCCACTTTAACCCCCCTCTCCCTGTGGGAGAGGGGTTGGGGGTGAGGGTGAGGGTGATTCAGAACCCGTACAGCGCCTTATATTCCGCATCGCGGTCGGCGATCAGCTTGGCGAGATTGAGCACGACCTTGCACTGTTTCCAGGTGGCGTCGTCCTGCATCTTGCCGTCGATCATCACCGCGCCGCTGCCGTCGGGCATGGCCTCGACGACGCGCTTGGCCCAGGCCACTTCCTCCGGCTTCGGGCTGAACACGCGCTTGGCGATGGCGATCTGGTTGGGGTGCAGGGTCCAGGTGCCGACGCAGCCCATCAGATAGGCGTTGCGGAACTGATCCTCGCAGGCCACCAGATCGGCGATGTCGCCGAACGGGCCGTAGAACGCCAGGGCACCGACGCTGGTGCAAGCATCCACCATCTTGCCGATGGTGTAATGCCACAAATCCTGCTGTGCGGTGGGACGAGGGGCGGCGGGATTGGCGGGATCGGGATCGGTGCGCACCACGTAATCGGGATGGCCGCCGCCGACCCGAGTGGTCTTCATCCGCCGCGAAGCCGCGAGATCGGCGGGACCGAGGCTCATGCCCTGCATTCTCGGGCTGGCGTTGGCGATTTCGTCGACGTTGGCCACGCCGAGCGCGGTTTCGAGGATGGCATGAAGCATCAGCGGCTTCTTGACGCCATATTTCGCTTCCAGTTGCGCCAGCAGTTGATCGGCGAAGTAAATATCCCACGGTCCCTGCACTTTAGGCAGCATGATCACGTCCAGCTTGTCGCCGATTTCGCCGACCAGGCGGATCAGATCGTCCAGGAACCAGGGGCTGTCGAGGCTGTTGACGCGAGTCCAGAACTGGGTATCGCCGAAGTCCACGCTCTTGCCGATTTGCACCAATCCTTCGCGGGCCGCTTCCTTGCGGTCGATCGGCACGGCGTCTTCCAGGTTGCCGAGCATGATGTCGACGGTTTTGGCGATGTCCGGCACCTTGACCGCCATCTTCGGGTTGCTGGGATCGAAAAAGTGGATCATCCGCGAGGGCAATACCGGAATTTCCCGGAGTGGCTCGGGGGCGCCGACGACCTTGGGTTTGAAGAAGTCGCGGGGACTGCGCAGCATAAGTGATATCCTCCCAGGTTAATGGCCTTCGTATTTCTGGATGAGTTTTTGCGCGGCCACGGTCGGAGGCAGGCGGCCTTCGATCACGGCGTGTTCCACATCGGCGCGGATGCTGCCGACGCCGGCATGGTTGAAGAAGCTGGCGCGCAAGTGTTCCTCGACCATGGAGTATACCCAATCCAGGGTTTGCCGTTGCCGGCGCTTCTCGAACGCGCCGCTCGTCGTGACCTGTTGGCGGAACTCGCCGATCACCTTCCAGATGGCGTCGATGCCCTCGCCGTTGAGGGCGGAACAGGTATAGGCCTTGGTATGCCAGCCCTCGGTGGCCGGGGCGAGGTAGTGCAACGCCCGGTTATAATCGGCGCGGGCGGCGTTGGCGCGGATCTTGTTGTCGCCGTCGGCCTTGTTGACCAGCAGGGCGTCGGCCAGCTCCATGATGCCTTTCTTGATGCCCTGCAACTCGTCGCCCGCCCCGGCGATCATCAGCAGCAGGAAAAAATCGACCATCGAGCGCACCGTGGTTTCGCTCTGACCCACGCCGACGGTTTCCACCAGGATCACGTCGAAGCCGGCGGCCTCGCAGACCAGGATGGTTTCGCGACTCTTGCGGGTCACCCCGCCCAGGGTACCGCTGGATGGGGAAGGGCGGATGAAGGCACGGAGGTCGCGCGAGAGCAGTTCCATGCGGGTTTTGTCGCCGAGGATGCTGCCGCGGGTGACGGTGCTGCTGGGGTCGACCGCCAGCACCGCGACCTTGTGGCCCTGTTCGCACAGATGCAGGCCGAGGGCTTCGATGAAGGTGCTCTTGCCGGCGCCCGGCACGCCGGTGATCCCGATCCGAATCGAGTTGCCGGTGTGGGGAATGAGTTGGCGCAAGACCTCCTGGCCCATGTTGAAGTGCGCCTGGGAGTTGCTTTCCACCAGGGTGATGGCTTGTCCGAGGACGTTGCGGTCGCCGGCCAGCACGCCGGCCACGTACTCGTCCACCGTCAGCCGACGGCGGCGTGGGGTGTGCTTGCGCGGCACCGCCACGCTGGCCTGGCCCGGAATGCCGTCGTGGCCGCCATCGACGCCGGACATGACCGACGTGGTGAATTCCTTGCCGGCGTTTTCGGGAACCCAGTCGGGTTTGTGGTGTTTTTTGGTCATGGTTTTTTAATGCCAAGGGTTTGTGTTGATCTGATGGCTTTAATCACTGTGACCGCGCGAGCGTCTAATCAGGCCAATAATCGCTGTTCAGCGCTTGTTCCAGTCCACACGGACAGGCGGACGGAAAGATGTTTTTGTCGCGATCCAGTTCGCCGGCCGCGATCAAGACCGCATCGCCGTAGGCGGTTTCGAAAGCATTTTCGAGATTGGCGTTTAGGCTGGAATTTTCATCCAATAAGCGTTGTATGCGGCGACGCTGCTCTTCGATGGTGTATCGCCAACTGCTACCACGCCGCTCGGGTTGAAATTGCCACTTCAGCAGATGGGCGAGCAATACGGCCAATCGATTGACCAGTTGATGCCGTTCGCTTCGGCCCATGCTTTCCAGTTCCTCCGCGATATTATCCACGTCAACCTCCGCGAATCGTCTTTGTCGCAGCAACGCTGCTGTTTCCAGCGCCCAAGCATGGAAATCGCGTTCGTAACTGATAGCGGTATCTTTCATGGAAAATTTGGTATCCTCTGCAATGGCTTCACCTTCTGTCCTCATAGTGCGCAATGACCTTTTGACACCGCTTTTCGTCCCAGCCGGGAGGAAATTTACTTTGCTTCATTTTCAGTAGCTTGTTTTACTATTTTGCTGGCGGTAAATTCAGGTAAGGTGTTGATAAAGGATACCACCTTTCTTTTTCCAGTCTTTTGTTGATTACGTAAATCATCAAGGATTGCTTCAAGTTTATCATTGAAACGGTGGGCGTGTTCGTCGCGTATTTTCCAGATTTCTTCAAGCATTTCATTAGATGACATGGGTTATTCTCCAAAGAATTCGGCGGGTGTGCAGATAACAGGAAATTGATGGATTGATGAGTTAGAATGCCAAAGAATAATGCGCCTTAGAATATCTGGGTTTGCAATATGCCGACAATTCCAAGTTAGTAGAAAGTCCATTTTGTGTACTGCCGCCGCCGCCAAGTGAAGAGCATCCTCTTTTGCTCGGGTTGGGAGGATTTCGTCATCTATCAGAGCCTTCGCCAAAGCGAGCCAAGTAGGGTACGCATCGCGTACCGTCATTCATTGCATCAACAACCTCAGTGGGTAGCGTGGATTAAGATAGGGGTCCATAACCCGCCGATTGTGGAGTCGTTCAATTCCAGCAGGTTACGCCGCGCTAACCTGCCCTACGTGCTATTAGACAAGTTTCAAGAGAAGAATCGCTCATAATCATCATGGCCGCCAATCCAGAACCATGTAACGGTGTCGCCCTCAAATATACCAAGAGCGCGATAAGCCGACGTGACTCTTACTGACCAGATGTTTTCATCCCGATTGATACATTTGAAATGCAAAGAAGGATGGAAAGGATTTTCTGACCATAGCCGGTAAGCTTTGCGTGCGCTACTCTTGATGTCTGGTTCCAAATTTTTGTATGCGTCCCAAAAGGATGGAAGGCTCTGGGATTTCATAGCTCGCTGTAATCCATAGGGCGAGCTTTACCTTCAGCAACTTGCTTTTTTGCCAGCCGAGCCATTGCAGCAAGCTTGGGTTGAGTTTTATTAAAAAGCTCATCCCAGCGGAGTTCATCCTGTATTTCCATTAGATAATTCTGAAGGTGTTCCGCTATTTGATTTTGCATTGGTTCAGGGAGCGATTCCATCATTTTCACGACTGTTGCGATAGCTTCGGATGACATTTTAACCACCCTGTATTTAGAAGATTAATCAGTCACTTATTGGCAGTAGACAGATTATGATGCGAGTCCGTAACCCACCGATTGTGGAGTCGTTCAATTCCGGCGGGTTACGCTGCGCTAACCCGCCTACGTGCTACGTGCTGGGGTCGAATGCTCATACTGCCTTATAATTTTGGCCAGCGATCTTAAAGCATCGTTAACAGCTTTTTCAGTGGTAAAGATAGCAGCGACATCTTCATCCAGCTTTACCACATTACTCCCTTCGCGTAGACGTTCGATATATTTACCACGAATTCCATTGCTAAAATCATACTCATCGAGCATATCAGTATCGGACTGACTAGATTTTCCTTTCTTCATAACACTTTCTCTCATGTGCCGTTGCTAAACGGGCTGATATAATCCGAATACTTTTTCCGCAGTCAGTGTGAACGACTACCAAAATCCTCTGTTGTGAAGATTGCCAATAATAACAAATCGTTCTTCCTCTTCTGAATGGAGAGGATCGGGTATGGTTAAGGACAATACATCAGTAAAAACTGTAGTTGCTTCTTCAAAAGAAACACCATGTTTTTTCTTGTTAGCAGCGGCTTTCTTTCCATGCCACTCAAAGATCAATGTTTTAAGCTCCTATTAGCTTTAATGGAATAGGGCAGGTCAGGGCGTAAGTCGGTAACCCGCCGATTGTGGATCTGTTTAATTCCGGCGGGTTACGCTGCGCTAACCCGCGCTACGCGCTTCTGCGGCAACCCGCTAGTGAAATATATAAACTACTATGATAGCGATTACCATACAAGCCAAACCAAACAGCCAAAAGATTTTAATCAGTGCTGGATTTGTTATGTTTTTGCTCCCGCCCGCGAATGCCATGAAAACCGGATATCGAACTAATTTATCTGCACCATCCCGGAAAAATAACCAAAACGAGGCGAATACAATAAGAAGAAATAACGTAGCAAACCATAAGAGCACATAAGGATTCCCATCTTGTGGCCTTAAATAGTACTCAACGGAGGGGATTCCACCAATGGTACAACCAATGCCCATGACAACCCAGGGAATATTTATCCAAACTAAGTAACCGTGAAAGAGTTTTTCATACCCCTCCTTAAGCTCTGGATTTTCATTAATATGTTTTTGTGCTCTTTTCCAAAATATGGCCCCATTGATGCCTGTTACTATGATGGGAATCAACCAGAAATATTTTAATAGAATAGATAGGTTCATTATATAATCCCGTTAATGTTTGAGTTCAGTGGTCCTCAAAGATGAAGGGAAAGTACTAACGCTCTAGCTGGCCTCCAATGGCGGCTATTCGCAAATTTCAAGAGTTAACCCCTTCCGGTCGGGGTTTTTATTACCGTTGGTTTATATAATAAGAGACGATGAGCCACTAGAACAGCAAAAAAATTGATTCCAAAGCTCAATATCTCTGGTCTTCCTGAAATATAGAATATATGCTTTTCCGGTATAGAAAAATCGAATGCGATCCCCGTAAAATTAGGAGTAACATTAGCATGAATGACGAAACCGATACCTAAGACCACGTAGTAGGACAACGGTTTGCTAATAAGAAACGGTATTTGAAGTGCCCAAATCACTATGCAAGGCAATTTAGCTGATGGCTTTCTGCTCCATAGTGCAGTACCATAGTAAATTGAAATACCTGCATACACGATGAATAACGCATAGAGAAATAAACTCAGTGTATTTCGTGTCTCTGGGATATTGTACATCTCCATAACACAACTAAGGATAAGGAAAGCTGCACCGATAATTTGTATTACTGCAATGGTTTTTAAGGTTGCGAGATGCACGTTATAAGCCCTCCAGTTAAGCAGGGTGAGCAATACCCACCCTGCCCATTTTTACCTCACACTCACGCCGCCAAGCGCTCGTTCAACTCCACCAGCACCTTTTGGGCGGCGACGGGAATCACCATGCCGGGGCCAAAGGAGGCTGTTAGGCCATTGCCGAATCACGGGATCGAAAAACCGCCAGTTGCTGTTTGGCTGCTTCCAGCAACTCCTTGTCTTCGACATCCCAAATCGCTTCTACCTGTGGCCCTCTAGCAAAAGTGGCAAGGTTGCTGACTAGTTGACCTAAACGAACTTCAGGAAACTGCTCGCTCAGCTCGCTCAACGTCTCAAGCAGTTCCAATCGTGTTTGACTCATCATGGCAATCGCTTTCTTACCATCAGTGCAGTAGGGCGCTTTAGAGAATGAGTCCGTAACTCACCGATTTTAGGGTCATCATTCAATTCCGGCAGGTTACGCTGCGCTAACCCGCCCTACGCGCTAACCCGCCCTGCGTGCTATGTGGGTCAGCAATCTCAAGGTTACTTGGGTTTCTTAAAGAGATCATACTTGACAAAATCTCGGATGTCGTCCAAGACCTTATCACTAAAGAATAAATTCTGGATGACCCACTTTTCGTTAGGCTTATAGCATAAGAATTCGAACTTGATAGGCTGACGTTCGAAGGCAGCAAGGTAATAGAGGTATATGACTCGGTCTCCAAGCTTTTTATCCAAGATTAGACTGCTGTCACGATAGTTACCGATCAATTTCTCAGACGAAGCGAGTGACGACTTCACCTGCACAATCGCATCCGCAACTTTGTCGAGATAAGGGTTTGTCTTGAATACCGAATCCACTGCTTCACCGCTCTTCCCTTCGCTAAGGAGATCAAAAAACTTAGCGGCGATCTGTTCACAACCTTGAGTTTCGCTTGCGATAGCGGCATAAGGAGTATAAATAAGGAAAATTAAGAAGGGGACCGTGCGCATTTTCATATGTATCTCCTTTATTAACTTCATTAATCGGGATCAGAAGTCAGCTAACATCAAGTAGATACCCCAAAGGCAGGCTTCTTCACATCAAGGTGGTGTATATCAACTATCGACGGTATCAGTATAATATCAGTTTCAATAACATACATTGAAACACAACCGCATAGACCCCCCTGAATTGCGGGAGGCTGCACCCTACGGAAGGAGTCAACAGCATTAAATTAAGCAGGGCGAGCCCATGCCCACCCCGCCTAATTTTTACACCACTCTCACGCCGCCAGGCGCTCGTTCAACTCCACCAGCACCTTCTGCGCGGCGACCGGGATCACCGTGCCGGGGCCGAAGATGGCGGCGGCGCCATTGGCCTTGAGGTACTCGTAGTCCTGGGCGGGGATCACGCCGCCGATGACCACCATGATGTCCTCGCGGCCCAGCTTCTTCAGTTCCCCGA
>JAVMKJ010000113.1:0-20418 GCA_031732855.1 Candidatus Competibacter sp.
GCATTGCGGACCCTCACCCACCACGGCGTGCCCGCGTACTTCCTGCACGGCAACCGCGATTTCCTGGTCGGCGAACGGTTCGCCGCCGCCAGCGGCATCCGGCTGCTGCCGGAGAGCGTGGTGATCGAACTTGCGGGCGAGCCGGTGTTGCTGATGCACGGCGACACGCTTTGCATCGACGATGTCGAGTATCAAACATTCCGGGCGCGGGTTCGCGATCCCGTCTGGCAAGCGGGAATGCTGGCCTTGCCAGTGGAGCGGCGGCGGGCGCTGGCCGGCCAATTGCGGGAAACCAGCCGGCAGGTCACCCAGCGCAAAGCCGCCGAGATCACCGACGTCAATCTGGCTGAAGTGGATCGGGTCATGCGCGCTTCCGGCGTTCGTCGCCTGATCCACGGGCACACCCACCGGCCGGCCATTCACGAACGGCTACTTCATGGCCAGTCGGTCAGGAGGGCGGTTCTGAGCGACTGGCACGACCACCGGGGCAGCGCGCTGCGCTGCGATGCGGCCGACTGGCGGCTGGAACCCTTTCCCCCGCCGGGCGCGTGAAACCATGATCATGATGCGCGATCACCATTCCGGGTTCCAGACGCGCGATGCGCCGGGTACCTTTTCAGCGCTGATGGATCTGTACGAGCGCAACTATATCAACATGCGCCGGCTACTCCCGGTCATGCCGCCGGTCCCGGCCGTTCGCGTGTCGCGGACGCACGAGGGACTGGACCTGCACCTGCGGATTGTCGAGCGCTGCCGCTACACCAGCGAGCTGATCCTGACCTATCAATTCCATCGGCACGACGGCGCGCTCGTCGCCGAACCCAATCTCCGCATCCGGGTATACCACGACGCCCGAATGGCCGAGGTGATGACCGCTCGCCCTCGACATCACGCCGCATTTTCCGCCGACTTCCTCTCCGCCGACCGCCCGGACAGCGCCCAACTCCAAGCCCGCTGGCGGATCAACCGCTTTCTATACAAATGGCTGACTTACTGTCTGCGACAGGGTCACCGTTATATCGAGCCTTCCGGTTGCCAGAACTGAGACCACTCCGGAAATTCACCAAATTTTGGGCATCATTCACCGAATTTGTTGACTAACCCGATGGGTTAATATAGTTTCCTTACTCAATAGTCAGGAATTTTCCCGGAACATGTCACCAGCAGGGTAACGCCATGAAACTATCGACCAAAGGCCGCTACGCGGTCACCGCCATGATGCATCTGGCCATTCACGACAAATACGGCCCGGTCACGCTGGCCGAGATTTCCCAATGCCAGGGCATTTCGCTGTCCTACCTGGAACAGTTGTTCGCCAAGCTGCGCAAATGCAGTCTGGTGGAAGGCGTGCGCGGACCGGGCGGCGGCTACCGGCTGGCCCGCTCCCCGGATCAGGTCACGGTCGCCGACATTATCAGCGCGGTCGACGAACGGCTGGACGCCACCCGCTGTTTCGGCCACGAGAACTGTCAGGAAGGCCGGCGCTGCCTGACCCACGAGTTGTGGACCGACCTAAGCCGGCAGATTTTCACCTTTCTGGAAGGCATTACCCTGGCGCAGTTCGTCACCCGCCCGGCGGTCTGCGAAGTGGCGCGCCGCCAGAACGGTTCGCGCCGGCGCGAGCGGGCCATCGACCGGTTGCCGATCTCGGTCCTGATGTAGCCGGTTCCGGCGCGGCGTGATGCGGTTGCCGATTTACCTGGATCATGCCGCCACCACGCCGGTCGATCCGCGGGTGGCCAATCTCCTGAGCCGGTATCTGACCCGGGATGGGGTGTTCGGCAACCCTTCTTCCAGCACCCACGCCTTCGGCCGGACGGCGGCGCGAGCGGTGGAAACCGCCCGCGAGCAGGTGGCCGCCCCGCTCGGCGCCGATCCTCGCGAAATCGTATGGACCTCCGGGGCGACCGAGGCCAACAACCTCGCCATCCGCGGCGCGATGCGCGCCCATTCCCGCAAGGGCCGACATTTGGTCGCCGCCAAGACCGAGCACAAGGCCGTGCTGGACGTCTGCCGGCAACTGGAACGGGAAGGCTGCGCGGTCACCTGGCTGGACCCGGAACCGAATGGCCTGATTCCGCCGGAACGGCTGGTGGAAGCGTTGCGACCCGACACCGTGCTGGTATCGTTGATGCACGCCAACAACGAAACCGGCGTCGTTCAGGATTTGGCCACCCTGGGCGCGCTGACCCGGGAACGCGGCATTCTGCTGCACGCGGACGCCGCTCAGAGCGCCGGCAAGCTGCCGATCGACCTGCGAGCGTGGCCGGTGGATCTCATGAGCTTCAGCGCTCACAAGCTGTATGGTCCCAAGGGCATCGGCGCGTTATACGTACGCCAGCGCCCGAACCGGGTGCGGCTGGAACCGTTGCTGTACGGCGGCGGTCAGGAACGGGGTCTGCGGGCCGGCACGCTGCCCACTCACCAGATCGTCGCCATGGGCGAAGCGTTTCGAATCGCCGGCGCGGAAATGGCGGCCGAGCAGGTCCGAATCCGGGAACTGCGCGACCGGCTCTGGCGATCCCTGGCGGAATTGGACGACGTGGAACCGAACGGCCATCCCGAACGCAATGTCGCCGGCATTCTCAATGTCAGTTTCGCTGGAATCACCGCCGAGGCGTTGCTGGCGGCACTGCCGGAAATCGCGGTTTCGACCGGTTCCGCCTGCGCCTCCGCCAGCGGCGAACCGTCGCACGTTCTGCGGGCCATGGGTTGCGACGATGTCCGGGCGCGCGGCGCGGTCCGCTTCAGCCTGGGCCGCCGCACCACGACGGAGGAGATCGATTACACCGCCGAAAGAGTCCGCGCGGCGGTGAATCGGCTGCGGGAACTGTCGCCGCTGTGGGAATGCCATCAGCGAGGCGTCGAGGCCACGGTGGATTGGGGGGCATCGCCATGAATCTCCAGGAACAGCAGTTGATGGCGAATCTGATTCGCGCCCGGCGCTGGGGGGCACTGGCCACACAAGGACCCGACGGTCCGGAAGCGTCCTGGGTCGCCTACGTCCCGGAAGCGGATTTCAGCGGCTTCCTGCTCCACCTCAGCACCCTGTCGGGCCATACCCGCAACCTGCTGGCGCATCCGCGCGCCAGCCTGGCGATCAGCGAACCGGAACGGGACGGAGAAGACCCGCAGATCCTGGCTAGGGTGACGATCCAGGGCGAGGTTGCGATCGTCGCCCGGGACAGCGAGGATTACCGGGAAGCGGCCCGTCGCTACCAGGAACGGCTGCCCGATTCGGCGCCTCGCTTCGAATTCGGCGACTTCCTGCTGCTGCGGCTGACCCCGGCCCGCATCCGATTCGTGGGCGGTTTCGCCCGCGCCTACACCCTGGACGACCTGGGTCTGCGGGCGGCGGGTCAACGCACCAGTTGATTGAGATCGAAGATCGGCAGCAGGATGGCCAGCACGATCACCAGCACCACCCCACCCATCAACAGGATCAGCATCGGTTCGAAAATCCCCAGCAGAGCGGCGATCAGGGTCTCGGTCTCGCGCTCCTGCTGCACCGCCGCCCGTTCCAGCATGTTCTCCAGCCGGCCGCTGGCCTCGCCGCTGGCGATCAACTGCACGGTCATCGGCGGAAAATAGCCGCTGGCGCTGATGGCCTTTTGCAGGCTGGCGCCTTCCTTGACCCGTACCGCCGCCTGCTCCACCGCCTCCCGCATCGGCAGGTTGCTCATCACCTGCGCCGAAATCCGCAGCGCCTCCAGCACCGGCACGCCGCTGGCCATGAGGATGCTGAAGGTGCGGGCGAACCGGGCGGTATTAGTCCCCCGCGTCAATCGGGCGATCAATGGCAGCTTCAGCAGGGTTTGATGCACCCGCCGTTTGAAGCCGATCCGGCGCAGGGCGTAAATCCAGGCGATCCCTCCTCCCGCCAGCGCCACCAGCACCAACCAGCCGTACTGGCGCAGAACGTCGCTCAGGGCGATCAGTCCTCGCGTCAGCGCCGGCAATTGCTGGTTCAGACTGCCGAACACCTGCACCACCTGCGGCAC
Organism: Candidatus Competibacter sp.; assembly: GCA_031732855.1. Classification (GTDB taxonomy): domain Bacteria; phylum Pseudomonadota; class Gammaproteobacteria; order Competibacterales; family Competibacteraceae; genus JAVMKJ01. Next base: position 4,002 of record JAVMKJ010000113.1, read on the forward strand.
CACGTAAGTCAGCAGGCCGGCCACGATCAGGATGGCGACCCCGGTCAGCAACAAAGGATAAAACAGCGCCAGCCCGACCTTCTGGCGCATTTGCTGGCGGGCCTCGGTGTAATCGGCCAGCCGCTCGAACACCACGTCCAGATGGCCGGACTGCTCGCCGGCGGCCACGGTCGCCCGGTACAGTTCCGGGAACACCTGGGGATAATCGCCCAGCGCGGTCGCCAGGGTATGTCCCTCCAGCACCCGGGCGCGCACCGCCAGCAGCAGGCCGCTCAACCGCGACCGATCGGACTGCCGGGCCACCGCGCCCAAGGATTCCTCCAGCGGCAAGCCGGATCCGACCAGGGTTGCCAGTTGCCGGGTGATCAGCGCCAGATCGGTCGGACTGATCCGCAGGCCCCACAACCGCCGTTCCCGCCGCCGTTCCTGGCTGGCGACTTCCTCGACCCCGAGCGGATTCAGCCCGCGCTCGCGCAGCGCCTGCCGGGCCAGACGCGGCGTGTCGGCTTCGATCAATCCCTTGCGCTGGCGACCCCCGGCGTCGAGAGCGACGTACTGAAAGGCCGGCACTAATCCTCCCGCGTCACCCGCACCAGTTCGGCCAGCGCGGTATCGCCGGCCAGCACCCGGCGGCGACCGTCGTCGCGGATGCTGGAACTGGACAGTCGGGCGTGGCGTTCCAGTTCCTGTTCGCCCTTGCCCTCGTGAATCAGGGTCTGCATCGCCTCGTCCACCGTTACCAGTTCGAAAATCCCAGTACGCCCCCGGTAGCCGGAATGATTGCACTGCGCGCAACCCACGGGCACGTAGAGCACCGGCGCCGCGGCCAGATCCACGTTCAGCACCTCGCAGTCGGTCGGCGTGGCCAGATGCGGTTGCTTGCAGTGGGGACAGAGCTTGCGCACCAGGCGCTGGGCCAGCACGCCGACCAGGGACGAAGACAGCAGGAAGGGCTCCACGCCCATGTCGCGCAGCCGGGTCATGGCGCCGACCGCGCTGTTGGTGTGCAGGGTCGAGAGCACCAGATGGCCGGTCAGCGAGGCCTGCACCGCGATTTCGGCGGTTTCCAGATCGCGGATCTCACCGACCATCACCACGTCTGGATCCTGACGCAAAATGGCGCGCAGGCCACGGGCGAAGGTCATCTCCACCTTGGTGTTGACCTGGGTCTGGCTGATGCCGTCGAGGTAGTACTCGATCGGATCCTCGACGGTCATGATGTTGCGCTTGCGGTCGTTGAGCTGGGTGAGCCCGGCGTAGAGCGTGGTGGTCTTGCCGGAGCCGGTCGGACCGGTAACCAGCAAAATTCCGTGCGGGCGATGGATCAGTTTCAGCAGCCGCGTCTCGTCGCCCCGCTCCATGCCCAGATGTTGCAAATCCAGCCGACCCTCGCGCTTGTCCAGCAGGCGCAGCACCACCCGCTCGCCATGCCCGGTCGGCAGGGTGGAAACGCGCACGTCCACCGGACGCCCGGCCACCTTGAGCGAAATTCGCCCGTCCTGCGGCAGGCGCTTTTCGGCGATGTCGAGATGGGCCATCACCTTGACGCGCGACACCAGCAGCGGCCCCAGCGCGCGCGGCGGTTGCAGCGCCTCACGCAGCACACCGTCCACCCGGAACCGCACCAGCAGGCGATTCTCGAACGATTCGATGTGGATGTCCGAGGCGTTTTCCTTGATCGATTCGGTCAACAGGGCGTTGATCAGCCGGATGATCGGCGCGTCGTCGGCGCTTTCCAGCAGATCCTCCGGCTCGGGCAGGGTCAGGGCCACTTGATTGAGGTCCATTTCCTCGCCGAGGTCTTCCATCATCCGCGCCGCGCCGTTGCTCTCGCCCTCGTAGTAGTCCTGCAGCAGGCGTTCGAACCGCTCGGGCGGCACCAGGACCGGTCGCAGCGGCCGGTTCAGATGGCGGCGCAATTCCGTCAGGCTGCGCGGGCTGACGCCCGTCCGGCAGGCAACCTCGATACCACCGTCGCCCTCCTCCAGCACCAGCACGCCATGACGCTTGGCGAAGGCATAGGGCAACCGGCGGGCGGACGCGGTTTCACCCTCGGTCGATGCCAGCGGCATGGAATCGGCGTTCACTTGTTGCCAAATCCGGCTTCCACCGGTGGAACCGGCGGTGGCGCTTTTTCAACTGGCTTGGGCTCGGGTTCCACGTTGAGAATCGTGCCCTGCTTCTTGACTTGGTCCTCCGGCTTGAGGACCGGCGGCTGGACGTTGGGCAGCAGGTAGTCCACCTTCTCCCGCGCGGCGAGTTGCTGGTCGCGGATGTAGCTGTACTTGTCGCTGGTGTACAGGCTGCCCTGGGCGGGATCGCGCAGGATGACCGGATGCAGGAACACCATCAGATTGCGCTTGAGCTTGGTCGTGCCGCGGTAGCGGAACAGATTGCCCAGCAGCGGCACGTCGCCCAGCAGCGGCACTTTCAGGGCGCTCTCGTCCAGCTTGTCATCGATCAACCCGCCCAGCACCAGTACCTGACCATTTTCCACCAGCACCTTGGTCTTGATGGAACGCTTGGTGGTGGTCGGCCCCTGGGTGGCGGCATTGGCCGATGGCACCACGGCGGATACTTCCTGGCTGATTTCCAGCTTGACGGCGTTGCCTTCGTTGATCTGCGGCTTGACCTTGAGCTTGATGCCCACGTCATCGCGCTGGATGGTCTGAAACGGATTGCCGACCGAGGTATTCGTATTGCCGCTGGTGGCGGTGGTGTAATTGCCGGTAACGAAGGGGACGTTTTGACCGACGATGATCTCCGCTTCCTCGTTGTCCAGCGTGACCACGGTCGGGGTGGACAGCACGTTGGTGTCGGCATCCTTGGCCAGGGCGCTGATCAACGCCCCGAATCGGTTGTTGCCGGAGAAATCGCCGACCGCCATCTGCATCCCCTGCGGAATGCGCGCCGCCGACAGCGCCGTCAAGTCGCCTTGATCGGCTTGCACCGCCAGGCCGATGATATTGGCCAGGCTGGAGGTCTCGGTGCCGAGATTGGTAAAGCCGATCGCGCCGTTGGCGTCCGCCACCCATTGCACCCCGAGTTCGGCGGTTTTCTCGGCCGAAATCTCGGCGATGACCGCCTCCACCAGCACCTGGGCACGGCGCACGTCCAGTTGCGCGATCACCGAGCGCAGGGAGCGGATGAGTTCCGGTGGGGCGGTGATCACCAGGGAATTGGTCGCCTCGTCGGCCTGGATGTCCACCAGACTGGCCACGCTACTGCTGCTGCTTCCGCCCGGCGGCGCCCCCGGCTGCGGCGCCCCCAGTACCGGCGCGTTGCGCGCGACCTCGCCGCTCAGGTTCTTGCTGACCCCCTGCAACACCGTCATCAGATCCTTGGCCTTGGCGTAGCGCAGGTAGACGACCTGAGTGTTGCCGCCGCTGTCCACCGGCGTATCCAGATGGGTGATCAGGGTCCGCAATCGCAGGCGCGATACCCGGTCTCCGCTCAGCAGGATGGTGTTGGTGCGTTCGTCCGCCACCATCCGCGGCGGCGTGCCGACGGCGGCGGCCGGATCGGCCTTGGCCTTGCCCTGCTCCAGCGCCGCGAGCACCCGCACGATCTCGGTGGCCGTGGCATGGCGCAACGGCACGATCTCGACTTCCTCGTTGCTGGCCAGATCGATCCGGGAGATGATGCTGGCAATGCGCTCGACGTTCGCGGCGCTGTCGGAAATGATCAGGACGTTGGTCGGCGTGTAGGCCGCCAGATGGCCCTGCGGCGGGATCAGGGGACGCAGGATCGGCACGATCTGGGCGGCGGAGACGTTCTGGACCTGGATGACCCGGGTCACGATCTGATCGGGCTCCGCGCCCTTGCGCAGGTCCACGGTGGGGATGCTTTCCTGCTTGGCGCCAGCCGCCGGGACGATCTTGATCGCGTTGCCGCCGGGAACGGCGGCGAACCCGTGAACGCCCAGCACGGCCAGGAACACCTCGTACAGTTCCTTCTCATCCATCGGCTTGGAGGAAATGATGGTGACCCGGCCCTTCACTCGCGGGTCGACGATGAAGTTCTTGCCGGTCAGCACCGACATGCTTTCCACCAGCGCGTTGATATCGGCGTCCTTGAGATTCAGCGTCACCGGAGCAGCCCCGGCCCGCGCCGTCAGCGCGAGCAACGACCCCAGCAACACGCCCAGAATCCAGCGGCGCCCGATTCTTTCGCGGGAAGCAAGTCGTCCGTTCATCCAGTGGGCCGTCGTCAGGTTCGGGAACCGGCAAGCACGGCGGCTATCGGCAGGGACCCGCCGGCGATCAGTCTCGTTCATTCGGAGATGGGCCATCCAGGGAAAAGGTGATGGGAATTTCGGCGCCATTGCGCAATACCCGCACGTCGATCCGGCTGGCGCCCAGCAACTCCTGCAGCACCGCCAGTCCCTGCGCCGGGCTGTTCAGCCGGGTACCGTTGATTTCGGTCAACACGTCGCCGCCGTTGAGACCCAGCTGCTGGAAAAGCTGGCGATCGCGCCCCGGCCGCAGCCGAAAACCGACGAATTGGCCGTTCTGCACGTACGGACTGGCAAAGGCGATATCTTCGAGGGCCTGGGGCCGGTTCGGCGCCTCGCTCCGCAATCGCCCGGCGATGGCGCTCGCGTCGATGACCTGCGGCCCTGTGAAAGTAGCAGTACCCGGTTCCGGTACGGGCGCGGCCAGCACTCCGGGCGATACCGACGGGGCCGGAGTTCGGTTCGATTCGTCCGACTTGGGCAGATTGAGCGCTTCCCGCCGGCCGTTGCGGAATATTACCACATGATCGCGCTGGATCCGCTCCAGCCGGGCCCCACCGGGCAATGGCTCGCCCATCCGGTAACCACGCTCCGGCCCCCCACCCTCGGCGATCAGCGCCAGCGCCCGATCGGCGCCCCGCTCAACGTAAAATACCCCGACCAGGCGCAGGTTGAGCGGCGTCGCCGGCATGACGGCGGGGGACGCTTCCACCGGCCGGCCGGCCTCGGCGCGCCCGAACAGATGCCATCCGGCGATGGTGGCATAATCGGCCGGCGACGGGGGGCTGGCGGAACCATTCACGGCCGCTTCCGGAGTCGCTGGCACCGTCATTTCGACGACCGGAGACGCCCGGCCGGACATCACCGCCAAGCTCAGGGCCGCGAGCGAGCGGGCCAGCACGATCACCAGGACGGTATTGACGGCCACCACGGCAACCCCCTGCCAGAGTTCGGGACGGGGCAGCATGAGTCGCGCGCGCTTTTCCACCGCCAGCAGGGCGCGTCGTACAGGATTCGCCAAGGTGTCAGATTCGAAGTAGGGATCCGGTCGTTGAGAATAACAAAAATCCGGCACGGCCGGCCCCGATTTTTCGCGGGATACCTGCCCCGCGCGCGGCGATCCCGAGTCCAACCCACGCACGGGAACCGGTTCGCGGGAGTCGTTCTACCCGGAACTCCGCATCGGGACGATCATCCACCGACGATTACGTCCGGCACCGGTCATGACCGGTGCCGGTTGGGGTTCCACCCATCGTTCGATCATCGAAATCGCTCAATCGTCGTAATAATGATGGTGATGCTTGTAGTGGCCCAAATGCCGACCGGGGTGACGATAATAAGGCGGAGGACCGTAGGCTCGTGGAGCGACATAGACAGGCCGCTCCACATATTGGTACCTGTCCACATAGATGACTTCGGGTTGCGATCGACGGTAACGCCGGGTCGTAATGGCGGTTCCGGTCGCGCCACCGATGGCGCCGCCCAGGATCGCGCCGTCGCGCCCGCCCAGTTCGGAACCGATGGCCGCGCCCACGGCCCCTCCCAGCGCGCCGCCCAGGATCGCGTCTCCCCGCGGGTCCGCCAACAGCGCCGGCGGCGCCCCAAGCACGAGCGCAAACAGCAAAAACGACATCCCCTTCTTCATAACGAACCCCCCGAAAAATCAGTTCGCGATATTGGAATCGGGGTCATCGTGGGCCCGCAACGCTGAACCGACGCTGACCGGCATCGCGCGGGACCGCCATCGGTCGTGGTCGTTACCCGGAAACCCGCCTCAATGCCGGCGTCTCGGATTGGAGGGTCGGGGGCTTGGCGCGCACACCGATCACCCGGCCCGACTGCGGCGGCCGCGGCAACTGGATATGTTGGGCCATCACCGCGCCCAGTCGATCCAACACCGGCAAGGGCATCGAGGCGCTGTGCCGCTCGGCCAGATCCACATGAATGACCATCAACTCGGTGGTGGCCGACAGAAATCCTCTTGCGGCGTGATACAGGCGATGAAAATAGTGGATGCGCTTGCTGTCGAACCCCAGCAACTGCGTGGTGATGCGCATCGGATCGCCGGCCATGAGTTCGCGTTGGTAATTCACATGGGTTTCCACCACGAAAGTCGAACAATTTTCGCGATCCCGGTAATTCGGTCCCATGCCCAGATAGTCGAGGAAGGCATCGGTGGCATGATCGAACGCCAGGACGTAATAGGCCACGTTCATGTGACCGTTGTAATCGATCCACTGGGGCGGCACCACGCCGGCGTACAGGCACAGGGGGGATTCGATCCGCATGTTTATAATCATCATGTTCCGTGAAAGCGCGGTACGCTACCCGCTTTTGCCGCGTGGCGCAATTGTTTGGAACCCTGGAAGGAGTTAAAGCATGTTGATGAACGGTCGGGTGCTGATTGTGGCGGGTTCGGATTCCGGCGGCGGCGCCGGGATTCAGGCCGACCTGAAAACGGTCACGGCGCTGGGCGGGTACGCGGCGACCGCGATCACGGCGCTGACCGCGCAGAATACCCGTGGCGTGTTCGGCATCGTTGGGGTGGAGCCGGACTTCATCGCCCGGCAGATGCGACGGGTGCTGGACGACATCGGCGCCGACTGCGTCAAGACCGGGATGTTGCACGATGCCGCCGTCATCGAAACCGTGGTCGAGGTACTGGAGAGCGCGGCGGCCGGCATTCCGCTGGTGGTGGACCCGGTGATGTACGCCAAGGGCGGCGACCGCCTGCTCGACCCGACCGCGCGCGACACGCTGATCCAGCGCCTGTTGCCCCGCGCCGCACTCATCACCCCCAACGTCCGCGAGGCGGAAGCGCTGAGCGGCCGTTCGATCCGCCGGCCCGACGATCTGGCGGCGGCGGCCCGCCGGTTGCTGGAACTCGGCCCGGCGGCGGTGCTGGTCAAAGGCGGGCACCTGGCCGGCGACGCCGTCACCGACTGGCTGGTCTGGTCCGGGGGCGCGGAAGCCTTCACCGCGCCGCGCATCCCAAGCCGCAATACCCACGGCACCGGCTGCACGCTGGCCTCGGCCATCGCCGCCGGATTGGCGCAGGGCCTGCCGCTGAACGCCGCGGTCCGGCGGGCGTTATCCTACGTCCGGGAGGCCATCCGCACCGCGCCCGACTTGGGCGCGGGTTGCGGCCCGCTGAACCATGGGCATACGGTAAACCCCTGGAACTGAACGATCACCAGACGTAAAAGGAGAAGAAACTCATGCTGGACTGGACCCTGCTGGCCGGACTGTTGTCCGTCCTTGTCGTGACCTGGCTGTTGATCCGGGTCTTTCTGAAAGGTCCCTCCCTGCTGATCTACGATCGGCCGCTGGCGAACAGTCGCGCCGGATCGCGGGATCGAGCCAGTCCCGAGCACCAGCAGGTCGTGCGACTGGTGGAGCAGTCCGCCGCGGAGATTCGCTCCGCCCCGAGGAAGCAGCGGCTGGAAGCCATCCGCCGCGTGATGGCGCGAGGCTTTGTCGAACCGCCGCTGCTGGCCGGAGAATCGGCGTACCGAATTGCGGAGGTCGATGCCGGCGGCGTGCCGGGCGAGTGGGTGCTGGGGCCGGACTCCGATCCGAACCGCCGGTTGCTCTACCTGCACGGCGGCAGTTTCATCAGCGGTTGCCCGCGTGGCCATCGGGTGATCACCACCGAGTTGGCGCGGGTCGCGGGCGCCGCCGTGCTGGCACTGGACTACCGCCTGATGCCGGAGCACTCGCGCCGGGACATGATCGATGATTGCCGGATGGGTTATCGCTGGCTTCTGGACCACGGTCCCGACGGACCGGCGCCCGTCCGGGAGTTGATCGTGGCCGGTGATTCCGCCGGCGGCAACCTGGCGCTGATGGTCGTCGCCTGGGCGCGCGACGCGGGCTTGCGCGCCGCTGGCGCCATCGCGCTCTCGCCAGGCCTGGACATGACGTTTTCCAGCCCCACCCTCAAGAGCAATCTCAAAACGGATCTGCTGCTGGGTCCCAGCGTCGAGTGGCTGCTGAGGATTCCCAGCGCGATCCTGCTGCTGATGGTTTGGGGCTGGGGCCGGATATCGCCGTCCAATCCCCTGGTCTCGCCCGTCTTCGGCGATCTGTCCGACCTGCCACCCGTTCTGATTCAGGCCAGCGAAGCGGAGATCATGCTGGGCGATGCCCGACGCTACGTCAACAAGGCCCACGCCGCCGGCTCCAGCGCGGAGCTGGAAACCTGGCCGGACATGCCGCACGTCTGGCACCTGTTCGAACCGATCCTGCCGGAAGCGCGGGAAGCGTTCGAACGGATCGGGCAATTCGTGGAGCGGTGCGCGCTCAGGCAAACGTCCATCGCTCCCACTCGGCGACATCCCGCCGCGCCAGCAGCCGGTCGGTGAATTCCAGCGCCGCCGCCAGATTGACCTCGGCCACCGCGCTCAAGGGTTCGCCCAATTCGAACCGTTCGCCGCGGATGGCGAGTTGAAACGCCGGGGGTGGCGGAGCGTGGTTGATCTGCTGGTAGACGTGCAGCACGGCGGCGGGCGACAGGGCGTGGCTGGTGTAGCTGGCGTCGCGCGCCGGCTGGAGACGGGCGAATTCGAACGGCGCCGGACCGGAGACGCTGGCGTCCACGAACAGCACCAACGCCCGGCTTTCCAGATCGACCGCGTGCTCGATCTGCAGCTGAAAGTCGGCGAGCAGCTCGACGTCGTCCCAGCCGCCCCGCTGCTCCCGCGCCGCTGTCAGCCGTTCCAGAAACAGCGGCCCCAGCGCGTCGTCGCCCCGGCTGGGATTGCCGACGGCCAAGATCAGCAAACCAGAGCCCAGCCCCCTCACCCCTACCCCACCCCCAAAGGCGGGCGGAACGCTTCGTTCCGGACGGTTCCATCCGCATCCCGCACCAGGCAGTCAACTATCGTCCCTTTCTCTTCCTCCACCAACTCCACATGCAACGGCATCCGACCGAGAGCGTGAGTGGCGCAGGACAGACAGGGATCGTAAGCCCGCACCGCCACTTCGATCTGGTTCAGCAGCGGCTCGGTCAGCTCCCTGCCGTCGAGATAGCGCTCCGCCACCTGGCGGATGGATTCGTTCATCGCCTGGTTGTTGTTGGTGGTGGACACGATCAGGTTGGCCTTCTCGATCAACCCGTCCTCGTCGATGCGGTAATGGTGGAACAGCGTGCCGCGCGGGGCCTCGATCACGCCGATGCCCTCCCGCGCCATCTCGCCGCGCGCCACCCGCTCCTCGCCGAAAATGTCCGGGTCCAGCAGCAATTCCTTGATTGCCTCGGTGACGTGCAGCAGCTCGATCATGCGCGCCCAGTGGTAGGCCAGCGTAACGTGGACCGGCTGACCATCGCCCAGCGCCATGAACTCCCGCCGCTCGGCCTCAGCCAGCGGAGTGGGGATGAAATCGCAATTGTTGATCCGGGCCAGCGGCCCCACCCGGTACCAACCCTTGTCCGGCCCCAGCGAGTTGATGAACGGGAACTTCATGTAGGTCCACGGTTTCACCTGCTCGCGGAGCACTTGAGCGTAGCGCCGGTAATCCAGGTGATCGAACAGGATCTCGCCGCGCTCGTTCCTGGCCCGAAGCCCGCCGTGATACAGATCCAGCGCCCCGTCGGCGCGGATCAGGCTGAGGTAGTTGGAGCGTATGGTGGCAAAATGGGTGAAATAGCCGGGGTTCGCCTCATAGGCTTTCTTCATCAGCTTGAGAATGTTGCAGCCCCATTGGGTCATCAGGTCGAGATCGGTCAGCAGGTAATTGCGCTCCTGCAAGGTCAATGCCTTGTTGACCCCACCCGGAACCGTCCCGGTGCCGTGCACCCGTTTGCCGGCGGTGACTCGAATGACCTCCTGCCCGTACTTGCGCAACCGTACCCCCTGGCGGGCCACATCGGGATAATCGGCCATCACCCCGCCGATGTTGCGATGAGCGACCTGGGTGTCGAATTCGAACAGGAAATCCGGGGAAGCCAGATGGAAGAAATGCACGGCGTGCGATTGCAGGGTCTGGCCGTAGTGCATCAACCGGCGGATTTTATCGGCGGTCGGGGTGATCACCAGGGCACCGACCACTTGATCCACCGCCTTGGCCGCCGCCAGGTGATGGCTGACCGGACAGATTCCGCACAGTCGCTGGACCAGCACCGGCACTTCCCAGTACGGCCGGCCCTGGATGAATTTTTCGAAGCCGCGGAATTCGACGATGTGCAACCGTGCCTGGCGGACGTGACGATCCCGGTCCACCAGCAGCGTGACCTTGCCGTGGCCCTCGACCCGGCTGAGCGGATCGATGGCGATCCGGCACAGATATTCCGGCTGGGCAGCCGTTTCCAATGCACTCATGGCGCGCCTCGCTCAATCGAAATGAATCTGAGTGTAGGACAGCGCGAGCGGCTGGCCCGACAGCAGTTGATTCACGAAGGTCCAGATGGCGTCCGCCGACGGCGGGCAGCCGGGCAGGAAGTAGTCGATCTTGACCACCTCGTGCACCGGATGCACCCGGTCGAGCAGTAGCGGAATTTCCGGATCGTTGGGAATTCGCGGGTCGACCAGACCGATCCCGCGCAGGTAGGATTCCTCCAGGCAGTCCTTGAGATCGAACTGGTTGCGCATGGCCGGGACGCCGCCGTTCAGCGCGCAGGCGCCGATGGCGATCAGTATCTTGCAACGGGCCCGGAACTCCATCAGCACGTGGACGTTCTCGGCGTTGCAGACCCCGCCCTCGATCAGGCCGAGGTCGCACTCGCCCAGTTCCTTGATATCGGTCAGCGGGCTGCGGTCCAGATCGATCCGCTCGGCCAGATCGAACAAGCGTTCGTCGAGATCGAGCAGCGACATGTGGCAGCCGAAGCAGCCGGCCAGCGAACAGGTGGCGACCTTCAGTTTGGGTTCAATCATGGCGGCGCCCTCCCCGGCTCTCCGGTAATTGCGCCACGTCGCCCACCACGCTGATCGGCTTTCGGTCGTACAGCCGCTGGCCGATAGGCGTGTTATAGCCCTGATGCTTGATCAGGATGGCCCCGGTCGGACAGACCTGGGCAGCCTTGTCGTGAATGCCGAAATCGGTCGCGCCCAGCTTGCCGGATGGCGTGTTGATGACCAGATGCGCCTGGATGCCCCGCCCCTGGACCGCGAACACGTTTTTCTCGTCCACGTCGCGGCTGGCGCGCACGCACAGCTCGCACAGAATGCAGCGGTTGAAGTCGATCACCGCCTCGGGATGCGAGGCGTCCACCGGTCGGCGCGGATAAAAGTGGGTGTAGTGCGGCGCCAGCATCCCGACGTAATAAGCCACCGCCTGCAACTGGCAGGCTCCGCTCTTCTCGCAGGCGGGGCAGACGTGATTGCCCTCCACGAACAGCATTTGCAGGATGCCGCGCCGGATTTCGCGCAGCTCCCCGGTCTCGCTCTGAACGGCCTGGCCAGTCGCCGCCGGTGTGGTGCAGGCCGCCTGGATTCGGCCGTTGACCTTGACCAGGCAAACCCGGCAACTGCCGTGCGGGGCAAATTCCCGGTTGAAGCAAAGGTGCGGAACATAGACGCCGGCATCCAGCGCGGCAGCCATGATGGTCTGTCCGTCCTGGAACGGTACCCGCCGTCCGTCCAAGGTGAAACTCTGTTCCTCGCTCATGGCATCGCTCCCAACATCAGATCCTGCTCGCGCAGGTAGGCGTCCGGATCGTCGCGGCCGGTCAACCGCCGGGCATCCTCCAACGCCGCGTTCAGGTCAAAAGCCGGTTCGAAAGCGGTGGACCGTAGTCGCCGCTCCCAGGCTTCCGGGAACTGTTCGAGGCTGTCCAGCACCGGATTGGGCGCGGTCTGGCCCAGGCCGCAATGACAGCCCACCTGCATGATCCGGCCCAGCTTGCTCATCTCTTCCAGATCGTAGCGAGTACCGTGACCGGTATGAACCTTGGTCACCAGGTCGCGCATCAGGGAGGTACCCACCCGGCACGGCGTGCAGAAACCGCAGCTTTCATGGACGAAGAACTGGGTGAAGTTGCGGATGCCGTCGAGAATGTCGCGGCTCTGGTCGAACACCATGAACGAACCGCCAGTGGCCAGATCCTCGAAGCAGATGCGCCGGTCGAACTGGCGGCCGGAAATCATGTGTCCGGCCGGTCCGGCCATCTGGATGCCCTGCGCGTCCGGGGCGCCGCAGTCCTCCAGCACCCGGCGCACGGTGACGCCGAACGGATATTCGTAGATGCCGGGCCGCTCGCAGTCGCCGCTGAGGCTGAGCAGCTTGGTGCCCTTGGATTCGGCCGTGCCGCGACTGGCGAACCAGTCGCCGCCTTCCACCGCGATCTTGGCGGTGGCGGCGAAAGTTTCGACGTTGTTGACCACGGTCGGCTGGTTGAGGTAACCGTGGGTGGTGGGAAATGGCGGACGGATGCGCGGCACGCCGTGCTTGCCTTCCAGCGATTCGATCAGGGCCGATTCCTCGCCGCAGACGTAGGCGCCGGCGCCGAGGTGGATGTCGATGTCGAAATCAAAGCCCGGCTCGCCCAGAATGCCCTCGCCCAGCAGACCCACTTCACGGCGGCGTTGCAGGTGCGCCTGGAGGGATGGCAGCAGATAGCGGTACTCGCCGCGCAGATAGACGAAACCCTGGCGGGCGCCGATCACCCGCCCGCACAGGGTCATGCCCTCGAACACCAGATCGGCGAAATCCTGCATCAGCACCCGGTCCTTGAAGGTGCCCGGCTCGCCCTCGTCGGCGTTGCAGACCACGTATTTCACCTCGCCCGGCGCGTTGCGGCAGGACATCCACTTGGCGGCGGACCGGAACCCTGCGCCGCCCTGGCCGCGCAGGCCGGATTTGACCATCTCCGCCAGGATCGCCTCCGGACCGCGTTTCAAGACCGCCCGCAGCGCCGAACCGTCGGCGAAATGCCGCCCCAGCAGGATGTCGGCGCGGCGGATGTTGCTGGTGACTTCGAAGAACTCACGCGGCCATTGCGCCAACGGTGTTTGGTTGTTGACCAGATCCACGATCCGGTCCAGCCGGGGTCGGTCGAGACGGGTGAGCGCGTGGCCGTTCACCAGCGCCGCCGGACCCTGGTCGCACATGCCGGTGCAGGAGGTCGTGCCGACCGTGACCAACCCGTCGGCGCGGGTTGCATCGATCGCGACGCCCAGCCGGTCGCAGAGATAGTGCAGCAACTCGCGGTTGCCGAGCATCCGGTCGGTGATGTTGTCGCTGAACAGGATGTCGTAGGAGCCGCGGGGAGAGGTATAGAGGAAAGAGTAGAATTCGGCGACGCCGCGGACTTTCGCCGGCGAAATGCCGAGTTGTTCGGCGACCCCCTCCAGGGCCTCGGGCGGGAGCCAGGTCAGGCTGTCCTGCGCGTCGCGCAGGATTTGCAGCAACCGGGTCGCCATGCCGCCGTGGCGCTGGACGATATCGTGGATCGTCCGGACGAGTGCGTCGGGTTCCGCCATGACCACCTCCATTCTCGATGGGCCAATCCGGCATGGTGGGGCGCGGATGGCGTTTTTGGGCAGACCGCTAAACCACGATGAAAAATCATACCTCAAATCGGGTAATAAGGCTTTATTTTCGTAAGGATTAAATTCCGCCCGCGCCGAACGGGCCGCCGTGGAACCAATTCTGGTCGAATCGCAGTCAAACGCTATGGCATTGCGGTCGCATTGCAGGCAGAATTTCGCAGTTTTTCGCCAACAACCGGAGATGAGACGCTCTCATGCCGAGCCCTTTCCTGAATCGACTCAACTGGCTGCTTCTGGGCTGGCTGATGGCCAGCGCCGCGCAGGCGACGGTCTATCCCTTGCCCCCCCCGGACACGGACGTGATCGGCCAGGTCAGAGTCATCTACGCCACCAAGGACGATACGCTGGTCGATATTGCCCGCCAACACGGCCTGGGCTACGACGAGATCGTTCATGCCAATCCGGGAGTGGATCGCTGGGCGCTCGGCGAGGGTACCCCGATCGTGTTGCCGACCCGGTTCATCCTGCCCGACACTCCGCGGGAAGGAATCGTTCTCAACATCGCGGAGATGCGGCTGTATTACTACCCCAAGGCCAACCCTGGCGAAGAGCGGGTGGTGGTCACCTATCCGGTGAGTATCGGCCGCATGGACTGGAAAACACCGCTGGGCTTGACCAAGGTGGTCGCCAAGGACATCGATCCGCCCTGGCGGCCACCGGCCACGATCAAAGCCGAACACGCCGCCGAGGGCGACATCCTGCCTGACGTGGTTCCGGGCGGTCCGGACAATCCACTGGGCCGTTTCGCGATGCGTTTGGGCGTGCCCGGCTACCTGATCCACGGCACCAACAAACCCTATGGCATCGGCATGCGGGTGACGCATGGCTGCGTGCGGATGTACCCGGAGGATATCGAACGGCTGTTTGGCATGGTGCCGGTCGGTACGCCGGTCCGCCTCCTCGACCAGCCGGTCAAAGTCGGCCGGCTGAACGGCGTCCTGTTCCTGGAGTCGCACGAACCCCTGGAGGAAGACAACATCCCGATCAAGGTCACCCTGGAACAGGCCCGACAGGCCGTGATCGCCAAGACCGGCCCCGACATGCCAGGCGTGGATCAGGCGGCGCTGGAAGTGGCGGTGGAACAGCTCAGCGGCATTCCCGTCTCGATTTCCACTACCGTCCCCTACCCGGTCGCTCGACCGGCCAACCCGTCGGTCGGACCCGCGACCGATTATCCGGTCGCCAACCGGACGCCGATTCCTTACCCACCGTCCACTTATTACAACTCCCCACCCGCCCCAGCCTACCGACCCACCCCCGCGACGCCACCCGGGTATGGCTCCTCCTACGGCAATCCGGCGGCCTACCCGCCTCCTTATCGTCCGTATCCCCCGACTTCCACGTCGCCCGCCTATCAACCCCCTCCGGGCAATCCGGCGCCTTATCCCGGCTCCGTTCCACCCCTGGCTCGACCATCCACCAGCAACCCGGCACCCGAGCCGCCCGCGCTTCCTCCCCCAAGCCGGCTTTGACTGCAATAAAAAACCCCGCGACGCGGGGTTTTTTATTGCCGTCAGGGATTCTGGCTTATTTGTACATCGACTTCTTGAACATGCTGTTGAGCTTTTGCTCGGTCGCCATGCTCATGGACTTGGCTTCGTTGGCGGTATCCAGCGCCTGGCGGGCCATGGACTTGGCTTCGTTGGCATCGTTCTGCACTTTTTGCAGATCGCTGGTGCTGGCGCAACCCACGGTCAGACCGGCGATCAGGGCCAGGGCGGAAATCTTGGTCAAGGTCTTCACGGATTCAACTCCTCGGTATCATTTCAACAAGGCAACATGCCGGACAATGATACTGTTGTCTCGGCACAACCAATATTGTCGCAACACAACAAAACCTAATATAACGGAATTCCGAATTGCGGACAATTCCGAAAAGTGATCGGATCAACGAATCTCCACCCGCATACCCTTTCTCACCCAAGGTCTGAGTGCGTCGATTTGCCGATTATCCAGCGCCACGCACCCACTCGTCCAATCGATGCCGGCGCCCTGCACGCCCGGATTGCCGGCGCCGACGCCATGAATCCCGATCTGCCCGCCCAGCGGCGTATCCTGCGGCGGCGTATGGCCATTGCTCCAGGCGGCGCGGATGCGCTCGTAGGTCAGCGCATCGATCCGGTGCTCCCGCAAGGCCCGTTCGGCGTAGTCGGGATTGGGATAATCGAGACCGATGAAGGTCTTGAACCGGCTGTGATCGTTGATCCAGCCGACCCTGAACACGCCGAGCGGCGTCTTGTTGTCGCCGCGGCTGAATTTGACTCCGGCGCCGCTGCTACCCAAGGCGATCTGGTGGAACACCTCGACCGGTCGATTGCCCTGCATGACCATCAGCTTGTCGGCTTTGGTATCCACCAGCAACCAGGGCTCATTTGGCGCCGCGCCGCGACTCGCATCCACCAGCGGTGGCTGGTTCGTATCGATGCTGTTCGGGGCGCAAGCGCTGCCCAACCATGCCAGCGCACCAACAAGAACAACCCGCCTTCCGAATTGCCACATATGATACATCCCGCTTTCGACCACTGGTCACCAGGCAGGATTTATAGGACAACCCGGACGATGATGCAAGTTCGGGGGCCCATCAGCAATTCTCATTTTGCTGTAAATCGTAGGGTGGGTTAGGCGCGCCTTGCGAACATTCATCCCTGGAACGTCACGGTCGAGGCGCGCCGTAACCCACCGTTGCGTGATC
>JAVMKJ010000114.1:0-20294 GCA_031732855.1 Candidatus Competibacter sp.
TCGGCGAATAGAAACACCTGCATTTCGTCTCGCCAGCGCGGATCGCCCACGACCGCGATTCTTTCGATGTCCTGGTCGTGCCTGAAGAAAAAGCTGACGTCGCCCCACTGCTCGCCGGGTTCCCAGCCGGCAAAATTCTCCAACTGGATCAGTATTCTGACCTTGCCGGACGCAAAGACATCCCCGGCTTCGACCTGGCTCAGGAAAGTCTGAAACCCGGTCCAGGTTAACAAGCCGCTCAGGGTAACCAAGTGAACGCGGTCCGCAATCTGGCGCGACGATATCGCCATGATGGTTCCTATATTTCAGTGCTCTCGCAAAACACCCGGCCTCGCGGCCGGGTGTTGGATGGAACGAAGAGGATCGATCAGTAGCGGTTGACCCATGCGGCGCCGCCACCGCCGTAGCGATTGATCCAGCCCGCGCCGCCGCCGCCGCCGTTGATCCAGCCGCCGCCGCCGTAGCGGTAACCGCCGCCGCCGTTGACCCAGGCGCCACCACCGCCGGCCCGGTTGGCCCAGCCACCGCCGCCGCCGCCGTAGCGATTGACCCAACCGCCACGCGCGCCGACCGCGGCGGAACCGCCGTAGCCGCGGGCGGCAGCCCAGGCATGGGCGGGGGTGGATTCGGTCAAGGTGCCGCCCAGGAGCGCGCCGCCGATCACCGCCTGCGACCATTTGCCCAGCCCGCGCAGGAACGTCCGCCGCCGCTCGTCAACAACCGGCGCGTCCGGCTGTTCGGGATGAACCATCTCATGTCGATCGGTCATGGCCGCTCTCCGCCTACTTGGTCTGCTTCGGCGCCGCGGCCGGAGCCGGCGCGGAGGTTGCCGCCGCCGCGCCTTCCGGCGGAGGCTCACCTTCGCCAACCAGATTCGAGAAGTGCACGGCCTGGAATCGCCAGCCGGCCTTGTCCTTCTTCAGCACCGCCGAGACGTTGAGTCCGAACTCGCGCGGCTGACCCGCCGGGTCGGTGTCCTTCATGACGCAGGAGGCCATCAGCCAGGCATCGTTATGGTCTTCACCCCCGGTTACGTCCGGACATTCGTGGCTCAGCGAACCCGCCTTGAAAGTCTCGAAATAGTGCTTGTAGGTGTCCTCGACCGCTGCCTTGCCTTTCCAGAATTCACCCGGTCCGGTGCCCATCACCGCCACGCTGGGGCTGTCGGCGTAGAGCGCCAGCAGGGCCTTGAGATCGTGCTTGTTCAGGGCTTCATGATGCTGCTTCAGCACCGCCCTGAGTTCCTCGCTGGCCTTTTCGGTTTTCGGCGGTTCCGCCGACCAGACCGGCGCCGCCAGCGCGCAGCCCAGCATGGAAACTAACAGAACATGTTGTTTCTTCATTGGAATTCCTTCTGATAACGGGTTGATGGGAGTAAGAGAGACTAGCAGTGACAACGTGAACCGTTAATGAATTGGCCGTTTTTCATCGGGCTCGATCTACCACGATGCCATCGCGCGAATAAAGTATAATCTGCTTCAAGACAAGTGCCTTTAAGGGTAATCTTGATCGCAAGATGACCCCCCGCCCCATTTAATATTAACAAACGGAGTCCTGTCCCGTGCGAGATTCGCGCCCCGTTCGTAAACCCATGTCTCGATACTCGCTTCGGTCAATTACCGGGGCGTTGCTGGCGCTCCTGTCGAGCGTCGGACCGACCCTCACGCTGGCTCAAACCCCGCCCTCGGCCCGTCCTCCTACTCCAGTCTCCATAGTTGAAGTCAAACCGGAAAACACTCCGGCGACCTTCGAGTTCACCGGCAAAACCGCCAGTTCCCGACAGGTGGAAATCAATGCCCGGGTCGAGGGCTATCTCGACAAGATCGCTTATACCGAAGGTAGCCTGGTGAAGGAAGGCCAGCTGCTGTTCCAGCTCGATCCCAAGCCCTTCCAGGCCGCTCTGGACAACGCCAAGGCTGTCCTGGCCCAGCAAGAGGCGCTGTTGACCCGGGCACGCCAGACCCTGGCGCGGGTCAAGCCGCTGGCCAAGCAAAACGCCGTCAGCCAGCAGGATCTGGACAACTCCATCGCCAGCGTTCTGGCCTCGGAAGCCCAGGTGCAGGCGGCCAAGGCGCAGGTCGAGCAGGCGCAACTGAATCTGGGCTACACCACCATCCGCTCGCCGCTGACCGGTTTGTCCAGCAGTTCCAATTACCGCGAGGGCGCCCTGATCCGCGCCGGGGGCAGCGGCAGCCAACTGACCACCATCGTTCAGATCGATCCGATGTGGGTCAACTTTGGGGTGGGCGAAAACGAAGTCCTGAAAATTCGCGCTCAGGAGGCAGCGGGACAGTTGAAGGGACCGGGAATCGGCAAGGTGGAAATCGAACTGATTTTGGCCGACGGTACCACCTATCCGCAGAAGGGCCAGATCACTTTCGTGGACCCGGTGGTCAACGCGCAAACCGGTACTTTCAACATCCGCGCCGTCGTGCCTAACCCGGACAATCAATTAAGTCCCGGCCAGTTCGTGCGCGTGCAGCTCAAGGGCGTGGTTCGCCCCAACGCGATCCTGGTGCCGCAAATCGCCGTGATGCAGGGGCCGAACGGCAAATTTGTGTTCGTGGTCGGCTCAGATAACACCGCGCAACCCAAGCCGGTACAGGTCGGCGACTGGTATGGCGATCAGTGGATCATCAATTCCGGCCTGCAAGCCGGCGACCGGGTCGTGGTCAACGGCGCGGTGCGCTTGCAACCTGGCGCGCCCGTCCAAATTCAGCCGGCCGCCGCGCCTGAGCCTGGACCTGCCAAAGTCCCCAGCGCTACCCCGCTCAAACCCTGAGAGGGTGTCCGATGATCTCTCACTTCTTTATCGACCGCCCGGTCTTCGCCGCGGTGGTGTCCATCATAATCACCTTGGCCGGGCTATCGGCGATTGGCGCGCTGCCCATCGCCCAATACCCCAACATCACCCCGGTGCAGATTCAGGTTTCCGCGACTTATCCCGGCGCCAGCGCCGACGTGGTCTCGCAGTCGGTGGCCGCGCCCATCGAGCAGCAGGTCAACAGCGTGGACAACCTGATGTACATGTATTCAACCAGCTCCTCGACCGGCAACATGACTCTGAGCGTATTTTTCGACATCGGCGTCGATCCGAATATCGCTCAGGTCAACGTCCAGAATCAGGTCAGCCTGGCCTTGCCGCAATTGCCCGAGGCGGTATCCAAGCAGGGGGTGCAGGTCGAGACCCGTTCGTCCACCTTCCAGATGGTGATTGCCATCTACTCCCCGGACGGCCGTTTCGACGAAACCTATGTCGGCAACTACGCCTATCTCTATGTGCTGAACGCCCTGCAACGGATTCCCGGCGCCAATCAGGCGCAGATTTTCGGCGTTCCCAACTATGCGATGCGGATCTGGTTGAAGCCGGATCGGATGAGTGCCCTGGGGTTGACGACCGATGATGTGGTTAGCGCCATCAAGAACCAGAATCAGCAGTTCGCCATCGGTCAGATCGGCCAGGCTCCCACCAATGGCCCGGTGGAACTGACCTTTCCGGTTTCCACTCAGGGCCGGCTGACCACCCCGGAGGAATTCGAGAACATCATCCTGCGGGCCAGCACCACCGGCGAGGGGGTATTGCGACTCAAGGATGTTGGTTACGTGACCTTGGGGATGCAGAGCTACAACCTGCGCAGCCGCTTCAATGGCAAGGTCGGCACCGCCATCGCGGTCTACCAGCAGGCGGGCGCCAACGCTCTGGAGGTTTCCAAGAACGTGCGCGCCGCTCTGGAGGATCTGAAAAAGAGCTTCCCGGAAGGCATCGACTATGCGATCGCCCTGGATTCGACCGAATTCGTGCAGGCCTCGATCGATGAGGTGGTGAAGACCCTGATGGAAGCCATTGTCTTGGTCATCGTGGTGGTTTTCATCTTTCTGCAAACCTGGCGCGCCACCGTTATCCCGATTGTGGCGGTGATCGTCTCGGTCATTGGCACCTTCAGCGGCATGTACCTGCTCGGTTTTTCCATCAATATGCTCACCCTGTTCGGCATGGTGCTGTGCATTGGCATTGTGGTGGATGACGCCATCGTGGTGGTGGAAAACGTCGAACGCAACATGGCCAGTTTCCATCTGTCGCCGAAGGAAGCAGCGCACAGAGCGATGGATGAAGTCACCGGACCCGTGATCGCGGTCGTGCTGGTGCTGAATGCGGTGTTCATCCCGGTCGGCTTTCTGGGTGGCATGACCGGACAGTTGTACAAGCAGTTCGCCATTACCATCGCCATCTCGGTCGCGATTTCCGGTCTGGTCGCGCTGACTCTCAGTCCAGCCTTGGCGGCGCTGCTGCTCAAGCCAGGCCAGCATGGCGACGAGCGCACCGATCTGCTCTATCGATTCTTCTTCGGGCCATTCAACCGGGGTTTCGACTGGATCACCCATCGCTATGCCGCTGGCGTGCGGTTCATGGTCAAGCGGGTAGTGCTGGGACTGACCCTGTTCGCCGTAATGCTGGTCGCGATTTACGGGCTGTTCGAGCGCGTCCCGACCAGCTTCGTGCCCGATGAAGACCAAGGCTATGTGTTTGGGGTGGGCATCATGCCCGACGGCGCCAGTCTGGACCGTACCGAAGCGGTGGCCAGCCGGATGAGCGACATTTTCCGCGCCAATCCGGCGGTTCACAGCGTGGTTGCGATCAACGGCTACAGCTTGCTGGATTCGCAGCAGAAAACCACCGACACCACCCTGTTCGTGTCCTTCAAGGATTACGAGGAGCGCAAGGATCCGAAATTGAGCGCGCCCAACGTCATCCGCGAGGTGATGGGCCAATTCTCCAAGATTGGCGAGGCTATCGCCTTGGTGTTCAACCCGCCATCGATTCCCGGCCTCGGCACCACGGGCGGTTTTGAATTCTGGGTGCAGAGCCGGGGGACGGGCGACATCAAGCAACTGACCAAGGTCACCAACGATTTCGTCGCCAAGGCTAAGCAGCGCCCGGAGCTGCAGGGACTGACCTCGACGATCAGCGCGGCTTCGCAGCAATTATATGTCTACCTGGATCGAGAACAGGCCCGGACTCTCGGGGTGCCGGTCGAAAACATCTTCGGCACCTTGCAGGTGCTATTTGGCTCGGCCTACGTCAGCCAGTTCAATCTGTACAGTCAGGTCTGGCAGGTGATCGTGCAGGCGGCTCCGGAGTATCGCTCCCGGCCTGAAGATATTCAGAAAGTCTACGTGCGTTCCAATAATCCCAGCAGCGGCAATACCGGTACGATGCCCATGCCGAACTCGGCATCTTCGAATCCCGGCATGAACAACATGGTCCCGTTGGCGTCGGTGGTCCGGCTGGAATACACCAGCGCCCCGAACCTGATCACCCGCTTCAACACCTTCCCCGCCGCCAAGGTAACCGGCGGCGCCGCGCCAGGCTTTAGCTCCGGTCAGGCGCTGGCCGCCATGGAAGCCGTGGCCCGCGAGATGCTGCCGGAAGGTTATTCCTTCGCCTGGAGCGGTCAGGCCTATCAGGAAAAGAAGGTCGGCGGCGATTCGGCGATGGTGTTCGTCTACGGCCTGATCATGGTGTTCCTGATCCTGGCCGCGCAGTATGAAAAATGGTCGTTGCCGTTCAGCGTATTAATGGCGGTGCCATTTGGCATCTTTGGGGCATTGCTGGCGGTCTGGCTGCGCGGGATGGAAAACGATGTGTACTTCCAGATCGGGTTGCTGACCCTGGTGGGACTGGCGGCCAAGAACGCTATTCTGATCGTGGAGTTCGCGGTGATGAAGCATGAGGAAGGGATGCCGGTTCTTGAAGCGGCGGTTGAGGCGGCGCATCTGCGGTTCCGCCCGATTCTGATGACCTCGCTGGCGTTCATTCTCGGCGCCATTCCGCTGTGGATCGCCACCGGCGCGGGTGCCAACAGCCGGCATTCCATCGGCACTGGCATCATCGGCGGCATGACCGCCGCCACCGTGCTGGCCATCTTCTTCGTGCCGCTGTTCTTCCGCCTGTTCGAGGGAATCAGCGAGAAGACTGGCGGCAAGAAAGAGACAGCTCCCCACCCTGGCCCTGGAGGGGAGAGGGACCCGTTAGCGCTGGAAACCACGCCGCTGCTCCCCTCGCCCTCCGGGAGAGGGGTTGGGGGTGAGGGCGCCGTGCTCCCCTCGCCCTCCGGGAGAGGGGTTGGGGGTGAGGGCTCATCGGAGGACCGCCGCGATGCGTAAGACATTACTTACGGTTGCCATCGGGCTCGCCCTCGGCGGCTGCTCGCTCGCCCCGACCTACCAGCGCCCGGAAGTGCCGATCCCGGCGCAATGGGAGGTCAACATCCAGCAGGCCAATGACCTTGCCAACACGGCCTGGTGGAACCAGTTCCGGGATCCGGTGCTGAACGACCTCATCCAGGTCGCCCTGCAAGAGAACAAGGACGTGCAGATCGCCGCAGCGCGGGTGGAAGAGTTCATGGGCCGCTACGGCGTGGTTCGTTCCGAGCAGTTCCCGCAGGTCGGCGCCAACGCCGACGCGGCGCGCACCCGCAACAGCGAGAGCGGAGGCGTCGCGGTGGGCGAAAAGGTGGGCGAAAACCCAGTCAATAACTTCCGGGTGGACTTGGGCGTATCGTTCGAGTTGGACCTCTGGGGCAAGCTGCGCAACGCCACCGAGGCGGCCCGCGCCCAGTTGCTCGCCACCGAGGAAGCCCGGCGCACGGTGATCCTGACCCTGGTCAGCCAGTTGGCCATCAGTTACATGCAGTTGCTGGACTATGACCAGCAACTGGCCGTGACCCGGGCGACGCTGCAAACCCGCAGCGAATCGGTGCGGATCAACGGCCTGCGCTTCAAGGCGGGACTGATCTCGGAGCTGGATTACCAGCAGGCCGTGGCGGAATACCAGAACGCGGCGGTGCAGGTACCGTTGCTGGAGCGCTTGATCGCCATCCAGGAAAACGCCATCAGCCTGTTGCTGGGACGCAATCCCGGCAAAATCAGCCGGGGCGTTTCTCTGGAGCGCCTGGCCATGCCCCAGGTCCCCGGCGGTTTGCCGTCCGAGCTGCTCGAACGCCGCCCGGATATCCGGCAGGCGGAACAGCAGTTGATTGCCGCCAACGCCCTGATCGGGGTGGCCAAGGCGGCGTTCTTCCCCAGCATCTCGCTCACCGGACTGTTCGGGGTCGCCAGCACCGACCTGTCCGATCTCTTTAAAGGCCCGTCGAAGACCTGGCAGTTCGCCGGCGCACTGGCTCAGCCGATCTTCACCGGCGGCGCCCTGACCGGGCAGTTGCAGGTCGCGGAAGCCGTGCAACAGCAGGCTTTGTTAAATTACCAGCGGGTGATTCAAAACGCCTTCGCGGAAGTAGACGACAGCCTGATCTCGGTCGCCAAGCTGCGCGAGCAGTTGAAGGACCAGGCGGCGCAGGTCCAGGCCCTGCAGCGCTATCTGGATCTGGCAACCCTCCGCTACAAGAACGGTTATACCGACTACCTGACGGTGGTGGACGCCGAGCGCAATCTGTTTTCAGCCCAACTCCAGTACGTGCAGAGCCAGGGCGATCTGTTCCGCGCCATGGTCAATCTGTACAAGACGATGGGCGGCGGCTGGGTGAACGAGGCGGAGCAGATGACGCGAGGCGCGGAAAAGCCGTCGCCCCCTCCAGGGTGACCGTGCCTGGGATGAGAGTTTTCGAGCGCGATCCATCGGAAAAACCCGGCGACATGTCCGGTGGCACAACCTTGCCACCTCGGCGGCCAAATTCTGACGAAACCCCCGGTCAAGCCGGGGAGACGCCGGGTTTGACGACGCACGATGCTCTTTTCCCCATCCCCAACTTCTGGGCGAACGCCCGCGTCCCTCTGGCCATCCTGCTGGTGCTGGCGGTCGCGATCCTGGTGCTGGGCCATGCCATTCAAGCTGCTCGGGGACAGGTCGATCCGGTGGTATTGACGACGGTGTTACTGATCGCGACCGCGGGGGTCGGCATCGTCTTGTGGTGGTGTCAGCGGCGGATTCGCATGGTCGCCGAGGGCTTTCGCCAGGAGCTGGAACGCCGGTTCGGCGCCGTCGCGCGGGATATCGCCGAACGCAAGCAAGCTGAAACCAGGCTTGCCGAACAGAAGGATCTCCTGGAAACCATCCTCCAACAGGCGGCCGAGGCGATCGTGATGTGCGACGCGCAAGGCAATCCGATGCTGGTCAACGCCGCCGCCCGTCGTCTCGCGCTGGGAGAGACGCGAGACCAGCCGGACACCGGCCCCACCTTTCTATGGGGCAAAGCCTATTATCCCGATGGCCATCCGGTGCCGTTGCAATCCTGGCCGCTGCAAAAGGCGTTGCGCGGCGACACCACGGTGGGAGCGGAAGCCCGGGTGATCCGGCCCGACGGCAGCGCCTACGATGTCTTGATCAGCGCCGCTCCCGTCCGGCGCGAGGAGGGCATCGTCGGGGCCGTGGCCATGTTTTCGGACATCACCGAGCGCAAGCGGGTAGAGGAAAAATTGCTCTACCAGCTTCGCCTCACGCAAGGCATCACCGACAGCGCGGCCGACTCGATCTTTGTGACCGACGCGGAAGGAAGGGTAACCTTCGTCAATCCGGAGGTGGAAAGAACCTTCGGTTTTACCGCCGACGACCTGACAGGAAAGGTATTGCACGAAAGGATCCATCACTACTATCCCGACAGTTGTCCGTATCCGACGTGCACATGTCCTCTGGCGAAAGCCCACGCATCGGGAGAAGCCATCCGCGACCGCGAGGACATGTTTTTCCGCAAGGACGGTTCGACTTTCACGGCGCTGTATTCCTACGCGCCGCTGGCAAGCAAGGGAAAGCGGTTGGGAGCGGTCCTGTTCGTGCGGGACATCACCGAACGCAAGCGGGCCGAGGCGGCGTTGCGGGAAAGCGCGGCCCGACTGCGCGCCATCGTCCACGCCGTGCCCGACGTGTTGCTGGTATTCGATGCGGACGGCCGTTACCTGGAGATTCTGACCGCCCAGCCGGAACTGCTTTACACCGACCCCGCCGCGCTTAAGGGGCGATTGATCGGCGAGGTGTTGCCTGGAGAGGTGGCCAAAAAAGCGTTAAGCGCCATCGACCAAACCCTGCGTACCCGTCGGATTCAAAGTTTTGAATACGAACTGCCGATTCGCAAAATCGGCAAACGCTGCTTCGAGGCGCGCGTCGCCCCTCTGGATGGACCGCTGATGGGCCGGCCGGCGGTGGTGCTGCTGGCGCGCGACGTCACCCAGCAACGACTCACCGAGGAGAGCCTGCGCCATGCCCAGAAGATGGAAGCCCTGGGCCAACTCACCGGGGGAGTGGCCCACGACTTTAACAACCTTCTGGCCATCATCCAGGGTAATCTCGAACTCCTGGCCGAAGCACTCGACCGGCCCGAGTTTCGGGATCTGGCGCAGCGTGCCCTGGGTGCGGTGGAACGCGGCGCCGCCCTGATCGGCCAACTGCTGGCATTCGGCCGGCGGCAACCCCTGCTGGCCAAGCCGGTGAATTTGAACACCCTGGTGGCGGGAATGGGCGATCTGTTGCGCCGCACCCTGGGAGAGACGATCCAGTTGGATATTCTCCTGGCCGATGACCTGGCCATGACCGTCATCGATTCCAGCCAGTTCGAGACCGCCCTGCTCAACCTCGCCCTGAACGCCCGCGATGCCATGCCCAGCGGAGGCCAGCTTACCATCGAAACCGCCACCGTCTGGCTCGATGAAGACTACGCCGCGCTGCACCGGCCGATCAGGCCGGGTTGCTACGTGCTGATCGTGGTACGCGATACCGGCAGCGGCATGCCGCCCGAGGTGTTGGAACACGTCCTGGAACCGTTCTACACCACCAAGGAGGTGGGCAAGGGCAGTGGGCTCGGCCTCAGCATGGTGTACGGCCTGGTCAATCAGATGGGGGGATCCATCCATCTCTACAGTGAGGTGGGTCATGGAACGACGGTCAACATTTACCTGCCGGCGAGCCGGGCCGAGACCGAAACGGCTTCATCTCCGGGTACCGGCGAGCCATCGGCTCAACCCGGTCAGGGACAACTGGTGCTGGTGGTCGAGGACGAGGCGTTGGTGCGCCAGCTTGCGGTGAACATGTTGCAAAGCTTGGGGTATCGGACCCTCGAAGCCGATACCGCCGCCGCCGCGCTCCAGATGCTGGAGGCGGCGCCGCAGGTGGTGGCGCTGTTTACCGACGTGGTGTTGCCGGGCGGCGAAAGCGGGGTGGATCTGGCTCGGGCCGCCCAGCAGCGGCGGCCGGATCTCAAGGTGTTGTTCACCTCGGGGTATGTCGGTCCCCATCTGGCGGCCTTGAGCCGCTACAAGGGTGCCGGATGGCTCGGCAAGCCTTATCGCAAATCCCAACTGGCCAGCAAGCTTCATGCCCTGCTCGACAATGGCTTCCCGTCCACGAACCCGGCACCGTGATCGTGCCGTAACCGTTCGGTTCGCCCCTCACCCTCCATTTCTCTCCCGCAAGCGGGCGATGGAGGTGAATGGGTTGTATCCCGTCCGGCGCCGCGGTGGGACGGTTTTGCCGACGTTCGATCGCGAAGGGACCGGCTGAAAATATTCCACGTGGAATATTGGCCGTCTCGTGGTGGCATGAGGCGGACACCCTTGAAAATCAAAATACTGATTGTCAGCTTTCAATGATTGTTATTGTACCCATCGCCAAGGAGAACATCATGTCCCTGATCATCACCGAAACCCAGGATGCGATCGGCACGATCGTGATGAACCATGCAGCGAAGCGCAACGCCCTCAGCGAAGCGTTGATCGGCGAAATCACCGTCGCTCTGGATGCCTTCCGCGATCAGGGTATCCGGTCGGTCGTCTTGCGCGCTCCCGCCGGCACCAGGGTCTGGTCCGCCGGTCACGATGTCAGCGAGTTGCCCGATCGCGGCCGCGATCCGCTCGGCTGGAGCGATCCGCTGCGCGTCCTGATCCGGGCCATTCAGGAATACCCCGCCCCCGTTCTCGCCCTGATTGAAGGCGGCGTCTGGGGCGGGGGCTGCGAAGTCGCCATGGCTTGCGACATTCTGGTCGCCACGCCCGAAGCCACTTTCGCCATCACGCCGGCCAAGCTCGGCGTCCCCTACAACCTGGGCGGCGTGCTCACCCTGATGAACATGATCCCGTTGCCGGTGGCCAAGGAAATGTTGTTCACGGCGCAACCCATTCCCACCTCGCAGGCGTTGAACCTCGGCGTCATCAACTACATCAAACCGGCCGAGGAAATCGAGGCCTTCGTTTACGGTCTTGCCACCCACATCGTCGCCAACTCACCGCTGAGCATTTCGGTGATGAAGGAGGAATTGCGGTTGCTGTCCAGCGCGCGTTCGATCACTCCCGAACTGTTCGAACGGATCCAGGGACTGCGCCGGGTGGTCTACGACAGTCAGGACTATCAGGAGGGGCTGACCGCCTTCCGCGAAAAGCGCAAACCCCGGTTCCAGGGCAACTAGCGCGAAACGGTTTTCAGGCTTGATCGATGCCGGAATATTCCACGTGGAATATTCCGGTTCACCGTGCGGGCGACACGGGTTGACGCGGCCGGTCAACCCCCCGATTCCCCCTTTTTCAAAGGGGGGTCAAGCCTGATTCGGTAAGACCTTTTCAGGAGATCACTTTACCGTCGGTTGATCCAACTGCCCCCAGAATTACCACCCCGGTTGGCCCAGCTCCCACCCCGGTTGGCCCAGCCGCCGCTGCGGTTGGCCCAGCCGCCGCCACCCCGATTGGCCCAGCTCCCACCCCGATTGGCCCAGCCGCCAGCCCGGTTGTACCAGCCGCCACTGCGGTTGGCCCAGCCGCCAGCCCGGTTGTACCAGCCGCCGCCGCTCCGGTTGGCCCAGCCGCCAGCCCGGTTGTACCAGCCGCCGCCGCTCCGGTTGGCCCAGCCGCCGCCCCGGTTGTACCAGCCGCCGCCCCGGTTGGCCCAGCCGCCGCCCCGGTTGTACCAGCTCGCTCGAGCGGGTTGGGAGGTCGTCACCGCTCCGCCCAGCACCACGCCTCCGATCACCGCCTGCGACCACTTGCCCAAGCTGCGCAGAAATTCGCGCCGCTCCTGTGTGACCGGTTCTTCAGAGGGGTGATGTTGTTGTTCGTCGTCTTGGTCAGTCATGTAAGTTCTCCAATCATTGGGTCTTCGGGGCCGATGCGGTCGTCTCGGCTGATTTTTTCCTTTCCGCCGGTTGTTCGTCATCTTCTTGGGGTGACAAATCACCACCGGTCAGGTTGGAAAAATGGAGAGATTGGAAAAGCCAGCCCTTCTTTTCCTTTATTGCACCGTCTTGATTTCCTCGGTGATCGGATCGGGTTTCACCTGTTCGGCAGCCCACGCCGGTGATCGAGATCGTGCCACGAACCATCACCATCACGGGAAAATTTCAGTAAGGTTGATGTTGGATTATCTTAACTGAACGTTGACTGAAGGTCATATTGGATCGTGTCGGGCGCCGCCGGAGCAGGGGCAGGGCACGAAACCGATCCGCCTCCGAACCTGTCTGCGGTCGCCCGCGGTCAAGCCGCGCTGGCGCGTGCTGCTACCGCCTCCCAAGCCAGATCGCGCGCCGCCCGTTCCATCCGCCCGAACATGGCCTTGTACAGCTTGCAATAAGGGTCCTTCTCGAACAGCGAACCGTGCACGGTGTAGGTCCGTACCGGGCAGCCGCCGTGGCAGATCGAGAGGTAGTCGCAGTTCAGGCAGTCGCGCTGGATGAGTTGGATGGGCCGCTGGTTGAACTGCTGGCGAACCGTGCTGGTCTTCAGCAGTTCGCCGAAGCTGTCGCTCTCGAAAATGTTACCGTAGTGATGGTCCGGATAGCTGGTCACCCAGCAGTCGCACTGCGCCACGTAGCCGCGGGCGTCGATGGAGACCATGGTGTTGGCGCAGTTCTCGCCCCAGATGCAGGGCAGCGTCGCCGGTTCCTGGCTGAAGTGCTGGAGCAGAGCGTCGAGAGGGCCCACCCGCACCCCCCGGTGGTAGCCCCGCTCCAGCCAGACGTCGGCCAGTTCGGTGAAGAAGCGGCTGAGGTTTTCCACTGCCGCCACCGGCAATTCCTTTTTCGCCGCGGTTGCTTCGCCGCCGGGAAACGGGGTATTGACCTGGAAGTCGGTGATGCCGAGTTCGTCCACGAAGTAGGTGTAGAACCGCTCGGCGCCGATCTCCAGCGTGGCTTGATTGGGCACGGCGATAACCTGCACGTCGATGCCGGCCGCCCGTGCTTCCCGCACCCGCCGCCCCCAGATTTCGTTGTAGCTCTCCGGCCCCTGGCCCAGCAGTTTGCGGTGCAGGTTGGGGTAATCCAGAGAGGTACCGACGCTGTTGCCGAACATTTCGGCGATGACGGAGTTCCATCGGGAACTGTAGGCCAGCATGTTGCTTTGCAGGCTGTGGAAGACCTGCTTGCCGCGCGCCTCGGCCTCGCGCCGGATCAGTTCGTTGGCCTGTTCGTACCAACTCGGCGGCAGCAGCATCGCCTCGCCGCCCTGCCAGTAGATGGTCAGCGCCGCCAGCGATTTTTCCACCATGTAGTCCAGCACCTTGCGAATCATCTCGCCCAACCGGTCGAGCGTCAGCCGGTCGGTGGTCTTGTTTTCGAAGCAATATTCACAGTCGGCGTTGCACTGCAAGGTGGACAGCAGGATCAGCGAGAAATGACTTTTCATGGGATCGACGACCTTTAACCTTTAACCAAAAAATTTGACCATTTACAATGTAACGAACAAGTCCGACAACTTTACGAGGAATGATTTATGAAAGTATTGCTGAACGTTGCCTTAATCACCATCCTGGGTTCGAGCGTCGGGGCCTGCACCGTCGTCACCGATCCCAGTTCCGGTTCCAGCGGCGGTAGTTCGAGCAGCACCGCGTTTATGGATCGCCAGCAGCGTATCGCCGAATTCGCTGGCGTCAACCTGGAGCCGCTGAAGAGCGACATGGCCGCCGGTCAGGGCGAATATCTCGGTTCGCTGGCGGAGTTGATGGGCGTCGAACCCGGCCGCAAACCGGAATTCTTCGCCATGACCCAGGAAAAATTCACCGTATTGTTCCCTCACGACCGAACCACCGCCACCGAAATGCTGGCGGCTCTGAACCGGGAGATGCGGGCCGATCCGCGGTTCGGTCCGCGACTGGCGTCGAACTGAGTCGAATTTCTCCCCATCGTGCATCCGGCGGGTATCCTGCTGCTCGGCATTCTCGGCTGGGCGGCGAATGCCCGCGCCGACAACTCCTACCTCACCGAACTCCTGCGCGAGGCCGAAATCGCCGATCTGGCGAACCGGCGGGAGTGGCGGGTATTGTTGCATTACCGGCCCACCGCCGACGGCGCGGGATCGGTCAGCGATGTCGACGATTCCCGCTTCTTTCTCGCCCTGGCCGGCAATACCGACCCGGGGGCCGAACTGGCCGCCACCCTGCGGGCATTTTTCGATTCCGGACCGGTCGGTGGCGATCCGCAGCCGGCCCAATGCGCTTTCCGCGCCCGTTACCGCTGGCTGAAGGCCGAACTCAATTTCGACGACCACCGCCTGCCGCCGCAAGAGTGCGAGCGCTTCCAGCACTGGTTTCGCGAACTGGACGCGGGGTCGGCGACGCTGGTGTTTGCCTCGGCCTATCTCAACAATCCCGCTTCGCTGTTCGGTCATACCCTGCTCCGGCTGGATCGGCGCGGCCAGACCGAACAGACCCGGCTCCTGGCCTACGCCATCAACTACGCCGCCGACGACTCCAACAGCAGCGTGCTGACGTACGCGGTGGACGGCATCGCCGGTGGATTCAAGGGCAGGTTCGACGTTCAGCCCTACTACAAGCTGGTGCGAACCTACAACGATCTGGAAAGCCGCGACCTTTGGGAATACCGGCTGAATCTGAGTTCGCCACAACTGGAGCGTCTGCTGGAACACGTCTGGGAACTGCGCGGCATCGAGTTCGATTACTTTTTTTTCAAGGAAAACTGCGCCTGGCAGTTGCTGACGCTGTTGGAAGCCGCCGATCCGAATATGAGGCCGAGCGATGAATTCATGCTCTGGACTCTGCCCGCCGATACGATCCGGCTGCTGGCCCGGCAACCGGGACTGATCGGGGAGGTGACCGCCCGCCCGGCGCGCGGCACCCGCATCGATCGTCGATACGAAACGCTGAACGGCGGCGAGCGACGGTTGGTTCGCCAGTTACAGGATGATCCATCGGTAGCCGTCGCACCCGAGTTGACTCGCCTCGCCCCGGAGCGGCAGGCGCTATTGTTGGAGCTTGCCCTGGACGAACGCCAGCGTCGCCGGGCTGGAAAGATCGCGGAAGGTGGCGAGCCGCCACCGGATGAAGTCGCGCACC
Source organism: Candidatus Competibacter sp. (assembly GCA_031732855.1). Classification (GTDB taxonomy): domain Bacteria; phylum Pseudomonadota; class Gammaproteobacteria; order Competibacterales; family Competibacteraceae; genus JAVMKJ01. The sequence continues at coordinate 15,281 of JAVMKJ010000114.1, forward strand.
GCTGGTTGATCGCCCGCAACCGCCTGGGAGTCCCGGCGACATCGGTGACGGTCGAACCCTACGCCACCCAGCCGGAAGCCGGTCACGCTTCGGCCCGGATCGGGACGAGCGTCGGTCAGCGGGCTGGGGAACCGTTCGTGGAGCTGAACGCGCGGGCCGGCTATCACGATCTGTTGGAACCCGATGCCGGTTACACGCCCGATGCCCAGATCGAGGGAGCGAGCATCGCGATCCGCCATTACCCGGATCGGGGTGGAGTGACGCTCGATCGATTGACGCTGCTCGACATTACCTCGTTGCCGTCGGTCAACAGGCTGACGCCGCGCCCGGCCTGGCGGATTCACGCCGGCTGGGAGTCGTATCCGCAGCCGGCTTGTCCGACCTGCACGGCATTTAACCTCAGCGGCGGACTGGGTTTGGCGGTCGAAACCCGCTGGCCGTGGCGGACGGTCTGGTTCGCGTTGCCGGGACTCGAATTCGACTACGGCAATCAATTTGCCGACGATTATCGCGCCGGGCTGGGATTGACCGTCGGGGCTTTGCTACAGCCGGTGGTCGGCTGGAAAATTCTGGCGAGCGCCGATTGGCTCGATTACCGGTCGGGCGAAACCGGCACTGGGCTACGGGCGGTGTTGCGACAAAATTTCGCTCTGGATCGGGACTTGTCGCTCGGGATGGATTGGCGTTATCTGGAAGGAACCCACGAATTCGGGATTGGCTTGCGGGTGTATTTCTGAACCCTGATACAGCTCGCCGTCGGCTTGTCGGCCGAAGCGCGCCGCCTGGCCGGCCCGTTCCAGAAACATCACCACCACCATGACCTGCTATCCGTTCAACACGCCGTATTCGGCGGGCATCAGCACATAAAAAACGCGAACCTTCTCCTGTTCGATCAACTTCAGGAGTTGCGCGGCTTCCTCGTCACTGACCACGAATACGACTTCCACCGGCAAATTGCCCGCCAGTTCGAAGAAGTGATCTTCATGCAGGACGCCGTGCCGGCCAAACCCGGCGATGGCGCGGAACGCCGATCCGCCGTGGATGCCCAGTTTCTTGGCGCGTTCCAGCAGCCATTCATACAGCAGAATGCCGTGGTGTTTTCTGTGCTCGTGGACGTAGAACTTCAGATAGCTCCCTTTCATGATACCCCCCCCGTAGTCAGTAGTTTCATGGCCTGAATCCCCAACAGCGTCATACCGACCGAACCGGTCACATGAGCCAGGATGATGGCCAAGGTCCAGAGATATTCCTCGCGCAGCAGCAAGGTGACGGTTTCAGCCGAAAAGGTGGAGAAGGTGGTGAGGCCGCCCAGAAAGCCGGTGGTGATGGCCAGACGGATTTCCGGCGCAAGTATGGCGTGCTGGGTGAGGAGGTGCATGGCCATCCCCATCAAAAAACCGCCCAGCAGGTTCGCGGCCAGCGTTCCGAGCGGCAGCGTGGGGAATACGGGATTGAGCAAAATACCCAACCCCCAACGCAGCCAGGCGCCCGATGCGGCGCCGATGCCGATGGCAAGAAAAGCGTAGAAACCCATGTCATCCCGTGCGCGTCAGTGTTGTTGCGTGGCTCGGGATAAGGCAGCAAAGCGGGGAAGGCGGGGAACTGCCGGGATACGCCTCCAGCTTCCTGTTCCCGAGGAAGTCCGTAGGCATCATCAGCCGGTGCGGCGGTTAGAGGAGGAATGCCATCTCCTTGTTTCTGAAAGTACCTTAAAATGCCGCCGGTCGCAATATGGGATGAACCCCCGAGCGTCCGCGATGAACGGGCGTCCGCGACGGGAACCGGCGGGGTGGAGCTGGATTCGCTACTTTATAGGGGTGTGGAAGAGAAACCGAAATCCATGACCGAAACCGCCGCCATCAACCCGAAAATCGCCTGGATCTTCGGTTGCATGATCCTGTATTGGGTCTACTGCATCGTCTGGGGCATCATCGGTGCCCGGCGGGCGCGCACGGCGAGCGAGTATTTCCTCGCCGGCGGTCGGTTGTCGCCGGTCCTGTTCACCCTGGCGGCGACCGCAACCTGCTTTTCCGGCTGGACCTTCATCGGCCATCCCGGCCTGACCTATACCGACGGCTGGCAGTACGCCTACGCCTCGTTCTACGCCCTGACCATTCCGCTGACCGGCATTCTGTTTCTCAAACGGCAATGGCTGCTGGGCCGGCGCCATGGTTTTGTCACGCCCGGCGCGATGCTGGCCTGGTATTTCCGTTCCGACCTGTTGCGGGTGCTGGTGGTCGGGGTGGCGCTGTTCTTCTCGGTGCCGTATATCGGCCTGCAACTGCGCGCCGCCGGTTTTCTGTTCAACGTCCTGACCGACGGGTTGCTGGGTGTGGAATTCGGGATGTGGGTGCTGGCCAGCGTGGTGGTCAGCTATGTCGCCTCCGGCGGACTGCGCACCGTGGCCTGGGTGGATGCGCTGCAAGTTTTCCTGCTGGCCGCGGGCATCGTCGCCGTCGGCCTGTTGACGCTGCACTTCGTCGGCGGCTGGGATCGGCTGATCGCCGGGATCGTCGCCCTGAGCCGCGACGATCCGGTACGGACCCCGGACGGCTACAGCCACTATCTCGCCATCCCCGGCGCGGCGCAGTGGGTGCGCGACGGCTCGCAGGCGGTCGGCGGGCCGTGGACCGGCACCATGATCCTGAGCTATCTGATCGCCCTGATGGGCATCCAGGCTTCGCCCGCGTTCTCGATGCTGGCGCTGGCCAGCCGCCGGCCGGCCTTCGCCGCCCAGCAGGTGTGGGCGTCCGCCCTGGTCATGGGCCTGATCCTGATGGTATTCACCGCCATCCAGGGCATCGGCGGTCACTTCCTCGGCGCCGATCGGGCGTTTCTGGCGGCCCATCCCGGGTTGGTCAATCCGATGCTGGTGGACGAACTGAAGCACCGCGATCTGCTGGATTTGCCGGGCGGGCGCGACCTGCTGGTGCCGGAGTTGATCAACCTGCTCGGCGATGCCGCGCCCTGGCTGGTGGGATTGCTGGCGCTGGCGGCACTGGCGGCGATGGAATCGACTGCTTCCTGCTACATGGCCACCGCCGGTGGAATGATCGCCTACGATCTGGTCCAGCGCTTCCTGCTGCCCCGCGCCGGCGACCACACCCTGAAGTTCGTCGGTCGCATGGGGGTGGTCGCGGTGGTGATGCTGGCGCTGCTGGTGGCGGGCGCCTCGGCCGACGCGCTCGCGCTGCTGGGCGGCCTGGCGGTGTCCTACGGCCTGCAAATGGTCCCGGCGCTGGTGGCGATATGCTACTGGCCGTTCCTGACCCGGCAGGGAGTGACGGCCGGCCTGCTGCTGGGGTTGCTGGCGGTGACGCTGACCGAGGCGGCGGGGTTGCGCTGGTTCCACATTGAGGCTTGGGGCCGCTGGCCGCTGACCTTCCATGCCGCCGCTTGGGGGTTGCTGGCCAACTTCGGAGTGGCGATTCTGGTGTCGGCCCTCACCCGCGACGACGCCGAACGCAAGGCCGAAAGCCATTCCTGGCTGGCCGAGCGGTCGGCGCTGCCGCCGGGCAAGCGCCGCTGGGTTGCGCCGATCGCGGTACTGGCCTCGTTGTGGCTGCTGTTCGCCGCCGGTCCGGGCGCGGTGATCGGCAATACTCTGTTCGGCGATCCCAACCAGCCGGCCACCTGGCGATTCGGCATCCCCTCGATCTGGGCCTGGCAACTGATCGGGTGGGTGATCGGCGTCGGTCTGCTGGCATTGCTGGCGTATTATCTGGAACTGGGCACCGCCGCCAAGGCCGACGAGAGCGTGGCGAGCGAAAGACAGACGGCGCCATAATTAGCCTGGCCGGGCCGAGACATTCCTCGACCGGGTCGGAAGAAATGACCCCCTCACCCCAACCCTCTCCTCCTTCCAGGGGGAGAGGGGGTTGAAGACATCGGGACAGCGTGGAGGCTTGGTCGAGGAACCGCAACAACAGAGCATCGAGGTCGGGAGCCGTACCGGCGAGCACCGCCATCATCTTGAGCCGAAGCCGGGCGGCGTCTTCTTCCGGCGCCAGCAGTTTCTGAAACGCCTGCGCCCGCTGGGTGGAATGGAAAAAGGCGATGTGCTGCGCTACTACCGGCAGGAATTCATAGGGCAATCCCACTTCCTGAAGCGCCAGCGAAGCGCGGTCGGCCTGGTATTCGTGGCCTTGCAGCAGCAAATCGAGCAGCCAGTTGTCAGCGTCCGGGGGACGGGCGGAAGGAAAGTACAGCAGGTAGCGGGTGGGGGTCGGGATCGCGATGGATCGCGACCTTGGTCCCCCATTTCGTGCCTTCAATCCGCCGTTTGTGGATGCCGTCGTCCTTGAAGGTTTCGAACTCCAGGATCCACTGGCCTTCCGGGTCGTACCAGAACACCAGCCGGTGGCGCTGGAAGACGTGACGGAGGCTGTCGTGGATGCGGTTCATGGCTAAAACGCTTTCGGTAACCCGGCTTGCTTGAGAATGGTGTTGGCCAGCGGATGGGACGCCAGCGAGCGCGGAACGGTAAACGTACGTCCGGTGATCGGGCTATACCAGATTTCGTGGCTGCCCTTGCCCATGCGAACAAAGGTACAGTCCGCCGCCCTCAGGTGCTCGATCAGTTCCCGATAGAGCGAAGCCATCATGCTGCCTGTACGGTCACCGTGCGTTCCGCGGTGATGTGGATCGGCACGGCCAGCAAAGCCGGGATGTGGTTCAGCGCCAGCAGATCGGGTACTAGCCCGGTCACGATGTCCACCAGATCATCAAAGGTGTCGGCTTGGGCGCAGAGTCCGGGTACGTCTTCACTGGTGGCGATCCAGACGCCGGCTTCCGTATCCCATTCGGCGTGAATTTCGTAGTTCTTCATACAGGGCCTCATCCATGTAGCAGCAAAGGCCGGTATTCTTCCGGGGTTTGCTGAATCTCATGGACCAGTGCTTCGGTAACATCCAATAAATCTGCGTTCATAAATTTTACGGTTCCTCTCAACCATCGGTGATGGGTACTTATTCAAAGACCAGCACCAGCCGTTTACCCAGCGCGCTCGCAAAGT